>JALFSO010000100.1 GCA_022778785.1 Dysosmobacter sp. | reverse complement strand
GTTTTTGGTACGCCCGAGCGGATTCGAACCGCTGGCCTTCCGCTTAGGAGGCGGACGCTCTATCCTGCTGAGCTACGGACGCAGATATGAAATTTTGGGAAAAAGGGTGCCATTGGCGAGTGTAGAGCATCCGCTTAGGAGGCGTGTGCTCTATCCAGCTGAGCTATATGGACGTGTCTGATATATGATTATAGCCCGATCAAAGTCGAACTGCAATCCCTTATTTAGTTTTTTTTGAGGTGGCCGTTGTAACGCAACCTTAGGAGGCGAACGCTCTATCCTACTGAGCTACAGAGACATTTATTCAATTTTTGGCTTATTTCCTGGGTTTTTGGAACTTCAGCCTGTATTAAGAAGGCTCCGAAGAGCGGTTCTTCTAATCAAAAAGAGGTCGATTTTCGACCGGTTTATTAGCAGCATCCGTATAATTGACCCTTCCGCCATTGTTAGACGGGAAGTCGGAACTGTCGCGTCAGGAGTCATTTCTCAAGAGGATTTGAACTCACAACAAATTTGCCCTTTTTCAGCAGACTCGTGCTCGCCCTTTTTCTTAGGAGGCGAACGCTGCTATCCAGCTGAGCTACGGAGGCTTATGCACAATATTCAATTTTTTTGTAACCCTAAGCGGGAGAACGATCTCCCGCTTAGGAGGCGACCGCTCTATACGACTGAGCTACCGGGGCATTTTATGGGCTGCGGGCTTCAGCGGGTCTTATTTTACCCGTTTTTGTCCCGGCTGTCAACGCCGGAGCGGGAAAAAGCCGCCCGGCGGACAAAAGAAAAGACCGAGGGCGTCCGGATGTCTCCGGACGCCCTCGGGTTTTCAGAGAACTGACAGGCTGGCTCCGCCGGCTCACGCCCAGCGCAGGGCCCGGACGCGGATGACGCCGTTGAGGGACTTGACGTCCTCCAGGACCGTGGCGTCCACCTCAGAGTTCAAGTCCACGATGGTGTAGGCGTAGTCGCCCTTGGACTTGTTGCTCAGGTTCTCCACGTTGGCGCCGTCCTTGCTGAGCAGGGCCGTGATATTGGCCAGCATGGCGGGGATGTTCTTGTGAATGATGCACAGCCGCACCACGCCGCTGGGCTCCTGGGACACGGCGGGGAAGTTCACGGAGTTGCGGATGTTGCCGTACTCCAGATAGTCGATCAGCTCGTTAGCGGCCATGACGGCGCAGTTCTGCTCGCTCTCCGGCGTGGAGGCGCCCAGATGGGGGAAGGCCACCACATGGCGGGCCTGCATGATCTTGTTGTTGGGGAAGTCCGTGACGTAGCAGGCCACCTTGCCGGACTCCAGAGCGGCCATCATGGCGTCGTCGTCCACGATCTCGCCCCGGGCCAGGTTGATGAACCGGGCGCCCCGCTTCATGGCGGCGATGGCCTTGGCGTCGATCATGTGGCGGGTGGAATCCGTCAGATGGATGTGGACGGTGATATAGTCGGACTTCTTGTACAGCTCGTTGATGTCCTTCACCACGTGGATGTGACGGTCCAGACGGAGGGCGGAGTCCACGGACAGGTACGGGTCGTAGCCGTAGACGTCCATGCCCAGGGACAGGGCGATGTTGGCCACCAGCGCGCCGATGGCTCCCAGGCCGATGATGCCCAGGGTCTTCTGATAGATCTCCGGCCCGATGAAGGCGGCCTTGCCCTTTTCCACCACGGTGGTGACATCCACGCCGGCGTCCACCTGCTCCTTCACCCAGCGGGAGGAGCCCTCAATGTCGCGGGAGGCCAGCAGCATGGAGCAGATCACCAGCTCCTTGACGGCGTTGGCGTTGGCGCCGGGGGTGCTGAACACGGCGATGCCCGCCTGGGAGCAGCGGTCCAGGGGGATGTTGTTGACGCCGGAACCGGCCCGGGCGATGGCCAGCAGGTTCCGGGGGAAGGCATAGTCGTGGAGCTTGGCGGAGCGCACCAGAATGGCGTCCTCGTTCTCCTCGGCGTCGGAGACGATGTATCGCTCCCGGTCAAACCGGCTGATGCCCACAGGGGAGATCTTGTTCATTGTTTTGATGTGATACATGACAGTATCCTCCAGATGCTGACGACAGTACGTCAGAAATACTTGCGGCGGAACGTGCGGCGCTGGCGCCGCTTCCGCAGCAGCACTCCTTATTATAGGAAGGTGCTTCGCGGCAGTCAAGCGGCGGAAGGGAAAAAAGAGGGGAATTTTTTTGCTTCTTTGTACAAAAAGGTACTCCGCGGGAAAAACCGCCGGGGCAATTCGCAGAAAAGTGTTATTTTTTGAAAAAAGCCGGTTGTTTTCTCTTGAAAACGGCAAAATGGTGGCATATAATATTTGGCTGTGTGTAAAAAGTCTTGCGGAGCGGCGCTGTCTGCCCCGTATCGTAAGGAGATCGATTTATGCAGAATGAAAAACTGAGAAATGTGGCTATCATCGCCCACGTCGACCACGGCAAGACCACCCTGGTGGACCAGATGCTGAAGCAGGGCGGCGTGTACCGCGCCGGTCAGGAAGTGGTGGACCGTGTCATGGACTCCGGCGATCTGGAGCGTGAGCGGGGCATCACCATCATGGCCAAGAACACCGCCATCCGCTACAAGGACGTGAAGATCAACATCGTGGACACCCCGGGCCACGCCGACTTCGGCGGCGAGGTGGAGCGCATCCTGAAGATGGTCAACGGCGTTATCCTGCTGGTGGACGCCGCCGAGGGCCCCATGCCCCAGACCCGCTTCGTGCTGAGCAAGGCCCTGGAGCTGGGCCACCGGGTCATCGTGGTGGTGAACAAGATCGACCGCCCCGACCAGCGCATCCACGAGGTCATCGACGAGGTGCTGGAGCTGCTGATGGACCTGGACGCCACCCCCGAGCAGCTGGACTCTCCCATGCTGTTCTGCTCCGCCCGGCAGGGCATCTGCTCCTACTCTCCCGACGTGCAGGGTACGGACCTGAAGCCCCTGTTCGAGACCATCCTGGAGTATATCCCCGCGCCCCAGGCGGAGGTGGACCAGCCCTTCCAGATGCTGGTCAGCTCCATCGACTACAACGACTTCGTGGGCCGCATCGCCATCGGCCGCATCGAGCGGGGCACTCTGAAGCAGAATCAGGAAGTGGCCATGTGCAACTACCACGCCCCGGAGGCCGTCCTCCGGAAGGCCAAGGCCACGGCCATCTATGAGTTCGAGGGCCTGGAGCGCACCGCCGTCACCGAGTCCACCGCCGGCAACATCATCGCCATGAGCGGTCTGCCCGACGTCACCATCGGCGACACCATCTGCGCCTCCGACTGCGTGGAGGCCCTGCCCTTCGTGCAGATCTCCCGCCCCACCCTGGAGATGACCTTCTCCGTCAACGACTCCCCCTATGCTGGACGGGAGGGCAAGTACGTCACCTCCCGCCAGATCCGGGACCGGCTGTACCGAGAGACCCTGAAGGACGTGTCCCTGAAGGTCAGCGACACCAATGTGGAGACCGCCTTCAACGTGGCGGGCCGGGGCGAGATGTCCCTGTCCATCCTCATCGAGACCATGCGCCGGGAGGGCTATGAGTTCCAGGTGTCTCCCCCCCGTGTGCTGTATCAGCAGATCGACGGCAAGCGCTGCGAGCCCATCGAGCGGCTGGTGGTGGACGTGCCCGCCGAGAGCGTGGGCTCCGTCATCGAGAAGCTGGGCCAGCGGAAGGCCGACATGGTGGAGATGACCCCCGTGGGCGACCGGATGAAGGTGGAGTTCCTGATCCCCGCCCGGGGCCTGTTCGGCTACCGCAACGACTTCCTCACCGACACCAAGGGCGAGGGCATCATGGCCTCCGTGTTCGACTCCTACGCTCCCTACAAGGGCGACATCCAGCGCCGGGGCATGGGCAGCCTCATCTGCTCCGAGACCGGCGAGTCCATCACCTACGGCCTGTTCAACGCCCAGGAGCGTGGCACCCTGTTCATCGGCGCCGGCGTGCCGGTGTATGAGGGCATGGTCATCGGCATCGCCAACCGGGGCGAGGACATCACCGTCAACGCCTGCAAGAAGAAGCAGCTGACCAACACCCGGGCCTCCGGCTCCGACGACGCCCTGCGTCTGGTGCCCCCCAAGCAGATGAGCCTGGAGCAGTGCCTGGAGTTCCTGGCGGACGACGAGCTGCTGGAGGTCACCCCCAAGAGCCTGCGCATCCGCAAGAGCATCCTGAACCACGAGCAGCGGATGAAGGCCATGCACGGCAAGAAGTAAATTCTCCCCCCCCAAAAAAACACCGCTCCCCGGACGGCACCG
This sequence comes from Dysosmobacter sp., assembly GCA_022778785.1. Classification (GTDB taxonomy): domain Bacteria; phylum Bacillota; class Clostridia; order Oscillospirales; family Oscillospiraceae; genus Oscillibacter. The sequence continues at coordinate 26,362 of JALFSO010000100.1, read as the reverse complement.
CCGTCCGGGGAGTTTCTGCGTATATGGAGCCGTGTCACACCTGAGGCGCGCCCAGCAGCCGGGCCAGGTTGTTCCAGAAGATGTCCCGGATCAGGGCCTCGCCGTAGCCCCGGCGGGCCATGGCCTCCGCCAGAAGGCCCATGTCCTCCGCCCCCCGGATGCCCCCCGCGCCGGTGATGCCGCCGTCCCAGTCGGAGCCGAGAGCCACCGTCTTCTCGCCGCCCAGATCCAGGAAGTGGTCGAAGTGGGCCAGCAGGCTGTCCATGGAGCCGCCGCCCACGAAGACGGTGTACAGGTTGACGCCAACCACGCCGCCGCTGTCCCGGATGGCCCGGAACTGGTCGTCCGTCAGATTGCGGGTGTGGGGACAGACGGCCCGGCTGTTGGAGTGGCTGGCAAAGAGGGGACCCTCCGCGATCCTGACCAGGTCCCAGAAGCCCGAGTCCGACAGGTGGGACACATCCGGCAGGATGCCCAGGGCATACGCCCGGCGGGCGAAGGCCCGGCCCACGTCGGACAGTCCCCTCTCCGGCTGCTCCAGATGGCTGCCGGAGAGGGCGTTGGCGTGGTTCCAGGTGAGGTTGACGCTGCGGACGCCCCAGGCGGCGGCAATCTCCAGCCGGTCCGGGTCGCAGTCCAGCAGCTCTGCCCCCTCCACGGACAATGCCGCGTGGGTCATCAGCTCCGGGTATTTCCCGCGGGCCGACTGAAACAGGGCCTGCTGGCGGCAGGCCCTGCGGAACAGGCCCTCCGGCGGCATGTGGGCGGCGTCGTGGTAGATGGCGAAGAGCTGTCCGGCGGGGTGGTAGGCGGACAGCCGGGTCAGGTCGCACTGTCCCGTTGTCCGCAGCAGGTCCTCGCCGGTGTTCAGGCAGCGGCTAAGGGTGTCGCAGTGGGCGTCAAAGTAGGGGAGAGGGAAAAGGGTCATGGCGGAGTCCTCCTGTTGATGATGTTCGTTGCACTGTTCCAGTATAGCATGATACTAGAATCCATTAAAAATAAGACATTTGTCTTATTTTTATAGCGCCAACGGCGCGTTGGATTCTTATGAGACGCGCCGACGCGCGGAGCGCGGCGGCTCCCATTAAAATATCCTATTTTAATGGGAGAATAGTATCAAACCGCCGTGTCTGCACCGGCAAAACAAAAGACCCGCCGGAAACGCGGCGCGCTTCCGGCGGGCGGATATCGGGACAGGGGAGAGGCGTCACAGCCCCTCGGACTCCGGCTCCGCCGTGGGGGTGTGGTGGATGGGCTTCCACTCCGGCTTGCGGAACAGGGCCGTCACGGCGATGGGCAGATAGGTCAGCATGAACACCGGAAACAGGGGCAGATAGCACACCTTCTTCCACCGGCTGGCGGGGATGCGCCGCCACTCCGTCAGCACCGTGGTCAGACCGCACAGGAACATGAGGGCGTAGTAGCCCGCGGCCACATATTTGGCGATATCCAGCAGCAGGGAGGCCGTCAGTCCGGCGGCGGGGTGGAGGAGACAGTGCATGGCCAGCAGTCCGCCCAGCAGGAAGACGGCGGCGGCCCCCAGCAGGCCGGGGATCAGGTTGAACAGCATGTCGCAGCAGGAGACGCCGTGGACGCCGCCCCGCAGGCTCTCCCGCAGCAGGGCCGGCGCGTATTTGGCGTCCACCTGATAGAAGCCCCGGGACCACCGCAGCCGCTGGTCCCAGGACTGGCGGAAGGCGGTGGGCTGCTCGTCGAACACCACCGCCCGGTCGCAGTAGCCGATGGCCCTGCCCCGGACGGCGCAGTCGGCGGAGAACTCGATGTCCTCCGTCAGCAGATGGAAGGGCCAGCCCCCGTTCTCCCGAATCAGCCGGTCGGACACGAAGAACCCGGTGCCGCCCACGGCGCAGTTCAGCCCCAGCAGGCTCCGGGGGAAGTTCAGAAACCGGGACTGGCGCAGGAACCAGATGGAATAGCCCGCGGAGATCCAGTTGTCCCCGAAGTTCTTGGAGCTGCGGTAGCAGGTGATGGCGTCGTAGCCCCCACGGCAGAAGGTCTTGTTCATCTCCGCCGTGAAGTTCTCGTCCACCACGTTGTCGGCGTCGAAGATGAAGTAGCCCGCGTAGTGCCGGCCGGCGTGGAGGGTCAGGAGCTTCTGGAACAGGAAGTCCAGGGCGTAGCCCTTGCCCACCTCCCGGGCGTTCCGGCGGACGTAGACCGTGGCTCCCGCCCGCTCCGCCACTTCGGCAGTGCGGTCGGTGCAGTTGTCGGCCACCACGTAGATGTCCAGTTTGTCCGCCGGATACCGCTGGGTCCGCAGGCTCTTGATGAGTCCGCCGATGACGCCCTCCTCGTTCCGGGCGGAGATGACGGCGGCGTAGCGGTGTTCCTCCGGCGCCTCCGGCTCGGCGAATATGTACTTGTTGGCAAGGCCCACCAGCATATACAGCAGCGTGGCCACGCCGAAGGCCAGCAGCACCAGCAGAAACACCATGTTCCAGATGTACAGTCCAAAGATCATGTTCACGGACCCTCTTGTCCTCAGAATTTTTGTGGTTGATTCAGCAGACATTATTATAAAACTCCACACCTGTTTTGCAAGTCGGATTTGGACAAATGAACCAAAGTGTCAAAATAAATTCAGACAAAATTCACAAATATGGGACACTGTGCGCGGTTTCGGCCGTTTTTGATGGACGGCGGGAGCGTTTCCATAAAATATCCGGAGACATCTTTCCCGTTTCTGTGGAAATCCGGGGCGGAACATGATAGAATAACCCCAATCAAGTTCGCCGCTCCGGCGGCGCTGAATATACGGAGGAATCGCCCCTATGACCATCAAGATCACCACTGACAGTACCTGCGATCTGCCCGCCGCCCTTCTGGAGCAGCGGAACATCACGGTGGCGCCCCTGGGCGTCGCCAAGGGCGGGAAGCTCTATCACGACGGCGTGGACATCAGCATCTGGGACATTGCCGCCCATGTGGACGGCGGCGGAGAGATCACCACCACCTCGGCGGTGAACATCGCGGACTACGAGACGCTGTTCGCGCCCCTGTCGGAGCGGTACGACGCCGTCATCCATGTCAATCTCGGCTCCGGCTTCTCCAGCTGCCATCAGAACGCCCGGGCAGCGGCCCAGGAGTTCGGCAACGTGTACGTGGTGGACTCCGGGAACCTCTCCAGCGGCCACGGCCTGGTGGTGCTGGCGGCGTCGGACGCGGCGGCCGCCGGAAAGTCCCCAGCGGAGATCCTGACGCTTCTGGAGAAGCTGATCCCCCGGGTGGAGGCCAGCTTCGTCATGGACCGGCTGGAGTACATGAAGAAGGGCGGACGCTGCTCCGCGGTGCTGGCCCTGGGGGCCAATCTGCTGCGGCTCCACCCCGGCATCCAGGTCATCGACGGAAAGATGTCCGTGGTGAAGAAGTACCGGGGCACCATGGAGAAGGCGGTGGCCGACTACATCCGTGACCGGCTGGACGGCCGGACGGACATCGACACCAGCCGGGCGGTGCTGGTGGACTGCTGCCGCACACCGGGACTGGTGGAGACCGCCAGAGACCTTCTCCGGGCGGACGGCCGGTTCGGAGAGATCATCGAGGCCAAGGCGGGCTGCACCATTTTCTCCCACTGCGGCCCGGACACCCTGGGCATCATGTTCCTCCGCCGCTGAGCGGCGGCCCCGCACAGGCCATTTGATCGGGTCTGCCCCCCAAACAGAACGCCCCCTGACACGGCGGATGCCGCGTCAGGGGGATTTTTGCGCTGAAAATGGCCTTATCCGGCGAAGGCCTGCTCCTTCATCCGGGAGGAGATATAGGCGGGCACCTGGTCCACCGGGATGTCCAGCGCCACGGCCAGCTCGCCGAACAGCAGACGCTCCGCCTGCCGGCCGTACTTCTCGTCCACCATGCCAAGGCGGCGGTTCTGCTTCTCCGCCTGCCGGCGTTTCTGATAGACCGACATGGTCAGCTCCAACAGGTCCCGGCCGTTGCCGGACTGGAGGAGGGTCTGATACCGCTGGGAGAGAAGCTGCAGCGTCCGCTCCCGGAAGGCCTCGGGCCGGATGGTGGGGATCTGGGCGATGAGGGCCTTGGCATCCTCCGCCGACATGACGGGGCGCATCATCCGCTCGCCGCTGTCCAACGGGGTGTAGATGACGCCGTCCTGATACAGGGGCTTCAGGAGATAGAACTGCTTTCCGCTCCGGTCCCGGGGGTCCGGATTGCCCAGTCCCTCCACCCGGCACACGCCAGCGGAACCATAAAAGACCAACTCACCTGCCTGATACATTCGCTGAGACCTCCTTTACAAAAACAAAGATTTCACCGTTTCCGGTAAAATTAGATACAGATACCATACAATTCTATTTTACACAGTTTTTTTGAAAAACGTAATTGGAAAAATACAAAAAAATAGAAAAATTTCATTGGGCAATTTGAACGGAAAAACGCATTCCACGTACTTTTTCCCGCAGATGCGCGGGATCGGGACAGGGGGGCGGCATGGATCGGTTTTACAAACACTTTACAGACTTATGGTGACGGATTTGACTTGCCGTCCCTTATACTGTGACCATACCGCACGAAGGTAAAACGATCAAAAAGCTGAAAAGGAGATCTTCCGAGATGAAGAAACGTATTTTGACTCTGCTGTCCCTGGCCATGACCGCCGCCGTTCTGACCGCCTGCGGCTCCAACGGCTCCGCCCCCGCCGCATCCACTCCCGCCGCCTCCAACACCGGCAGCAGCCAGCCCGCCGCCGTGGAACTCAGCGGCACCGTGTCCACCAACGGCTCCACCTCCATGGAGAAGGTCATCGGCGCCATCAACGAGCAGTTCATGACCGATAACAAGGGCGTCACCGTTACTTACGACGCCACCGGCTCCGGCACCGGCATCGAGGCCGTCTCCAACGGCACCTGCGACATCGGCCTCAGCTCCCGCGCCCTGAAGGACGAGGAGAAGGCCAACGGCCTCACCGGCACCACCCTGGCCCTGGACGGCATCGCCGTCATCGTCAACGCCGACTCCACTGTGGAGGACCTGACCGTTGACCAGATCTATGACATCTTCACCGGCGCCGCTTCCGACTGGAGCGCCGTGGGCGGCAATGCCGGCGAGATTGCCTGCATCGGCCGTGAGGCCGGCTCCGGCACCCGGGACGGCTTCGAGAGCATCACCGGCACCAAGGACGCCTGCAAGCTGGCCCAGGAGCTGACCTCCACCGGCGCCGTCATCGAGGCCGTCAAGAACAACCCCAACGCCATCGGCTACGCCTCTCTGTCCTCCGTGGAGGGCCAGACGGGCATCAAGGCCGTCACGGTGGAAGGCGTGGCCTGCTCTGAGGCCACCGTCCTGGACGGCAGCTACGTGATCCAGCGCCCCTTCGTGCTGGTGACCAAGGACGGCTCCGCCCTGTCTGACGCGGCCCAGGCCTGGTTCGACTTCGCCACCTCCTCCGCCGCCAACGAACTGATCAAGGCCGCCGGCGCGGTGCCCGTGGCAAAGTAAGCCCCCTCTTTCTGCCCAGCCTCCGTCCGGTCTCACCGGCGGAGGCTGCGGCCGTGAACCGGTCTCCCGCCGGAGACCCCCGCGCCCGCCGGTACACGCCGTCGGAGCGCGGACAAGATGCTTTCCCGACTGGAGGTTCTGTCAAATGGAAAACACACTGCATATCCCCGGTCCGGCCCCCGCCGCCCGGAGCGGCCCGGCGGACGGCCGGACGCCCCGCACCAAGGGCGCCAGGGACGTCCTGGAGGGCCTCATGCACCTGGTGTTCCTGCTGTGCGGCATCGTGGCGGTGGGCTTCGTGCTGTGCATCAGCGTCTATCTCATCATCTCCGGCGTCCCGGCCATCCGGGAGATCGGCCTGACCGAGTTCCTGTTCGGAAAGGTCTGGGCGCCCACCAACTCTACCACCGGCGCCCGGTTCGGCATCCTGCCCTTCATCCTCACCAGCGTCTACGGCACCGCCGGGGCGGTGGTGATCGGCGTGCCGGTGGGCCTGATGACCGCCATCTTTCTGGCGAAGGTCGCCAATCCCCGGCTGGCGGCAGTGGTCCACACGGCGGTGGAGCTGCTGGCGGGCATTCCCTCCGTGGTCTACGGCCTGGTGGGCATGATCGTGCTGGTGCCCGGCATCCAGCGGCTGTTCGGCCTCAGCTCCGGCGCCTGCCTGCTGGCGGCCATCGTGGTGCTGGCCATCATGATCCTGCCCTCCATCATCAACGTCTCCGAGACGGCCCTGAAGGCCGTGCCCCGGGAGTACGAGGAGGCGTCCCTGGCCCTGGGGGCCACCCACATCGAGACCGTCTTCCGGGTGACGGTCCCCGCCGCCCGCAGCGGCATCGCCACCGCCATCGTCCTGGGCGTGGGCCGGGCCATCGGCGAGGCCATGGCCATCATCATGGTGGCGGGCAACGTGCCCAACATGCCGGGCCTGTTCACCTCCGTCCGCTTCCTGACCACGGCCATCGCCTCGGAGATGTCCTACGCCGCCGTGGGCAGCCTTCAGCGGCAGGCCCTGTTCTCCATCGGTCTGGTGCTGTTCCTGTTCATCATGCTGATCAACGTGCTGCTGAACGTGTTCATCAAGCACAAGAAGGAGGGCTGAGCCATGAAGACCCTGTCTCCCCGCCGCCGGGTCTATGACCGGACCCTGCGGGCGGCGCTGTATCTCTGCGCCGGCCTGACCTGCGCCCTGCTGGTGTTCCTCATCGGCTACATCTTCTACCGGGGCCTGGGCAACATCACCTGGGAGCTGCTGACCACCCAGACCAGCTATCTGCGCAATACAATTGGTATTCTGCCGAATATTTTAAACACGCTGTATATCATTGCCCTGGCCATGGTCATCGTGCTGCCCCTGGGGGTGGGGGCCGCCATCTACCTGACGGAGTACGCCTCCAACAAAAAGCTGGTGGCGGTCATCGAGTTCGCCACCGAGACCCTGACGGGCATCCCCTCCATCATCTTCGGCCTGGTGGGCATGCTGTTCTTCCTCCAGCTGTGCGGCTGGCAGGCGGGCATCAAGGCCGGCGGCCTGACCCTGGTGATCATGATCCTGCCCACCATCGTCCGTACCACCCAGGAGAGCCTGAAAACCGTGCCCCAGTCCTACCGGGAGGGCTCCCTGGCCCTGGGCAGCGGCAAGTGGCACATGGTCCGCACGGTGGTGCTGCCCAACGCGGTGGACGGCATCGTCACCGGCTGCATCCTGGCGGTGGGCCGCATCGTGGGCGAGTCGGCGGCGCTGCTGTTCACCGCCGGCTTCGGCCTGGTGCTGAACAGCTTCCGGGCGGCGCTGGAGTCCTCCTCCGCCACCCTGACGGTGGCGCTGTACGTCTACGCCAGCGAGCGGGGCGAGACCGGCGTGGCCTTTGCCATCGCGGCGATCCTGATGCTCCTGACGTTCCTCATCAACATGGCCGCCAATCTGGCGGGCCGGAAACTGAAAAAGTAAAGGAATGGATACCATGTCTGCCATCATTCAAGCCAGGGACCTGAACCTGTGGTACGGCGACCACCAGGCCCTGCATCACATCGACATCGACATCCCCGCCAACCAGATCACGGCCCTTATCGGCCCCTCCGGCTGCGGCAAGTCCACCTTCCTGAAGACCCTGAACCGGATGAACGATCTGGTGCCCGGCTGCCGCATCGACGGCCAGGTCCTCTACGCCGGCACCAACATCTACGCCCCCTCAGTGGACACCACCTGGCTGCGCAAGCAGGTGGGCATGGTGTTCCAGAAGGCCAATCCCTTCCCCATGAGCATCTACGACAACGTGGCCTACGGCCCCCGGACCCACGGCATCCGCTCCAGAGTGCTGCTGGACGAGATCGTGGAGCGGTCCCTCCGGGACGCGGCCATCTGGGACGAGGTGAAGGACCGGCTGAAGACCAGCGCCCTGGGCCTCTCCGGCGGCCAGCAGCAGCGTCTGTGCATCGCCAGGGCGCTGGCGGTGGAGCCGGACATCCTGCTGATGGACGAATCCACCAGCGCCCTGGACCCAATTTCAACTTCCAGGATCGAAGACCTTGCGGTGGAGCTGAAAAGCAAGTATACTGTCATCATGGTCACCCACACCATGCAGCAGGCCACCCGCGTCTCCGACAAGACGGCCTTCTTCCTGCTGGGGGAGCTGATCGAGTTCGGCGACACCGAGCAGATCTTCTCCAACCCCAGAGAGAAGAAGACCGAGGACTACATCACCGGACGGTTCGGATAAGGGAGGCTGAGGGCAATGCGTGACCGTTTCAACGAGCAACTGGAGGAGCTGCACATCGAACTGATCCAGATGGGCGCCCTGTGCGAGGACGCCATCTCCGCGGCGGCGGAGGCCCTGCTGAAAAACGACCTGCCCCTGGCGGAGAAGGCCAGGGCGGCGGAGCGGGAGATCGACCAGAAGGAGCGGGACGTGGAGAGCCGCTGCCTGAAGCTGCTGCTCCAGCAGCAGCCGGTGGCGGGGGACCTGCGGACCATCTCCGCGGCGCTGAAGATGATCTCCGATCTGGAGCGCATCGGCGACCAGGCGGCGGACATCGCGGAGCTGGCGCCCTACGCCGTCACGGCGGACCCGTCGGAGATGCGGGGCATCGCCGACATGGCCCGGACGGCCTGCCGCATGGTGACGGACAGCGTGGACTCCTTCGTCAAGTCCGACCTGGAGCTGGCCCGGTCCGTCTGTGCCATGGACGACGAGCTGGACGCCCTGTTCGAGCGGGAGAAGCGAGAGATCATCGGTCTCATCGCCGCCGACCGGGCGCAGGGCGAGCTGGGTCTGGATCTGCTGATGATCGCCAAATACTTCGAGCGCATCGGCGACCACGCCACCAATGTGGCGGAGTGGGTGGAGTTTTCCATCACCGGAAGAAAGTGAGGTAAAGAGGGGACTTCGTCCCCCCTTTACGCTCCGTCGGGCGGTGCCCGACTCCGCTATTCCCCCTCACCAGTGACGCCGCGTCACTGGTGTCGCCGCCCCCGGCGGCTGGGGTCGATGTATTTTTCCGACGTACACGCCGCCGGAAAAATGATTACGGCAGATTGCTCTGCCCTGTGGGCAGAGCAACCGGAAAAACCGTAGGTTTTTCCTGGCCCTTTTCCTTGGCGCCTTTCGCCTGCGGCGGAAGGCGCGGGAATCGGGGGAAACCGTAGGTTTCCCCCTGGCCCCCTTTCCCTGGTTTCGACCGGAAGGTGAAGCCAACGCCGGGGCTTTCCACCGCGCCTTTCCGCCTTTGGCGGAAAGTGCGCGGGCTGTTCCGCCTGCGGCGGAAGACGCGGGGGCGGAAGACGCGCGTTGTGGGGACGGATTCACTTTTTGATTTTGCAAGGAGGATCGCCTTATGATCTATCTTCTGGAGGATGACGCCAGCATCCGGGATTTTGTCATTTATACCCTCAACAGCCAGGGCATGGAGGCCAGGGGGTTCGAGCTGCCCTCCGACTTCTGGCGGGCCATGGAGGAGCAGATGCCGTCCCTGGTGCTGATGGACATCATGCTTCCGGAGGAGGACGGTCTCTCCATTCTGAAAAAGCTGCGGGCCGCGCCCCGCACCGCCAAACTGCCCATCATCATGCTGACGGCCAAGAGTACCGAGTACGACAAGGTGCTGGGCCTGGATGGCGGCGCCGACGACTACGTGGCCAAGCCCTTCGGCATGATGGAGCTGCTGTCCCGCATCCGGGCGCTGCTGCGGCGGACGGAACCGGAGCCGGAGGAGGAAGTGCTGTCCCACGGCGGACTGCGGGTGGTGCCCGCCAAGCACACCGTCCAGGCGGAGGGCCGGAACGTGGTGCTGACCCAGAAGGAGTTCGAGCTGCTGTGCCTGCTGCTGCGGAATCCCGGCACCGTGTTCTCCCGGGAGCAGCTCATCAGTCAGGTGTGGGGCTACGAGTTCACCGGCGAGACCCGGACGGTGGATGTCCACATCCGCACCCTGCGGCAGAAGCTGGGGAAGTGCGGCGAGTGCGTGGAGACCGTCCGGGGCTACGGCTATAAGATCGGCGAGTGAGAGTTATGACAAAACGGATTTTTCGTTCCATTCTGACGGTGGCCCTGGCGGCGCTGCTGGCCTGCCTGGTCCTCATCACAGGCGTGCTCTACGGCTACTTTGAGGAGCGGGTGGAGCGGGAGCTTCAGAGCCAGACCGCGTACATCCTCCGGGGCGTGGAGGACGGGGGGCTGGACTATCTCTCCGGCCTGCCCCGGGACAACCGCATCACCTGGGTGACGGCGGACGGCACCGTCCTCTATGACAACTGGGAGGACGCGGCCAAAATGGAGAACCATATCGGCCGGGAGGAGATCCGTGCGGCGCTGGACAGCGGCGCCGGACAGGCATCCCGGTACTCCAGTACCCTGGGGCAGAAGACTCTGTACTACGCCCAGCGGCTGGCGGACGGCACCGTCCTCCGGACGGCCAGCACCCAGTATTCCGTGTGGATGCTGGTGGTGCAGATCCTTCAGCCCCTGGCGGCGGTGGTGCTGGCGGCCTGCGTGCTGGCGGGCCTGATGGCGTCCCGGGCCGCCCGGCTCATCGTGGAGCCCATCAACGCCCTGGACCCGTCCGACCCCGGCAACAAGATCACCTATGACGAGCTGACGCCCCTGTTGGCCAGGATCCGCAGCCAGAACCGGCAGATCAGCCTCCAGATGGCCCAGCTCAGCCGCCGTCAGGAGGAGTTCTCCGCCATCACCGACAACATGGAGGAGGGCTTCCTGGTGCTGGACACCCGGACCCATGTCCTGTCCCACAACGCCGCCGCCTTGCGGCTGCTGGGCGCCGAGGATATCACCGTGGAGCAGGAGACCAGCGCCTACGACCTGAACCGGGAGGCGGGCTTCCGCCGCTGCGTGGAGGAGTCCCTGGGGGGACGCCGCAGCGAGCAGGTGCTGGAGAAGGACGGCTGCTGCCGCCAGATCATCGCCAGCCCCGTCTTCCAGGACGGCCACCTCAGCGGCGCGGTGCTGGTGATCCTGGACACCACGGAGAAGGAGCAGCGGGAGAGCCTGCGGCGGGAGTTCACCGCCAACGTATCCCATGAGCTGAGGACACCGCTGACGTCCATCCTGGGCACGGCGGAAATTTTGCAGAACGGCCTGGTGCGGCCGGAGGACGTGTCCCACTTCGCCGGGAACATCCACAGGGAGGCGGGACGGCTCATCGACCTGGTGAACGACATCATCCGCCTCAGCCGTCTGGACGAGGGCGGCCCGGTGGCGGACTGGACCGACTGCGACCTGTACGAGATGGCGGGCTGCGTGCTGGAGCAGGTCCGGGCCGCGGCGGAGGGCCGGGACATTACTCTGGAGCGGAGAGGCGGGCCGTCCACGGTCCGGGCCGTTCCCCAGATTCTGGAGGAGATCCTCTACAACCTCTGCGACAACGCGGTGAAGTACAACCGGGACGGCGGCAGCGTCACCGTCACGGTGGAGGACCGGCCCCGGGAGGCCCGGGTGACGGTGACGGACACCGGCATCGGCATCCCGCCGGAGGCCCGGCAGCGGGTCTTCGAGCGGTTCTACCGCATGGACAAAAGCCACTCCGCCGGCGGCACGGGACTGGGACTTTCCATCGTGAAGCACGGCGCGGCCTATCTGGGGGCCTCCGTGGAGCTGAAGAGCGAGGTGGGCCGGGGCAGCACCTTCACCCTGTCCATCCCCAAGACCCCCCGGGAGCGGCGGGCATGATACAGAAAACAGACGCCGGACCATGAAAATGGTCCGGCGTTTCCGCAGTTGTATTGATATTCACACTGTTTTTCTTGGAAAAAGGTGATGCAATTTCGCAAAGGATGTGTTATAATTAAAAATCTATGAAAAATTGCTCAAAATATCATACAGAAATCCATACAGAAAGAGGTCAGGAACCTGATTTTATGCTGAACTATCGACCCATCCAACTGGAGGACGCGGAGCGGCTCCGCGGCTATTACGCGGACTGCGATTACGGCCTGTGCGAATACGCGGTGGGCACCAAGCTCATGTGGCGGGACTATCTGCACCCCGCCTGGGCGGAGGCGGCGGGCTGCCTCATCGTCCGCAACACCATCGACGGACAGGTGGTCTACGACTACCCGGTGCCCGGCCCGGAGGGGGACGAGGACGCCGCCCTGACGGCCATTGAAAACGACTGCATCGAGTCCGGCGTCCCGCCGGTGATCTCCGTGGTGCCCCAGGTGAAGGCGGGGCCCCTGCTGGCCCGGTATCCCTATGTCCGGGTGGGCAACATCCGTACCTGGCAGGACTATGTGTACAACACCGCCGATCTCCAGAACTTCGCCGGCCGCCGGTACGCCGGCCAGCGGAACCACATCAAGAAGTTCCGGGCCGCCTGCCCCGACGCTCAATTCCGCCCGCTGACGGCGGAGGACGCCCCGGCGGTAGAGGCCTTCTGGCGGGACTACGGCGGGGAGTTCACCAAGGAGAACAATCCCAAGGCCGTCCAGGAGTTGCACATCGCCATGGAGATGCTGAAGCTGGCGGGGAATTCCTGGACCCGCTGCGGCGGCTTCTTCGACGGGGAGAAGCTGATCTCCCTGTCCATGGCGGAGAAGTGCGGCCGGACGCTGATCATCCACATCGAAAAGGCCCTGTACTCCTATCCCGGCGTCTATCCCGCCACGGTGCAGGCCTTTGCCCAGACCTTCGGCACGGACGTGGACTTCCTGAACCGGGAGGACGACGCCGCCGACCGGGGCCTGCGCACCAGCAAGCTCCAGTACGGCCCGGTGCTGCTGGCCCCCAAGTACCGCTTTGAGCCCCAGAACGAGCTGCTGTGCCACGTGTCCGCCATCCCTACCCTCACCACGGAGCGGCTGACCCTGTCCGCCCTGACGGAGGAAGACATCCCGGCCTACAACGCCCTGGTGCTGGACCAGGACCGGAACCGCTGGTGGGGCTACGACGACGTGGGGGGCCTGGGCGGCCCTGTGGAGGAGCGGAGCTTCTTCGACGTGGCGAAGCGGGACTTCGAGAACCGGGCGGCGGTGAATTTCGCCGTCCGTCTGAACGGAAAGCTCATCGGCGAGGTGGTGCTGTACCGGTTCAACTACCGGGGCGACGCGGAGCTGGGCTGCCGCATCGACGCCGCCTACGCCGGTCACGGCTACGGCACCGAGGCCTTCGCGGCGGTGGCGGACTGGGCGCTGTACAAGGTCCACCTTATCCGGGTGGTGGCCAAGTGCTACCGGGAGAACGAGGCCTCCCGGAAAATGCTGGCCTCCTGCATGCGGCCCAACGGCCAGGACGATACCTTCTACTATTTTGAAAAGCGGGTCTGACGCGGCCCGATCGGGAACGGAGGCTTTATGCTGAACGAACGGAGACAATGGAGGGAGGACGACCGCTTCTTCCGGCAGGAGGAGCTGACCTTCCGGGAGTGCGACGTCCACGGACGGGCGCGGACATCCACGCTGCTGAGCTTCCTGGCCAACGGCGGCGCCCAGGATTTCGAGGCCCGGGGCTTCACCTACGAGTATCTCTACGGCCTCCGGCAGGTGTTCCTGCTGTCCCGCATCGCCTTCCGGGTCCACCGCTGCCCCGTGGCGGGGGAGACCGTCACCATCTCCACCTGGGAGAACGGCGTCCGCGGCGCCCACATGTGCCGGGACTACGAGCTGCTGTCGGAGGACGGCACGCCCTGCGTCTCCGGAAAGAGCGAGTGGATCCTGGTGGACCCGCTGGACCGGCGGATCCTGCGGCCCTCCGCATTCACCGGCAAGGAGCTCACCGCCAGCGGACGGTCGGCGGACTGTCCGGCCTGCCGGAAGATCTTCCTGCCCAAAGAGGGCGTGGAGTCCCTGGGAGAGCATCCGGTGGCCTTCTCCGAGCTGGACCACAACGGCCACGTCTACAGCGGCAGCTACGGCGACATCATCTGGGACGCCCTGCCCACGGATCTCCAGGACGCGGACCTGCGGGAGTTCCAGATCAACTACAGCAGGGAGACCACCCGGGGGGAGACCCTGACCCTGCTGGGCTGCCGCCAGGGGGACACCTATCTGATGGAGGGCCTCTGCGGCACGGAGCGGAGCTTCAGCTGCGCCTGCCTGTTCGGGTGAGACGGCGACGGATCTCACGGATATCAGAAGACGCGAAAAGCCCCGGCGCCAAACGGCGCCGGGGCTTTTATCAATCGGGTAAAACGCTCAGTTGATCTGGATGCGGCGGATGACGGGAGTCTCCGCCGTCTGCTTGGGCAGCTTCAGGGTCAGGACGCCGTCGGTGTAGGCGGCCTGGATGCCCTCGGTGTGGATGCCGGTGACGTCGAAGCTGCGGCTGTAGGAGCCGTAGGACCGCTCACAGCGGATGTACTTGCCCTGATGTTCCCGCTGCTCATACCGGGAGTGGCGCTCCGCCGTGATGGTCAGGGTGTCGCCGTCCAGGTTCAGGTGGATGTCCTCCTTGCGGAAGCCGGGCAGGTCCGCCTTCAGTTCGAAGTAGGTGCCCTCGTCGGTGATATCGGTGCCGAAGGCCGCGGGACGGCGGTCCGGCGTACTGTCATTGAAAAAGCGTTTCTCCATATCGGAGAAGGGGTCCCAGAAAGTCCCGCGATAAGGTCTCAGTTCCAACATATTCATTTCCTCCTCAAAATCACGCCGCCTGCCGGTCATTGACTGCCCCGGCCGCGGCCCGCTCTGTTCTTTTTACAGGCCCTATCATATCGGAGAAAATCGGATATTATGTTACGGAGATTTGAACGGTTTGTAAACATTAGCACTCTGACGACTGGAGTGCTAAAACTGGGGGCTCAGAAGCTGCCGAAGGCGGCCAGATTCTCCTCCAGTCCCTGGAAGAACCGGCTGGTGTGCCAGCCGTCCGCCGAGGCGTGGGAGATGCTCAGCGTCACCGGCAGGGTATAGCGGCCCTCCGAGAGCGTATACTTTCCGAAGGTGATGATGGGGAACAGGGCCGGGGTGCCGGTGGAGTAGTTGGCGTAGCCGGTGTAGTCCAGCCAGGGCACGCAGCTGATGCAGAAGAAGTTGGCGGGCTGGCCGGGCCGTCCCTTGACGCCGTGCCGGTCGCCGTATTGGTCCGTCACCTGTTGGAAGCCCTGATAGAAGGTCCGGAAGTCCGGGTCATACTCCGTCCACAGGTCAGAGAAGGTGTGGTCGTCGGAATGGAAGACGGTGAAGCAGGGGAGGGAGACATCCCAGATGCCGGGAGCGCCCTCCGGTGTCAGCATCATCCGCATCTCGTCCTGTTCGTTGACGGTTTTTGCGGCGGCGTAGACAAAGCAGGGATAGAAGTGCAGGCCGTGGGCTCTGGCGAAGTTCACCGCCTCCGTCACGTCCATGCGGACGGTGGCGGAGTAGCCGCAGGGGATGGCGGTGCGGTAATACTGAAAATGCTCCCGGCGGGGCCAGGTGTCCAGGTCGATGGGGCGGTAGGCGGGCAGATGCTGTTCCATAGGTACCTCCTGTCAGCGGGGATGGATTTTGTATCATTATAATGCGCGCCGGACAAAGCCGCAAGTCCGTTCTCTCCGGCAGATTGAAAAACAAAATTTTCCGGCAGGATCCCGGCATATTCTCCTTTTTTCGAGTCAAACTATGCTTGCGATACCCAGTGGACCCAAACGCAATCAGTTTTGAGAAAAAAGGAGAAAAGAAGTTATGTCTACCAAGAACAGCAATAAGCTCAACGTTCCCGAGGCCCGTGCCGCTATGGATAAGTTCAAGATGGAGGCCGCCTCCGAGGTTGATGTACCCAGTTCATATTAAATACTATATCACAGACGATACATGACCCACTACTTAAAAAGGCTGAACACCAGCGGTGTTCAGCCTTTTCTGCCCTTTGGGGGCAATTATGCCTTTATGCAATTTCGTTGAGGTCATCCTTTTTCTTAGCATCGTCCTTTTTCTTTTCAGAAATCAGGCGCTGAACGAGCAGGTCTTTTACGCTTTTACCAGGCATGAAAGATCGCTCTACGATATAGGTGCCTTCTCCGATTTTCACTTCATTTCTGTTTTCCATGTTCTGTCCTCCGATATATCCTGATCATTCGTCATGACCCGTCTGAGCACTTACCAAAGTAAACAGAGGGAACACATCGTAGTTACCATCCTTTGCAGACTTGAGTCCCAACTCTCGAAGAACTCGTTTCTGAACTTCCAGCTTCAAATCATCCAAGTAAATATCAATCTCCATGTTGCTCCTCCTCAAGGTAGAACTGTTTCAGATGGATCCACTCGCAGTCCGGATATTGCCTGCGTTGGCAGACCAGACAATTGGTGGTACAGCATTCCTCCAGCCAACATGTACGGCATGTGGTTTCACCGATGTAGTCGCTGGAAGCATACCAAAAGCCTAAAGGGTGCTTCTTGATGAGCCATCCTCCACAGATGTCACAGGACTTTTCCTCCCAAACTACATCTGTGACTTTGTCCCACTCAATCTGTTGCCCACACATTGGGCAGAACCGCCACGACTCTTGATTGACACCATCACTGTGCTGCAACTTTGTTCCGCAAGTTGAACAGTAATAGCGCTTTATTACATTTGGGCGTTCTTGCTGGATTCGTGGTATCATTCTCAGTCACTCCTAACGACAGGGGCTGTAGTGCTCATGCGCTACAGCCCCATCAAATCACTTACTTCGAAATAGATGCTTGTATAAGTCGTCAATCCCTTTCTGCCTCCGACTCCAAGTAATGGGAGCAATTTCAAAGCCGGCTTCAGCTCCGAGTTCGATATAGCGATCCCGTGCTGTTCTTACCTTGTCATTGTCCTGATAGTCAGAGTCGATCATGATAAACTCGTTGTTCTAGGGGATCTCTTTGATCGCGGTAAAGAAGCCAAAGAATTGGAAGCATTCATATCCGATCTCATGGACACGGACCTTGTCATACTCATACGGGGCAATCATGAAGATCTGTATGAAGACCTCGTTACTGTAGATAAAGGGATCGGATTAAGTCATCATATAAGCAATGGAACCTATGATACCGCTCTTCAGTTGTCCGGGTTTGATCCTGTGATCGCCACAATCCGTCACTACGATTTTGCTGAGGCAGCTCAGCAGACAATCTATTATCAAAAAATCATCCCTGCAATGCGTGATTTCTATGAGACTGAACACTATGTCTTCGTACATGGCTGGATTCCTTGTTTCCGAGAGCGCCATGGATATAGTCACATCAGTGATTGGCGCAAAGCCTCAGATGATTTATGGAAGAATGCCCGCTGGGTGAACGGCATGGCAGCTTACGCTACGGTCTATGAAGAAGATAAGGTAATCGTATGTGGACACTGGCATACTTCATATGGTCATTCCATAATCGAACATAACGGCTCCGAGTTCGGCTCCGACGCTATTTTCACCCCGTTCTATGGCAACGGCATTATTGCATTAGATGCCTGCACATCAAGGACTGGGTTTGTAAACTGTATTTTACTTGAAGAGTAGTACAATTGCAGACTGGACAGAAGCGCAATCACCTGCTATAATAATTTGATGTATCCGGGTGTAGCGCAGTTGGTAGCGCGCTTGCTTTGGGAGCGATTTTCCGTCTATCCACGATGGGAACAGCCAAAGCCCTGAACCCCTTGCAACACAGGCATTTGCGGAATTTTTCCGGGCAGAAAAATTGAGCCAAAAACCGCTTTGACCACATAAATGACTACAGACAGGAAAAACTTTGATTTTCGCCCTGACCGTGGTATAATAACTCAAAACTGAATATCCGGGTGTAGCCTATCGGTTAGGCACTTGGTTTGGGACCAAGGTCAGGCTGGTTCGACTCCAGTCACTCGGACCAAACAATGATAATCCGAACTACATTATCCAAGTGGGTAGTGTGTTCGGATTTATCATTTCTATTGAGAATGTGATTTGATGAAGCAAGGGCGGGAGATATTCCCGCCCTTGAGTTTTCTGCTATTGCACTATATAATTAGATTATAAACAATTCTATAAAGCAGAATTTGTGAAAGGAGATATTGAATGAAGAGATATCGTGGGTGGATTATTTTACTTATTTTCATCGTTATTTGTGCTGGTGGCGTATGGCTTACGCTGCGGGTTACAGCAGAGTATCCTACTCTTGGAGAACCAGTCTCTTATCCTGTCAATCAGGTTGACGGCTTTGAATTGACCATTGAAAAGCCCACATGGTCGCCGTTTAAGGGATATACCATTCGCTGGGCTGTTACTGCGAATTCTAAAGAAATCTATTCCTTCGCTGAGGATGATGGCCCTGGATTTGAGTATCTCGAACGCTACATTGATGGGCAATGGTATCGTTTGACATATTCGCAGGACACATTTCCTTTTAATAATTTAGAATTCTCATTGGGTGGAGACAGTACGGGCTTGCAGGGAAGTATTGTTCAAAAATATGATTATTATGGAACTCGCTTGGAGGCGGGAACCTATCGTGTAGTATTAGAAATGAAGGCAAAGGACGGAACACCGCATTATTTGGCGGCTGAATTTGATGTTGAGTAAATAAGCAGAAAGACAAATTCCAGTTTGTCGGGCAGACGCAAACGAAGGCGGGAGCATCGTTGTAGATGTTCCCGCCTACTTTATCATGCCTGTTTCTGTTGCTCAGTTTCCCGCTGTTTCTTCCATTCGGCAAACTCCCTCTGCCCCGCCTCGCTCTCGAAAAACGCCTGTATCTCCGGGAGCAGGACACGGGCCAGGGCTTCCACCTCATGGTAGGGTATCCCGGTGCCGTAGTCGTTAGGCTTCTTCTTGCGTGGCATGGAATCACCCCGTTAGAGCCGTTCCTCGTCAAACAGATAGCCTTGGAATACTGTGCCATCTCCCGTGATGAAGCGGCCCCTTGCGTCCTTTGGTATCTGTTCGGCAGCGCTGGTGTTGTCCAGGATGATTTGAGAAAGCACGCTGTCCGCCCTGCCGCATACCCGAAAATCCATGTTGTTCTTGACCTGACCGGGGATGATATTGGCGTCGGGCCGCTGGGTGGCAAGTATCAGATGGATACCAAAAGCCCGCCCCAATCGTGCAATCGTGGACAGTCTGTTTTCGATTTGCGCCAGCAGTTCCTTGTCCTCTTTGCTCCGGCCTGTCTTGTCCAGCACCTCCGCCACCTCATCACAGGCGAACACCAGACGAGGCAAACCATCTCCCGTGGCCTCGTTGTATGCGTCAAGGTCAGGGCACCCTGTTTCAGCCAGCCGCCCCTTGCGGTATTTCAGTACAGCCACAAGCTGCCCCAGAATGTAAAGCAAGTCCTGCTCGGTAAAGGCCATGTGGCATCGCTGCCGCCAGACTTTGGGAAAGTCCACGCCTCCCTTGAAGTCAGCAATATAGACCTCAGCCCCTTTGCGGAGCGACTGCATGAGCAGCAGCTTCAGCAGCACGCTCTTTCCGCTGCCTGTGGAGCCGCCCAGTAGGATGTGGGGGATGTGAGCCAGATTGACCGTCACAGGCCCTGTGAGGCTTTCTCCAAGCACCAGCACGAAGCTGTCTGTGGAAAGATACCCGTCACTCCAGTGCAGCACCTCCGGCAAGCTATTCTGAGCGGAAACGGCATACATCAGCACCAGGCTCTTGCTCTTGCCATAGATGATTTTCACGATGGACACATCCAAGGCCGCTTCTATCGCCGCCCGCTTGTCCTCCCATACCGCGAGGGGGATACTCTGGTTTCGGAACTCCCAGACCGTCACACGGGGATTGTCCCTGTCCCGCTTCTTACGGAGCAAGTCGGGAGCCATCCCAGCATGATTGGCGAGGCCGATACTCAGCAGTTGATCTTTTGCCGCCCGTCTGCCAAATGGATAGACCAGCAAGACAGCCAGCGCCACACCGCCCACCAGCAGATAGGCGGGAACGGTGTGGGTCATGGCGGCCAGCATGATGGGAGAAATCATCTCCACGCCCTCTGCAAAGGTGCTGATGGCCTCTTGCTTGCTCCATACCCATACCGCCCCGGCAAGGTACAGAGCCACGAACAGCAGCTTGACAGGCAAATCGGGGCTGCCGCACAACCCCTGCCAGAAGTCACGCCGGAGCGTTCGCCGCTTGATTTGATACTTTTCATTTTGGGTCATAGGGAAAGCCCCCTTTCTTTCGTTGGACGGTGGAGCCGTCCGGCAAATACTCAATCACATTATGGATACGGCGGAGGAACGCCCGCCAGGTCTCCGGCCTGTCCCACTGTTCCGTCCGGTACTGCTTTTCCAGCGGCAAATTGGAAGTGAGATAGACTTTTGTGTAACAGGCCACCCGGTCATTGTACCGGGCCGGGAGGTGCAGAGGGTAAATGTCCAGGTAGTTGAGCATGTCCTCAATAGGCACCTGGCTGTTGAACTCCTCAAACACCAACACATCCTGCCCGTTGTAACCGTCAAAGGAGATGCCCCTTGTGCCCCGGTAGTTGGTAATGCGGCAAATCTCCCAGGGGTCATGCTGTTCAAAAATCCCCCAGGTCTTGCCCACTCCGCTGGCGCCGTACAGATAGGTCACTTCCAGTTTTCGGTTTTCCGCACTATATTTCTCCGAAAGAATGGTCTGCCGCAGCAGTTCAATGTCCCGGATACGGAAAGCAAGATTGGGATGTTCTTCAAGAACTTCCATGGTGGATTTGCCGGAACGCAGTTCCTGCATAAGTTGGAACATTTCCGGCGCTTTGTCCTCGCTGTCTGCCGGGAGCTCGCCCCACTCCGCAAAGGTGCCGGATACAGAGGTTTCCACCTTGTCTGTATCGGCCCAAACGCCTGTTTTGGAAATGTACTCTTTGTTTTCTCTCGGTGTGCCGTATGCCCGTTCAATATGCGCCGTGGGAAACCGCTTTTTGATGGTGGAAAAGCGCACAGGTGAGCGGGTACAGAAAAAGATGTGCGTGTGATAGGTTCCCGTGGTGGCGATCTCGTCAGCCATGCAGAAATAGGTTGGATGAAATTTCAGTACGATTTCCGTGATAGCAGCATGGTCAAGTCCCGCCTCGGCTGGATTGTTGATGACCATGAGCCACTTGCGGGCTTGTGCATTATTTCCCATGTTGGCCTCCTTGTTGTGTTCTGCTACTTGCTACATATTTGCCATAAGGGTAATACTAACCCTTATGGCAAAGGGCGGCGCTGACGCTGCCGCCGGGGGACACTTCCCTTAATGGGAATTGTCTTATCCCCGTCTGCCCCGTCAGCACCGCCAATGCGTTAAGCCTTGGGATTTACCAGATGGATACCCGTGGCTTTAGCGCCCACATGATAATCGCCCTTGGCCCAATAGATGAACACTTCCAGGTTGTCGAAGCGCACTTCCACATAGCCGTCCGGGGCGTCCATCTGCTGCTGTCCGTCAATGCGTACATCGACTTTATCCAGCCCATGCTCCGGCATGGCGATGGAGTAGCGGTAGCCGAGAACGGTATCAGTACGCCGATTGTTCTGGTACTCGTAAGCCGGGGACACATCCACCAGCCACAGCTTATCACCAAGGCTCTTAGGGGAAACAATCAAATCGGTAAGTTTCATGGCAATATCCTTTCTTACAGCGCTGATGCGCTATCCATAGGTTGACAGGTACATAACACTCGGCCTTGTGTTGTGCCCATCATAGCACTCGGAATTGCCCCAAAATTTCACGGGTGAAATTCCAGCAAAAGTTTTTCAAAAAAATTTACCGCCGTTCCCCTTGCTGCCGGGAACGGCGGTATTTCATCATATTTTCGTCTCTATCAATGGGAAACCGTGGTCTTGTAACCGACAATTAAGGCGGACAATACCTTCTCTGTTTTCCAATGCCGCATCATAGCAGACAAGTTCGGGATAGATGGCGTAACGCAGCTTGTCCCGCCCTTGCTTGCCCCATTGCAAGACAATGGAAATCTTGTTTATATCCAGTTCTGTCCACTCAAAAGAGTCTCCGGGTTCCGTGCTGTCTCGCATGATCCGACTGATCTTGGCTTCGGAAATACCCGTTTCCTCTGCCAAAAATTTTTGTGTTATGCCGAGTTCTTTCATGCGTTTTCTTATCAACCTTGCCGGGGTTGATGCTTCATCTCTATAACCGGGGCTTTGCTCTGGCTGTTTCCATGCCAAAGCCTGTCCCTCTGGTTATAGTTTACTTATGCGGGCCTATTGCCGGAGGTGGTCTGCAAGTGTTGATACTTCCAAATGCTATGGGCAATTAAACGAGTATAGTCCATAGCGCCCACCTCCTTTCGTGAATACGCTTTTGGTGAATAGTTCCTATCCACCTCCGACGCAAAGCCCTTTCACTAATCAAAGTTGTCTGGCGCAGTTCGAGGCTGTGCCGTTCATCTGTCCCGCAGATATTGGATTGGCAAGTGCAGCAAACTTTTCCCATCTGCATCTTGGGAGTAGTTGGGGCGTTTCCGCCCTGTCAAAAAGATTTGTGCCGAGAAACGGCAAATGTCGTTGTGCCGCAAAAGCGGCTCTGCTTGGGTTTGTAAGTTCTTCATTGATAACAATTTCAGCCAGCGCAAATACAGTATAATTCGCAGGAAAAAGTTTGTCAATATGCCAGGAATTAAACAAATTATGAACGAATTTAGCGTACAATATTATATCTCTTTATATGCTGTTATATGTTGTTGCCTTGTGTTATCCCGTACCAAAAAATTTTGGTGTCACAACCTCCAACCCCTGTCAATGGTCGAGATGAACGGCAAGCCGCCATTGACAGGGGCCGGAGGCTGCGCTCTGCGGTTATCAAGGGTGACAGCCGCAGGCTGGCACCCCATTACTCATTTTCGTTTGTTTAACCACCTTTTCCATTCAATTACAGCCATGACTATATAAATGGCAATTATTATCCCGGCAAAAATAACGAAAAATATTTTATCTCCGCTGGAAACACCGCTTGTCAGCACATCGTACACACTATATACCATGAAACAGCAATAGATAGCCACGAGTATGCTTAATATTACATTTATTGGCAGCTGAATTCGTTCATAAAACAGTGGAAACCTTTTCTGAACAAATCGGTCAAGAACAAAAATAGCTACAAGAAAAACTATCGAACCAATATTCATTATTTCAGCCCCCAAATTCAAAGTCATTCTCTATGTTAAATACTAACATACAGCAACGATTTTTTCAATATCGAGGCAAAATGAACACCACTATAAACGCAAAACACTATTTACAATTATACTTAATTGTGATATTTTATTTTTGAAAGGTGGGATATTTTGTGGAGCAGATTGGAAAGCGGCTGCGGGCTTTGCGTGAGGGCGTCCGCCTGACCCAGGTAAACATGGCGGAAATTTTAGGTGTGCAGCAATCCCGTATCAACCGATACGAAACAGGCCAGTCCACCCCGGCCCCGGAAATCTTCATCAAGTACGCTGATTACTTCGATGTGTCGATGGATTATCTCTATTGCCGCACCGATGACCCCAGGGGCAAGCTGTACGACTACCAGCCCCAGGCGCTCAAAGAGAAAACGGAGCAAAACCGGGAAATGCGGGAGTTTATCGAAATGTGCTTCGACCCGCAGGCCCCCGTCAACAAGCGTCTGAAAGAGGCGTTATTCCGTATCATGGAGGAGGCGAAAGAAGAATGAAAGCGGTGATCTATGCCCGGTATTCCAGCGACAACCAGCGGGAGGAAAGTATTGAGGGACAGCTTCGGGAATGTACGGCCTACTGCAAGAAGAACGATATAACCATTTTACGCACCTATATTGACCGGGCCATGTCCGCCAAGACAGACCACCGCCCAGATTTCCAGCGCATGATTAAGGACAGCGCAAAAGGGCTGTTTGATGTTATCATCGTATGGAAGTTAGACCGTTTCGCCCGGAACAGATATGACAGCGCCCATTACAAGGCCCAGCTTCGCAAGTACGGTGTCAAGGTGCTGTCCGCCACAGAGAATATTTCAGACGGCCCGGAGGGTATTATTCTGGAATCCATGCTGGAGGGTATGGCGGAATATTACTCCGCCGAGCTGTCCGAAAAGGTCATCCGGGGCCACACGGAAAACGCTCTGAAATGCAAATACAACGGCGGCACTCTCACCTATGGTTTTACCATTGACAAGGATAAATGCTACCAGATAGACCCCCGCACCGCTCCTGTTGTGTTGGAGGCATTCACCCGGTATGACAAGGGGGCCACGATGAAAGACATCATGGACTATCTGATGGAGAACGGTGTTACCACAGTGCGGGGCCGGAAAATTGACCTCAATTTTATTGCCCGTATGCTGAAAAACAGAAAGTATATTGGGGAATACAGCTACCGCAATATTGTGACCCCGGGCGGCATTCCTTCCATCGTTCCCCAAGACCTCTTTGACAGGGTGCAGAAAAGGCTTGAAGCCAACAAAAAAGCCCCCGCCCGTCACAAGGCCGAGGACGATTATCTATTGACTACAAAGTTGTTCTGCGGAACCTGCGGAGCAATGATGGTGGGCGAGAGCGGCACAAGCTCCAGTAAAGGCCGGAAGTACCACTATTACCGCTGCGTGAACACCAAGAAGCAAAAGAACTGCAACGCCAAGCATAAAAGCATCCGCAAGCTGCCGATTGAAAACGCCGTTGTCAATGCTGTCATGGCGAAAGTGATGGATGATAATTTTGTGGAATACATAGCCGATACGGTTATGGAGATTCAGACCAGAGAGAGCAGCGTACTCCCCGCCCTTCGCAAGCAGATGGAGGAAACAGAGCGAGGCATTACCAATATGCTGAACGCTATCCAGATGGGGATTATCAACGCATCCACCAAGCAGCGGCTTGATGAGTTGGAGGAGCGGAAAAAGGACATTGAGTTGCAGATTATCCAGGAGGAAATGAAGCGGCCCAAGCTGACCCGTGAGGATGTGGTATATTGGATTTGCCGTTTCCGTAGCCTGGATGTGTCCAAGCTGGAAGAACGCCGGAGGCTGATTGACAGTTTTGTAAATTCCGTGACCGTCTTTGACGATTATATCTTGATTACCTTCAACTACAAGGAGGGTGAGACAAGACTTGATTTTGCCGACATTGAAAGTTCGGATTTATCATCGGTCGGGGGACCAAAAGTCTCTGAAATCCACGATTTCAGAGACTTTTTCTTTGTTTATTGCGGCGCAGGGTTTGAGAGATAAAATAGAAGTAAAGCGTTTTTAAAATGTGTCTTCCGGCACCATGATCATTGCAAAGAATAGTATCTTATTCTATAATGTGTTTGTTGTTTTTGCAGACACAAATTCACCGACATGAGTACCAATTACTCGGTACCCATGTCGGTGATTGTTTTTACTTACGCTTACTCTTACTCTCACTCTTACGCTTAATCTTACTCTTTTTCTTTGCCTGTGTCTTCTTTGCTTTCTTCCTTCCTTTCTTCTTTCCTTTCTTCTTGCTCTTCTCCACCTCCTGCGGTGTTAGCGTCCCCGCCGCCTTTTGCCGCTTCAGCTCGGCCAGTTCGGTTTTCATCTCGATGATCAGCACCTTGAGTTTCTCCTCGCACTCCTCGCGGGTGTGGGCATAGACATTGCGGGAGTGCTTCTTGCCGTCGATCCACATGGGCGAGTAGCGACCCTCCCACAGGTTTGGCCCTTTGGATGAGATACACCCGGTACCCGCCCTGCGTCGACTCATGACAGGCTTGAAATCGGTCATTCTCGGCTTATCCGGCTGGCCGGGGGCAGTTTCCCGCCCCGGCTCCGAACCGCCCTCAGGCAGCGCTGCTTTGCCGATGCCTCGGTCGATGTTGGCGGCGGCTGTGCGCTGCATATCGTCGGTGATGTGGGTGTAGATGTCCAGCGTGGTCGCCGCCGACACATGGCCCAACATGGCGGAGAGAGTTTTCACATCCATACCGTTTTGCAAAGCCAGCGTCGCGAAGGTGTGCCGCAAGTCATGAAACCGCACCTGCTTGCATCCAGCGTGTTCCAGAATAAGTTGGAGCCGATGGCGTACCACGCCGGGGGTAATTGGGAAGTCCTCCTTCACTGGTGACGGGAACATCCAACGCGAGTTCACCGTTTTCTTATACTCCCGCAGTACCCCAACCACCGAAGGCGGGAGGACGATTTTGCGGATGGAGTTTTTGGTTTTCGGCTCGCTGAACTGGAGTTCTCCATTGACCTGGTAGACCTGTTTATTCACATTCAGTATGCCAGTTTCAAAGTCCAGGTCATCCCACTGGAGCGCCATCAGTTCACCGCGCCGCAGGCCGGTGGACAGGTCCAGGAGGAAGAGTTCGTAGTAGCCCTCGGCCTTAGCTTGAATGAGAAACCGCTGAAGCTCGTCCCGGTCCAGTACCTGCATCTCCCGTGCTTTCTTGGGCGGCAGTTTACAGCCAATGGCCGGGTTGGTGCGGATGAGCCCCTCCTGCACGGCCTTCTCCAGTGCGGTGCGGCAGGTGGCATGACACATACGCACCATCCGGTCGGACAGTCCCTCGCCGAAGCGTTCCGTGAGGGTCTTCCGGCCATCCTTTTTGAGCCGTGCGTAG
>JALFSO010000083.1 GCA_022778785.1 Dysosmobacter sp. | reverse complement strand
CCCCCTCGTGTTGGATTGAATGCCTGCAAAAAGCCTGTGTCAGCAGGCGTTTGCGCCGCGCAGCGGCAGCTTTTCGGCCCGATGCGCGGGCAGAAAAGCGAGGCATTGTGAAGGCTGTTGAAAAAGTCCAATGGACTTTTTCGACAGCCTGAAGGCCCCCGGACCATCGGTCCGGGGGCCTTGCCCTGCCGGGCGCGTCACGCCGTAAACTGTACGGCGGAGATACCGGCGTCTATGGTGCGGAGGACGTTCCGGGCGTTGTCCAGTTCCAGATAGAGGGGATGGTCCGTCAGTCCCTCATCGGTGAGCAGCTTCACGGTGCGGGTGACGGTGGTCCCGGCGGGCACCTGGGTGGGGTTCGTGATGGCGGCGGTGCCCGTCAGCATGCCCAGGGAGAACTGAATGGGCGCGGGACCGTTGTTGGTGATGGTGATGCTGACGTAGTCGCCCTCCGCCGGGTTCGGGGAGAGACTGCGGGTAAATGCCTCCTGCTGCTGGCAGTCCGCGGAGAGCAGTGTTTTTCCCTCCGGCGCGGGGATGGGGTCCACCTCCTCGTAAAGACCGTTCCAGCTGCATCCGGGATCGGAGAGGGGCAGCAGATGCAGGGCCAGCTCATCCGGCACGGTGACCTCGACGGTCTGGAGGACGCTGTTCCACTCCACCGGCAGGCCGATGGCCTGGGCAAAGTACCGGATGGGGACGTAGTTGGTGGTACCGCCCTGTTCATCCGTATACAGAATGGTGGAGGGAATGGCGGCACCGGCATCCGTGGTCAGGTCCTTATTCCGCCACAGGATCCGATTGTGGTTGACGGAGACATGGGCGGTATTGAAGCTGACGGTGCCGGAGGCAGCCAGAGCGGTGACGGCGGTGCAGCAGAGCAGGAAGGCGGCGGCCATTCCTGCCAGGAAACCGGGGAGACTTCGGTGCTTTTTCATAGTTGTACACTCCTTCAAGATTGAGTCGGATGTCCGGCGGGCCTGCGGCCCTCATTTACCAAGATGCCGTCCGGGAAAAAACCGTTGCGCTTTTCAAAATTTTCTCTTGACCTTCCACCGGCTGGAGGGCTTACGCTTCGTACATCCCAATAAAATTTTCGCAGGGACGAAAAAAGGCCTTGACAAATTGTACGATTGTGTTATTGTATCAAGTACATAATACAATTATACAGTTTGCCGGGGAACACCGGCGGAATGGAAGGAACAGGTGAGCGGAATGAACGAGCAGATCATGGAGGTACAGAGCGGAACACCGGATGCCCCGGCGGAACCGCCGAAGAAGGCGCCGAAGCCGAAAAAGCGCCGCCGGTGGGTCCGGCGTCTGGCGGTGCTGGCGGTATTGGCCCTGATCGGAGCCGGGGCATACCGGATCCTCAGCGCCCAGAAAGTGCTCCAGCCCAGCGCCGGATATCAGGTGAAACAGGCCGCCCGGCGGGACATTCAGGTGACGGTCTCCGGCAGCGCCACGCTGGAGCCGGCGGACGCCTACAACGTCAACGCCCTGGTCACCGGCGAGATCATCAGCTCCCCCTTTGAGGAGCTGGACAACGTGAAGGAGGGCGACCTGCTGTACGCCATCGACGCGGGCTCCGCCCAGGACTCCATCAACTCCGCCGCCATTTCTCTCCAGCAGGAGGAGCTGAACTACCAGCGGGCTGTGGACGCCAAGACGCCCCGGACCTCCATCGGCGGCACCATCAGCGAGGTCTACGTGAAGAACGGCGACAGCGTCAACGCCGGCGACAAGCTGGCGAAGATTGTGTCCAGCACCGACATCGTGGCGGACTTCCTGTTCACCTACGTGGACCCGTCGGAGTTCCATGCCGGACAGAGCGCCACTGTGTTCATCAACGGCTTTGCAGGTTCTGTCCAGGGTACGGTGGAGTCCGTGTCCGACTCCACCACCGTCACCAGCAACGGCAAGGAGTCCTGCACCGTCCGGGTGCGGATCGCCAATCCCGGGACGCTGACGGACGCCGGGAGCTACACAGCCCAGGCCGTCATCGGCAGCTACACCAGCTACGGCAACGCCAGATTGTCCATGGGCGGCAGCACCGTGGTCTGCGCCGACGGCAGCGGCACCGTCTCCGGCTTTTCCAAGCTGCCCGGCAGCACCGTGGCTCAGGGGGAGGCCCTGTGTACCCTCTCCTCCGACGCCCTGGACCAGCAGATCGAAGACGCCCGGCTCAGCATCCAGTCCGCCCGCCTGCGGCAGAGCAGCGCACGGGACTCCCTGGACGGCTACCGCATCACCTCCCCCATCTCCGGCACCGTCATCCAGAAGAACTTCAAGGCCGGAGACAAGGTGGACGGCGTCACCTCCGGCACTCTGGCGGTGGTGTATGACCTGAGTTATCTGAAAATGGACATGAACGTCAACGAGCTGGACATCGGCAAGGTGAAGGTGGGCCAGACCGTGGAGCTGACCGCGGCGGCCCTGCCGGGCCAGACCTTCACCGGACGGGTGGACAAAGTCAGTATCGCCGGCGTCACCAAGGACAATTTCACCACCTATCCCGTCACCATCGTGGTGGAGGACTACGGGGACCTGCGGCCCGGGATGAACGTCTCCGCCACCATCATCGGCGAGACGGCGGGGAACGTTCTGTGCGTGCCGGTGGAGGCCGTCAGCCGGGGAAATACCGTCACCGTGCCCGGCGAGGGCGCCCTGACGGAGGACGGCGCCGCCGTCTTGGACGCGACGAAGCTGGAGGAGCGCACGGTGTCCATCGGCCGCAGCGACAGCCGGTACATCGAGATCCTCGACGGTCTGGAGGACGGCGACGCCGTCGTGGTGCAGGACCCGGCGGCAGCCGCCATGGGAGGCTGAGGCCATGGGACATCTCATAGAGCTGCGGGACGTGTACAAGATCTACCCCATGGGAGACGAGGAGGTCCACGCCCTGGACGGTGTCAGCCTGACCATCGACCGGGGGGAGTTCGTGGCCATCGTAGGCCAGTCCGGCTCCGGCAAGTCCACGGCCATGAACATCATCGGCTGCCTGGATGTGCCCACCTCCGGCACCTATCATCTGGGGGGCGTGGACGTGTCCACCATGGACGACGATCAGCAGGCGGAGATCCGCAACCGGATGCTGGGCTTCATCTTCCAGCAGTACAACCTGATCCCCAAGCTGACGGTGCAGGAGAACGTGGAGCTGCCGCTGCTGTACGCCGGCGTGGGGGCGGAGGAGCGACACCGGCGGGCCATGCGGTCCCTGGAGCGGGTGGGACTGGCGGAGAAGCGGAAGAACCTGCCCTCCCAGCTGTCCGGCGGACAGCAGCAGCGGGTGTCCATCGCCCGGGCGCTGGCGGGGGAGCCGTCGGTGATCCTGGCGGATGAGCCCACCGGCGCTCTGGACTCCCGGACGGGTCGGGAGGTGCTGGGCTTCCTCCGGAAGCTCAACGCCGAGGGAGACACGGTGGTGCTCATCACCCATGACAACTCCATCGCCGTGCAGGCCAGACGCATCGTCCGGCTCCAGGACGGCCGGATCATTTACGACGGCGATGCCAGCGCCCCGGAGGCGGTGGTCCGTCCGGAGGAGACAGAGGAGGCGGAGGCATGAACTTCACCCAGTCCTTCAAGCTGGCCATCAAATCCCTGCGCACCAGCAAGATGCGGTCCTTCCTGACCATGCTGGGCATCATCATCGGCGTGGCGTCGGTGATCATCATTCTCTCCCTGGGCAACGGCCTCACCGGCATGGTGGAGCAGCAGGTGGAAAAGTTGGGCGTGAACCAGATCTACGTCTACACGTGGGGCCGGGGGGACGGCACCACCCTGAGTGTGGAGCCGGAAGACCTGTACGCCCTGACCGACCAGTATCCGGCCATCTTCAGCGGCGTCACGCCCTGGGTCTCCGGCGGCAGCGGCGTGCGGCAGGGAAGCATGGAGTTTGAAAAGACCGCCGTCTACGGCGTCAGCGAGGCCATGTACCGGCCGGAGACCGGCACCACTCTGGACGGCGACACCCTGGCCAAGGGCCGCTACCTGCGGTACGTGGACGTGGTCCAGCGGCAGAACGTCTGCGTCATCGGCGCGTATCTGGAGCGGGAGGCGTTCCGGGGCGACGCCCTGGGCAAGACCCTGACCATCGGCGGCGTGCCCTATACGGTGGTGGGGGTTCTGGCGCAGAACAGCGAGGTGATGGAGGAGGGCCGCGGCGATGACCGGGCCTACATCCCCTACGAGAACGCCATGGCCCTGTCCGGCAGCCGCGCCGTCACCCTGTATCAGATGACCGCCGTTTCCCGGGACACGGTGAAGGCGGCGAAGATCCTCCTGTCGGACTACCTCTACCAGTTCTATCAGGACGAGGAGGCCTATTACATCGAGACCATGCTGGAGTCGGTGGAGATGATCAACGCCATGATGGGCGTAGCCATGCTGGTACTGGTGGCCATTGCCGCCATCAGCCTGCTGGTGGGCGGCATCGGCATCATGAACATCATGCTGGTGTCCGTCACGGAGCGCACCCGGGAGATCGGCATCCGGAAGTCCCTGGGCGCCAAGCGCCGGGACATCCGGCGGCAGTTCGTCATCGAGGCGGGCACCACCTCCGCCATCGGCGGTCTGGCGGGCATTCTGCTGGGATATCTGACAGCCACAGGCATCGGCTCCATTCTGGGCGGGATCCTGCTGGCGCAGTTGGGTACCAGCGGCATCACCTTCAACGCCACCCCGTCCCTGAACGCCATTCTCATCAGCTTCGGCGTCAGTGTGGGAATCGGCGTCCTGTTCGGCTATCTTCCCGCCAACAAGGCGGCGAAGCTGAATCCCATCGACGCATTGCGGTACGAGTAAACGAGATTTTCGAAGCCAGCGGCCTGGAAAGGCCGCTGGCTTCGTTATATAATAGGAGGGCATCTGAAAGCTCCGAAGATTTTTCAAAAAATTTTCTCAGCCCAAAACTTTTTCGCCGTCTCCTCCGTCTATTCATCAGAACGCAGAAAGAAAGGAACCGGAACCGTGGCCACGATCACAGAAAACGCATTGGAGACCTACCTGATTGAAAATCAGACCCATTTTTACCGCTTGGCCTACAGCACGCTCCGCTCCCGGGAGGATGCCCTGGACGCGGTGCAGTCGGCGGTGTGCGCGGCGCTGGAAAAGCGCCATACCCTGCGGGACCCCGACGCCCTGCGGACCTGGTTCTACCGCATTCTGATGAATGTCTGCAACGACCAGCTCCGGCAGCGAAAGCGGGTAATGCTCGTCCCGGATGAGATGCTGGACGCCGGTACCTACGACGATCCGGCACCGGACGACTCCCTGGACCGGCAGGTGAGCCAGTTGCCGCCGGAGATCCAGACGGTCATCCGCCTGCGGTTTTATGAGGAGCTGTCTTTGCAGGAGATCGCCGGTATCACCGGCTGGAACCTGAGTACAGTCAAGACGAGATTATACAATGGGCTGAAGAAATTACGGATCGCATTAGAAGGAGGAGCAACATGAACAGAATGGAAGATGCAAAGCGCGAATATGACAACATCCCCATCCCCGAGGAACTGGACAGCCGTGTCCGGGCGGGCATCGCCCAGGGCAAGCGCCGCAGCCGCCGTCACGGCGCGGCACTCCGCACTGTGGGCACTGCGGCGGCCTGCTTCGTAGTGGTGTTCGCGGGACTGAACATCAGCCCCACGCTGGCCTCCGCCGCGGCGGACGTGCCGGTGGTGGGCGGTTTGTTCCAGGTGCTGACCATCCGCAATTACACCGACACGGACGCCGACCGCACCCTGACCGTGGAGCAGCCGGTACTGGAGGGCGGCGGAGACTTCACCGAGGCCATCAACCAGGAGATCCGGCAGCGGGTGGAGGAGAAGACCGCTGAGGGCGAGCAGCTGATCCAGGACTACAAGGACGCCTATTTCGCCATCGGCGGCACCCAAGAGGACTGGGACAAGCACGACAATCAGGTCACTGTCACCTATGAGGTGAAGTCCCAGACGGACACCACCGTGTCCTTCGTGGTGAACAGCAATGTGTCCATCGCCAACGCCTATCAGGAGAGCGTCTACTACAACCTGGACGTGGCCAACGAGAAGGAGCTGACTCTGGCGGATCTGCTGGGAGAGGACTGGGTGGACGTCTGCAACCGGTCCATCAAGGCCCAGATGGCCGCGGCGGAGGACCCCTCCGTCTACTTTGACGAGAGCATGGGCGGCTTCTCCGCCGTGGATGAGACCACCAGCTTCTATATCAACGAAGCGGGCGATCCCGTGGTAGTGTTCCCGCCCTACACCGTGGCCATCGGTGCGCTGGGCACCGTGGAGTTTGAGATCGCGAAGTAAATCCAAGCATGAACAAAATGCCGGCCCGACGACTGTCGGGCCGGCGTTTGCTTTGGCGCGGCGGGAGGCCACGGACGGGGAATCCGTCCTTGCCATTCCGGCGGAGCACATGGTATAATCGACTGCAAGAGAACTTCACGGTCTGTCCGGCCTGCTTGCCGGAGGCAGCACACCATGAAAGAGGGAATGACGATGACGCTCAACAAGTACACAGGCAAACTGGTGACGCCCCAGGCCGCCGCGGAACAGGCTGTCCGCTCCGGCGACTGGGTGGAGTACGGCTTCGGCGGGGGCTTCCCGGAGCTGATGGACAAGGCGTTGGCCGCCCGCAAGGGGGAACTGAAGGACGTCCGCATCCGGGGCGGACTGGTGATCCGTCCCTGCATTGAGGCGGTGGAGTGCGACCCGGAGCAGACTACCTTCCACTATTACAGCTGGCACATCGGCGACTACGAGCGTAAGCTCCAGAGCCGTGGGCTGGTGCAGTTCATGCCCGTGATGCTGCGGGCGCTGCCGTATCTCTACCGGGACCGCCACATCCGGACCGACGTGGCCTTCGTGCCCGTCTCCCAGCCGGATGAAAACGGCTACTGCGGCCTGGGCATCTCCAATTTCGCGTGGCGCACCATGTTTGAGAGCGCCCGCACCGTGGTGTTTGAGATCAATGAGCGCCTGCCGAAGCTGCAAGGCGTGGACGGCTCCCACCGTGTCCACCTGTCCGAGGCGGACTTCATTGTGGAGGGGGAGCATGAGCCGCTGCCCGTCCGGAGCTATCGGGACCCCTCTCCGGAGGACATCAGGATCGCACAGTACGTGGTCAATGAGATTCCGGACGGCGCTGTGCTGTCCCTGGGAGTGGGCGGCGTGCCATATACGGTGGCCCGGATGCTGGCGGAGTCCGACCGGAAGGATCTGGGCTGCCACACAGGCACCATCAGCGACGCGTTCCTGGAGCTCTATCGCGCCGGAAAACTGACCAACAGCCGCAAGGAGATCGATAACGGCTATTCTGCCTGGAATCTGGCCATGGGCTCCCAGGCACTGTATGACTGGCTGGACGAGGAGCCGGATCTGTTCCATCCCGCCGATCTGGACTACATCCATTCGCCGGAGCGCATCGGGCGGATGAAGAACGTCATCAGCATCAATGGCGGCGTGGAGCTGGATCTGATGGGTCAGGAGAACGCCGAGTCCGCCGGCACCCGCCAGCTCTCCGGCATCGGCGGCCAGATGGACTTTCTAGAGGGGGCCTTCCGCTCCCGGGGCGGCAAGGGCTTTATCTGCCTGAACTCCGTCCACAGGAAAAAGGACGGGACCCTGAAATCCAACATCGTGCCCTGTATCTCCGGCGGCAGCACCGTCTCTGCGCCCCGCACCATGATCCAGTACGTGGTGACGGAGTACGGCGTGGCCTGTCTCCCCGGCCTCTCTCTGCGGGAGCGGGCCGAGGCCATGGCCGCCATCGCCCATCCCGACTTCCGGGAGGAGCTGCTGCGGTATGCCCGGGAGAATTTCCCGGCGTAAACAGCCTGCCGGAAAACGACATCCATGATGAGACACCCCCGGTGCAGAAGCCTGCGGCTGCTGTGCCGGGGAAATATTTTGCCTGAGTGGGCGAAACGATCTGCCCCGGCGGGACGTGTTATCCACAGACAGTCCCGTCCCGGCAAGACAGGACGAGAAACGGAACGGCGGTCCGGCGTCGTCTCCCCTGTATCCGCAGGGTGAAATAATTGCAAACGGCTGTTGCATCAGCGGGAAAAATCATTTATAATAGACAATGGTTTGGAATTATGTCGACCGTGCCGCCGGGGTGTTTTTTCCGGCGGAACGGCCGCTGACTTTATGAAATACGCGAGGTATTCTATATGATCCGGCTGAAAGACGTGGAGATGGAGTACGAAAACGGCACAGAGGCCATCCGTGGCATCTCCCTGGATATCGCGGACGGAGAGTTCGTCTTCCTGGTGGGCCCCTCCGGCTCCGGAAAGTCCACCCTCATCAAGCTCCTGACCGGAGAGGTGATCCCCTCCAGCGGGCGCATCATGGTCAACGGCTTTGCCGTCAGCACCATTTCCGGCCGTCAGCTGCCCATGATGCGGCGGACCCTGGGGGTGATCTTCCAGGACTTCCGCCTCATCGGCAAGAAGACGGTCTATGACAACCTGTCCTTCGTCATGCGGGCGGTGGGCGCCAGTTCCAAGGAGATCCAGAAGCGCATCCCCTATGTACTGGATCTGGTGGGCCTGAAGGACAAGAACAGGGACTATCCGGACGAGCTGTCCGGCGGCGAGCAGCAGCGGGTGGCCATCGCCCGGGCACTGGTGAACAATCCCTCCACCATCATCGCAGACGAGCCCACCGGCAACCTGGACCCGGACCGCTCTCTGGAGTTGATGAGTTTGCTGGTGAGGATCAACCAGCTGGGCACCACCGTGGTGGTGGTGACCCATGAGAAGGATCTGGTGAACCGCTTCGGCAAGCGGGTGGTGACCCTGGAACACGGCCAGATCATCAGCGACCAGGTCGGCGGCTATGTGGGAGGGAACATCCATGCGTGACCACAAATTCACTTATTTCCTCCACGAGGGCTTCAGCAACATGTTCAGCCACGGCTTCATGTCCTTCGCGGCCATCGGCATCACGGTGGCCTGCCTGCTGATCATGGGCACCTTCACCCTGGTGGCGGTGAACGCCGACGCCAATCTGAAGGACATGGAGAGCGAGAACGAGATCCTGGCCTTTGTGGACGACAGCTGCACGCCGGAGGAGACGCAGGCCATTCAGGAGGAGCTGCGGGCCATCGACAATGTCACCAGCGTGGAGTACATCAGCAGGGAAGACGCCGCGAAGTCCTTTGAGGAGCAGTATCCCGACGAGGAGATGTTCCAGGACCTGGACCCGGAGATCTTCCGGGACCGGTATGCCATCCACATCGCGGACCTGCGGCAGATCAGCGAGACCAAGACGGCCATCGAGGCGGTGCCGGGGGTGGCGGATACCCGGGCGGAGGAGCAGATCGCCGGCGGCTTCATCACCCTGCGGAACGTGGCCACCGTGGTGTGCGTGGCCCTGATCCTGATCCTGTTCATGGTGTCCATCTTCATCATCTCCAACACCATCAAGCTCACCACCTTTGACCGCCGGGAGGAGATCGCCATCATGCGGATGGTGGGCGCCACCAACGGCTTCATCCGCTGGCCCTTCGTCTACGAGGGCTTCATGATCGGTGTGCTGGGCGCGGCCATTGCCTTCTTCCTGCAATGGGCGCTGTATGAGGCGGTGTGCCAGGGCGTGGCCGCCAACGACTCCCTGCAGCTCATCCGGATGGTGGAGTTCTCCGAACTGTGGAAGCCTGTGGCGGCGGCCTTCGCCGGCGCGGGCGTCGTGGTGGGCGTGGGCGGAAGCCTGTCCGCCATCCGCAAGTTCCTGCAGGTCTGAGAACATCCGGGAGGACGGTATGAATACATTAAAAAATAAGAGAAGGCCCCTGCGGCGCTTTTTCCAGGCGGCACTGGCGCTGGTGTGCGTGTTCGCCATGACGGTGCCCGCTCCGACGGTACCCGCTGCCCGGGCCGTCACCCAGGCGGACATCGACGCGCTGAAATCGGACGCCAGCTCCCTGGCCTCCAAGCGCAAGGATCTCCAGTCCAAGATCAGCGCCCTGAAAAGCGACAAGTCCAAGGCCCTGGAGCAGAAGAACCTGCTAGATGAGGAGATCAACAATCTGGAGCAGCAAATCTCCAACATCCAGTCCCAAATCGACAGCTACACCCAGCTCATCTCCCAGACGGAGACGGAACTGGCGGAGACCCAGGAGAAGGAAGAAGCCCAGTATGAGCTGTTCTGCAAGCGGGTCCGGGCCATGGAGGAGCGGGGCACCATCAGCTACTGGTCCGTCCTGTTCCGCTCCCAGGATTTCACGGATCTGCTGAGCCGCCTGGACTTCATCAACGAGATCATGGACTCCGACCAGCGGGTCATCGACCAGCTGAAGGCCCTCCAGGAGGAGATGGCGGCCAAGCAGCAGCAGTTGGAGGACCAGAAATTTGACGCTGAGACGGCCAAGGGCGAGCTGGTGTCCAAGAAGTCCGAGCTGAATACCCAGCGCACCGAGGCCAACAATCTGGTGAAGGAGATCGAGGCCAACCAGAAGGAGTATCAGTCCGCCATAGACGCCGTTGAGGCGGAGGAGGCGGCTGTCCAGAAGAAGATCGTGGAGCAGTCCAAAAAGCTGGCGGAGGAGCAGGCGGCCAAGGCGGCCCAGAACGGCGGGAGCAATACCAGTACATCCGCGGCGCTGGGCGGCTACATCTGGCCGGTGCCCAGCCACAAGATCAACTCCCCCTTCGGCACCCGCCCTAGTGTGCTGGGCTCCACCAACCACAAGGGCATCGACATCGGCGGCGTGGGCTACACCACGCCGGTGAAGGCGGCCAAGGCGGGCACGGTCATCGTGTCCCAGAAGGGCAGTTCCTACGGCAACTACGTGGTGGTGTCCCACGGCAGCGGCAACACTACGCTCTACGCCCATCTCAGCAGCCGCAGCGTCAGCGTGGGGCAGTATGTAAACCAGGGCGACGTGCTGGGCATCACCGGCTCCACCGGCAACTCCACGGGACCCCACCTCCACTTCGAGATCACGGAGAACGGCGTCCGCATCGATCCGCTGAAATACCTGACGAACTACATCAAGAACTGGAGTTGAGCCCTGATTTTTCCACGGATTCCTCTCATAAACAACCCTCCCGCTCCATACCATGGGGCGGGAGGGCTTTGTCATGTTTGGATTGATTCAGTGGACAGATCAGAAACAGCGCCGCCGCGCCCCGCTCCGGGAGCGGACGGTGCTGCGCCTCCGGTTCTGGGAGGCGGACATCACGCGGCGGGACCGGACGCCATCGGCGCTACTGCGGCGTCGGTGCGCCGCGGCGGCCCGGCAGCTTCAGCGGCTGGGTGTCACCCGGGCAGTATTTCCGGAGGGGTTTCCGCATCTGGAGGAATTTGAGCGGTACAACATCCGGCCGGCGGATCCGCTGCCCATGTACCGGGCGCTGACGGGAGAGCTGGTACAGGCGGCGCTGGAGGCCCGGGGGCAGTCTGGCCGCAGCGCCGTGGTGGCGGTGTGCGCCGATCATCTGACGGCGGAGGTCCGTCAGGCAGTGACGGCTCTGTGTATCCGGAACCGGTACGTGCTGCTCTGCGCCCCGGACCGGAACGGCACCTTCTGCCGCCAGCTCCGGCGGGAGTACGGCGTCCCCCTGGCCCAGACCGGCGACATGGAGCAGCTCCGCCGTGCGGCGGTGGTGGTGCAGTTCTCGCCAAGGGCCGGGGCATTTCCGGAGCAGACGGTGCTGGAGCTGTATCCCGGCGGGACGCTGCCGGAGAACGCTCTGGGACTGGAGGCGGGGGAGGAACAGCTCCCCGATGGCTGCGACCGGCGTCAGCTGCTGGCCGCCCTGTGGACGGCAGGGGCCATCCGGCCGGGACAGGTGGCGGTTTTGCCGCTGAAAACGCCGGAGCAAGTGCTTGTCTGACTGCCTGGGGCCATCACGCCGGCATCACAAAATGGGGACGCATAATTCACAGAGATGGCGGTCCACCAGCCGCTTCGCGTAGCGCTCCATGACAGGCCGCGAAAGGTCCGGAAGGAAGCCGTGCCGCTCCGGTTCAGTGAAGCATTCCGCCCATGCGCGGCGAATGGCCTCCGGGGTGTGTTCAATCAAAAACGTCAGATATCGCCCGCTGTCCAGCCGCCGGATATCCACTTTGCCGGAAAGGGGGGCCGCACTCCCGACACGGAGCAGGCAAACGTCATACCGGCAGTCCTGCGGCCTGGTGGTACGGGGGTCGTCCAGCGCAATTGCTGTGATGACGGCGTCATCGCTGTACAGCCCCTGCGCCTTGATCCAGCCTTTGAAATCTTCCATCAGCGCGGCGTTTTCGGGGCCATAGGGGCCGGTCCGCCGCATGTACCAGACGGTGGGACCATCCAGAAACTCTTCCTGCACACTGATATAAAAACCCATCTCTCCGCCTCCTCGTATTCATAATAGATGGCAAAAAAGAGTGTAAAGTCTTTTAAAATGATTTGCAACATGTATTTTAAAAGACAGAAATGGATTCGCGGCTTGACTTTCCATATTGGAAACTCTATAATACGAAAGCATGGTATAATCAGAATTAGTATGTGTGTCTGCCAGGAGGCACCGCGCATCTACGAAAGGAATGAACCGATATGGCTATGGAAAAGGAATACAAGATGAGCCAGGCCCGCTACGACGAGCTGAACAAGGAACTGAACTATCTGAAGACCACTCGTTCCGACGAAGTGGCGGAGCAGATCAAGGTGGCCCGCGGCTTCGGCGACCTCAGCGAGAACAGCGAGTATGACGAGGCCAAGAACGAGCAGGGCAAGCTCTACTCCCGCATCGCAGAACTGGAGGTCATCCTGCAGCACGCCGTCATCGTGGATGAGGACAACGCGCCCTCCAACGTGGTGACCATCGGCTGCACCGTCACCGTGACCAGCACCCAGGACAGTAAGACCTCCTTCACCTTCAAGATCGTGGGTTCCCAGGAGTCGGACCCCATGCACAACATCATTTCCGAAGAATCTCCCTTCGGCAAGGCGCTGCTGGGCAAGAAGGAGGGCAACATCGCCGAGGTGGAGGCCCCCAACGGCACCAAAACGTACACTGTTACGAAGATCGAGCGGTAAGGAGCAGAGAGATGGCTGAACAGAAGAAGAACAACGAACAGCCCCAGCAGGACCTGAGCCAGCAGACCAAGGTCCGCCGGGAGAAGCTGGCGGCGCTCCAGGCCGCCGGTCAGGACCCCTTCCAGATCACCCGGTTCGACTGGGACCACACCTCCCAGCAGATCAAGGACGATTTTGACGCCCTGGAGGGCCAGCCGGTGAAGGTGGCTGGCCGTCTGATGAGCAAGCGGGGCATGGGCAAGGTCAGCTTCTGCGACCTCCAGGATCGGGACGGCCGCATCCAGCTCTATGCCCGCCGGGATGAGATGGATGAGGAGAACTACGACCAGTTCAAGAAGTACGACATCGGCGATATCGTGGGCGTGGACGGCGAGGTCTTCCGCACCCAGCGGGGCGAGATGAGCGTCCGGGCCAGAAAGATCACCCTGTTGAGCAAGTCCCTGCTGCCCCTGCCGGAGAAGTTTCACGGCCTCCAGGACAAGGAGTTGCGGTTCCGCCAGCGGTACGTGGACCTGATGGTAAACCCGGAGGTGAAGCGGAACTTCGTCATCCGCTCCCAGTTCATCAAGTTCATGCGGAACTATCTGGACAACATGGGCTATATCGAGGTGGAGACGCCGGTGCTGAACACCATCGCCGGCGGCGCCGCGGCACGGCCCTTCATCACCCATCACAACACCCTGGACATCGACATGTACATGCGCATCGCCACGGAGCTGCCGCTGAAGCGGCTCATCGTGGGCGGCATGGACCGGGTGTATGAGATCGGCCGCATCTTCCGCAACGAGGGCATGGACCCCAAGCACAATCCCGAGTTCACCACCGTGGAGCTGTATCAGGCGTACACCGACTTCCACGGCATGATGGACATCGCCGAGGGCATTCTCTCCGGCGCCGCCAAGGAGATCCGGGGCACCTACCAGGTGGAGTGGCAGGGCGAGCAGATCGACCTGACCCCCGGCTGGCGCCGCCTGACCATGATCGACGCGGTGAAGGAGTACGTGGGCATCGACTTCGGCGCCATCTCCGATGACGCGGAGGCCGTGGCCGCCGCCAAGGCCAAGGGCGTGGAGCTGGCGGATGCCGCCGAGCCCACCTGGGGCAACGCCCTGTACGCCTGCTTTGACCAACGGGTGGAGGAGCAGCTGGTGCAGCCCACCTTCATCACCATGTACCCGGTGGAGGTGTCTCCCCTGACCAAACGCTCCCCGGCGGATCCCCGGCTCACCGAGCGGTTCGAGCTGTTCATCTGCCGCAGCGAGATGGCCAACGCCTACTCCGAGCTGAACGATCCCATTGACCAGCGCCAGCGCTTCGAGAAGCAGGTGGAGCAGCGTGAGCGGGGCGACGACGAGACGGAGATGATGGACGAGGACTTCCTCAACGCCCTGGAGTACGGCATGCCTCCCACGGGCGGCATGGGCATCGGCATCGACCGCAGCGTCATGCTGCTGACCGGCGCCGACACCATCCGGGAGGTCATCCTGTTCCCCACGATGAAGCCTTTGGATAACTAATCTCTGAAAAATGTTCGGAAATAGGCGTAAACATTGATAAAACGCCTGTTTATGAATAAAAAAGTTGCATAAATTGAGAGGCGATTTTCATTTTACCCCATTTCATTTCAAAACCCCAGAGTTACCCCAGCAAAATTACGCGGGTTGAGAAGTTGAAATATGGAGGGTTGGAAGAGTCTCTTGTTTCAAAAACGATTTTAGATCGGCAAGATCACCCAAGCAATGCTTGGTAAGAGAGTTGGCCTACGGGCCGGCTCTCTTTTTTTATAAATGCAAGTAGAGATGAGCAAAACAAGGCTACCGTTTAGGCCTTGAAGCAAGCAGAGGGCAAGAGAGACGTAAAAACCGGAAAATTAGGCTACGGAAAAAGACGCAGTTCGAATCTGCGCCTGCAAGGATCAATATTCTGTTTGTCAGGCCGATCTTCGAAGTGCCTTCTTGCTTCGGTAGGAGTGAGACGATTTGTTGAGTACGGCGGCATAGGCCACAGCCAAGGCCGAAATGTGAGCCAGAGTGTTCAGATTTGCCGCGCTCTGCCCATTACGGACCCAAAGCC
This sequence comes from Dysosmobacter sp., assembly GCA_022778785.1. GTDB lineage: Bacteria > Bacillota > Clostridia > Oscillospirales > Oscillospiraceae > Oscillibacter. The sequence goes on along the minus strand of JALFSO010000083.1, from coordinate 1,270 downwards.
GTTCCTGGCCAGTTTCTTTGAATCGGGAATTGTAGCGTTCACATTCTGTACGCAGGGCGTAGGTTCTTTTGAAGCGCAGACACTCTCGGTCAATGGAGCGCCGGTAATCAGAAGGAATGGCCTTATATTTGGTGCAACCCCGGTTTTTCTTCCCGTTGTTCCAATTTTTGTGGTTACAAGGACAGACGGTTGTCTTAGACTGCCGGAAGGGACAGCAGAATTTCTGTCGGAGCCCACCATGTCCATCAGGAGTTTTTCCATCCTTGCTCATCGCCAGCCCAGCTTCGCAAATGGGATTGCCGACTGCCAATTTCTTTGGCTTTTTGGTGCTTCTGTTGTTCAGAGGGATCACGGCTTCTCCCTCATAAACATCTTTCACAGTGTTGTAGAGATCGCGCACATCATAACCTTTGTCCGCAAGAAAGGTACACTCCCGGATGGGAAGGATCTGGTTGCTGGCAGAGAGGATATCTTTTGCGGGAGAAGCATCTGCCACATTTGCAGGGGTCGTCAGTTCATAAAGAGGCAGTCCGGAAATGCAGTCTATCAACACGTGGCTTTTGTAGCCCCAGTAAAACTCATAGCGGCGCTCATTGTGCTGATTGGAGGCGGAATGAACGCCCAGGGCGCAGTCCGCGTCACAGCGGGGATGGTTTTTCGGATCAAATTTATCCGCGGCAAAAGATTTCGAGTTATTCTGCCTGGTATTCGCCATAACTGGCGTAGAATCCAGTCCGATAAAGGATGCGTCTACAACGCCCAGCTCATAGAGCTGCCGTACTAAGCCGGCCATGATAGTCTTCAACTCACCGTTGTTCAGTTGACGGAGAAAGCGGTCATATGTCCAGTAGGACGGCAGTGGTCTCATGATATCGAACCCGCAGTAATGGGCGATGATGCGGTTGTTCTCCAAATAGTCCATCAAGTCTGTGATGTACCCAAAGCCCTCGCATTTCATGACGAGAAAGGCACAGAGCATCGCTTCCTTTGGGAAGCCCCTGCGTCCGGTAGCTGCTCGGGGCAGTGTAAATTCCAGTGCCCCAAAGAGTTTGTCATAGAATGCAGCGGCACTCTGGGATGTGAACAGTGCCACATCCTGAATGATTTCCTGTCGGTAGATAGCGGCCAGCTCCTTTCGGTTTGGTTTTGTCTCAACTTAATTTTACCGCTTAGGAGCTCCGCTTTCTATACTATATGAGTGATTTCTGGTTTTAGCCATGGCTGGAAACCATTGATATGACTTGCTTTTTCCAGTTTTGCTCATGGCTGT
>JALFSO010000063.1 GCA_022778785.1 Dysosmobacter sp. | reverse complement strand
CGATATTGAGAAGCTGAGGGCCGCCCTTTCCGGGCAGCCCTCAGGCTGTCGAAAAAGTCCATAGACTTTTCCGACAGCCTGACTAATGTCTCGATTTTCGGACCGCGTAGCGGACCGAAAATCTGCCGCTGTGCGGCGCAATCGCCTGCTAACGCAGGCTTTTTGCAGACATTCGATTCAATACGAAGGGGCTCCCGCCCCCTCGTACTCCCCCTGCAAAAAAGAACTTCTTTCCTTCAAACAGAGGATTTTCGACAAGCTGAGGGCCGCCCTTTCCGGGCGGCCCTCTCTGATACTCGGATGACCGCGTCTATGACAACCGCAGGATCTCCTTTTTCAGCCGGGAGATGATACGCTTCTCCAGCCGGGAGATGTAGGACTGGGAGATGCCCAGTCTGTCCGCCACCTCCTTCTGGGTCTGCTCCTTTCCTCCGCCCAGCCCGAAGCGCAGGGTGATGATCTGCCGCTCCCGGGGTGACAGGACCTCCAGCGCCGCCGCCAGCAGGGAGCGGTCCACGTCATCCTCAATGGGCCGCATCACCACGTCGCTGTCCGTGCCCAGCACGTCGGAGAGCAGCAGCTCATTGCCGTCCCAGTCCGTGTTCAGCGGCTCGTCGAAGGACACCTCCGCCTTCCGTCCGGCGTTTTTCCGCAGGTACATCAGGATCTCGTTTTCGATGCACCGGGAGGCGTAGGTGGCCAGCTTGATGTTCTTGGCGGGCTGGTACGTCCCCACGGCCTTGATGAGCCCGATGGTGCCGATGGAGATCAGGTCCTCGATGTTGATGCCGGTGTTCTCAAACCGCCGGGCGATGTACACCACCAGCCGCAGATTATGTTCGATCAGCTCCTGCTGGGCGGCCTGCTCCCCGATCCGCGCCACCAACTCTGCCTCCCGCTCTCTGGACAGCGGCGCCGGCAGCGTGTCGCTGCCCCCGATGTAGTGGACCGCCGGACTTTGCCGCAGACGCTCCAGCAATTTCCGTATCCATTTCTGCAAAGCTTTCATATTTGACGCTCCTTTCCGCTTCTCCCCACAGGGCGCCAAAGCCTTCCCCCAGCGCCGTGGGGCTCAATGCCACCAGCAGACGGTCATACCGCCGGCCGCCCACGCTGCCCCAGTCTGTCCGGGCCGTCAGCAGCAGTCCCCCGGCCACGCCCACGGCGGTATAGGGCGTCAGCCGGAACCGGGCCTGATACGGCCCCAGCCGGGTCAGCGTCTCCGCCGGGGACAGCAGGGCGTCTCCGGACAGACGCCGCCCCAGGTCCGGCGGCCACAGCGGCTCCAGCAGGGACGCCTGGACCACCAGCACCGGACGTCCCGTCACGGGGTCCCGCAGTTCATTGCCGGTGTCCCGTAGGGCTGTCAAGCGGGCCTGCCGGTCCTCCCAGTGCAGGGTCACCGGCACCAGCTCCCCCCGGACGCCGTGGCGGGCCGAGGCTCGGAACACCACCGTCAGCACCGCGTAGGCCGCCCCGGCGGCCAGCAGCAGCACCCGGGCATCCACATCGGTGTAGAAGATACCGTTTTCCATGGGGACACCGCCGGACACCAGTCCGAAACCCAGGACGCATCCGGCGAAGCCGCAAGACACCAGAAACAGCAGCAGCGTCAGCCGCAGGAATTTCTCCTGATCCCCATAGGCGGTCAGCGCCATTGCCGTCCCCGCCGCCAGCTTCATCACCGGGGACGCCAGCCAGGAAAGGCCCGGCAGAAACACCGACACGGCGTAGACTCCGCCCAGCAGTGCGGCCAGAACGTATCGCCCCCGCCGGGGCGGCACCCCCGCCAGATGGGCGGTGGCCAGCAGGAGAAAATAGTCCATCAGGCCGTTGAGAATGAACACACTGTCCACATAGACCACCGTCACAGCTTCGCCCCCTTTTTCCGTCTGTTGTCCATGATACCACCCCGCCGGCGGAAAACCGGTCGCAAAACCGGGACAGCCGGAGGGAAAGCGGAAAAATGACGCGGCCTTGAGACATGACAAAGCCCCCGCCGCAATGCGGCGGGGGCTCAGGCTGTTGAAAAAGTCCGATGGACTTTTTCAACAGCCTTCACAATGCCTCGCTTTTCTGCTCACGCAGCGGGCCGAAAAGCTGCCGCTGCGCGGCGCAAACGCCTGCTGACACAGGCTTTTTGCAGGCATTCGATCCAACCCGAGGGGGCTCCCGGGCACCGTTGCGGCTTTGCGATTCCCGGCCCCTTCTGGGCCGCCAATCGCGCCGCGTCCTCGAAACCGGCTCGCTTTTTCCGCCGCGGGCGGCGCTTCGCCAGTTTCCCCCACGTACTCCCCCTGCAAACAAGAACTCTTTTCCTTCAGACAGGGTTTTTCGACCAGCTGGAGGGCTGTCCGGATGGACAGCCCTTTTCCTGTATGCGGGTGTGC
>JALFSO010000047.1 GCA_022778785.1 Dysosmobacter sp. | reverse complement strand
CCGGGGACAGGGCAACGCCGGTATCAACGGCGGCCCTGCGGGCGATCTGCTGATCACCGTCACCGTCCGGCCCCATGAGATCTTCCGGCGGGAGGGCACCTCCGTCCTGTGCGAGGCGCCCATCACCTTCGCCCAGGCGGTACTGGGCGCGGAGCTGGAGATCCCCACTATCGACGGCAAGGTGAAGTACAATCTGCCGGAGGGCACCCAGTCCGGCACCACCTTCCGGCTGAAGGGCAAGGGCATTCCCTCCATCAACGGCCGGGGCCGGGGCGACCAGTACGTCACCGTGTATATCGAGACGCCCCGGAACCTGAACCGGGAGCAGAAGGAAGCGCTGAAAAAGTTCGCTGAGACGCTGGGCGAAAACAATTATGAGGAGCGGAAGAATTTCTTCCGGAAGTTTAAGAAATGAGCGGGAAGCAATACGCGGCAGACTGCCACCTGCACTGCCGCTGGTCGCCGGACAGCCGGGCCCCCATGGAGGATATGGCCCGGGCGGCGGCGGACATGGGCCTGAACGAGGTCTGCTTCACGGACCATGTGGAGGTCATGACCGCCAAGTCCTGGGTGCGGAACACCTTTGACTGGGCGGCGCTGGACGCGGAGTACGCCCAGGCCCGGGAAGCGCTGGGGGATCGGATCGTCATTCGCCGGGGCATCGAGCTGGGGGAGGCCCCCAGAGACTTCGCCCACGCGGAGGCGCTGTTGGCCCAGATGCCCCCGGCAGACTTCGTCATCGGCTCCATCCACCAGCTGTCCGACGCATACGGCTGTCAGGATCTGGCCTACGCTGCCAGCGCCGATCCGGAGGAGGCCCGCCGTCAGATCACGGACTATCTGGAACTGGTGCTGCGGCAGGCCAAATGGGGAAAATTCTCCGTGCAGGGCCATCTGACCCTGCCCCTGCGGTATATCAACGAGCGCCGGGGCGGGCACATGACCTTCGACGGCTTTGAGGCGGAGGTGGAGGAGATCTACCGGACCCTCATCGCCAACGGCTGCGGCATCGAGGTCAACACCAACCGGGGCAAGGACCCGCTGCCGGACGAAAAGTGGCTGCGGCTGTACCGGGAATGCGGCGGCGAGATCATCACCCTGGGATCCGATGCCCACCGGGCGGAGCACGTGGGCTACTGCATCCGGGAGCGGCAGGAGCTGCTGCGGGAGTGCGGCTTCCGGGCGTTCTGCACCTTCCGGGAGATGAAACCCGTGTTCCACGACCTGTAAAGCGGTCCGCGCCGATTTTCCGGTTGCAAATATGGCGGAACACGGGTACAATAGCCATGGAAACGGCGCCGCGGGAGCGGATCGGCCGAACGACGGACTTCCCCGCCTTCCGGGGAGACGTTTAATCTGAACTGTGCCGCACACGCGGCAGAATGGGGGATTTTTTATGAAAATCGCAATGGGCTGTGACCACGGCGGCTACGCGCTGAAGTGTGAACTCATCAAGCATCTGGAGGAGCAGGGCCATGAGGTGAAGGACTTCGGCTGCTATTCCACGGAGAGCTGCGACTATCCGGAATTCGGCGAGGCGGCGGCACGGGCCGTGGCTTCCGGCGAGTGTGAGCGAGGCATCGTCATCTGCACCACCGGCATCGGCATTTCCATCGCTGCCAACAAGGTGAAGGGCATCCGCTGCGCCCACTGCGCCGACTCTCTGGAGGCGGAGCTGACCCGGCGTCACAACGACGCCAATGTCATGGCCATCGGCGCGGGCTTCACCGGCTCTGTGCTGGCCAAGCGGATGACGGATGTATTCCTGTCCACGGAATTTGAGGGCGGCCGTCACGCCCGCCGGGTGGGCAAGCTGGACGCCATCCAGCCCTGAGGACAGACGCGGCACGCCGAAAAGGCGGTGAAATGGATTGTCTGTAATACGCGGATACAATAATTATCGGGGCCGGACGCCCCTGTGGAAAAAGATCGCTGCTGTGCTGCTGGTCCTGGTGATCCTGGCGGCGCTGGGGGTCATTGCGCTCCAGAACTACCTGGTGTACGACGACCACGGCGTGGCACATCTGACGCTGCCCTGGCAGCAGGAGACGCCGGAGGACAGCGGCGTCGGGGACATCTCCGAGCCGCTGAACATCACGGTGGAGGAGAGGCACGAGCCCCAAACGGAGCTGCGGGCAGTCCAGCTGCCCCAGACGGAATACACCGGCTGGGATATGGACCGTCTGACGTCCTGCTGGAGCGAGAGCTCGCCCTTCAGCGCTCTGGCGGTGACCGTGAAGGACGGCAGCGGCCGTGTCTACTATGACTCCGAAGCGGCGAAGACCGTCACAGGCCGGAGATCTCCGGCGGAGACGGTGGAGACGCTGAAGACCGTGACGGAGAACACCGGAGAGCGCCATGCCATCGCCCGGCTCAGCTGCCTGCGGGACCCCATCGCCGCCAAGGCGGATGTGGAGGGAATGGGCCTGAAGAACACCGGCGGCTATATCTTCTACGACGGAAACAACACCAACTGGCTGGACCCGTCCAAGGAGGGCACCGCTGCGTACCTCAGCGCCCTGGCCAGGGAGTGCGCGGCCATGGGCTTTGACGAGATCTTGCTGACGGACGTGTCCTATCCCACGGAGGGCAAGCTGGATAAAATCGACTACGGAACGGCAGGCTCCCGCCCGGAAGTCCTGTGTGCGCTGGTGCGCGCCGTGGCGGATGCCGTGGCGGCGGACTACCCGGAGGTGCAGATCTCCGTGGAACTGCCCGCCCAGGTCATCACCACCGGCCGGGATGATGCCGCCGGACTGGTTCTGGCGGACATGGCCGGCTGCGTGGACCGGGTCTACGCCGTGACCACGGAATCGGAGGCCCCGATGCTGGCCCAGGCCGTAGCCGCTGCGGGCGAGGATGCCCCCGGCTTCGTGCCGGAGCTGGCGGTGGACCTGCCGCCCTGGGAGATGGAGACGGCCCTCCCCGCAAGCCTGACGGACTATCTTCTGATGGAACAATAAAAGAAAAGAGAACTCCGCCCGCGGCAATTCTGCCGCGGGCGGAGTTTTTTGCGCATGCAGAGGCCCTTCAGTCCTCAAACACCCATCTCTGTCCCTTCCGCTCCACCGGCACTACTTTGGGCGCCAGAGACGGCCATTCGGACAGAAATACGTCGGTGGGGGAGAAGTCCTCCCACTGGTGCATGGGGAAAACGCGTCGGACGTCCGCCAGCTCCAGCAGATACCGGAATCCCCAGGACGCCGCGTCCTCCTGACGGGGATCCAGCGGGGCGAAGGCCAGGTCGATGGAGCGACCCCGGAGAGGTTCAATGTAGGTCTTGAAACTGGCCTCCATGTTCCGGTTCCAGGCACGGTCCTCTCCCTCCCAGTGCCACCAGTTCAGGTCACCCGCATGGTAGACGGTACAGCCGTCCGCCGTCACCAGGAACGCCACGCCCTCGTCGGTGGAGGGCAGGGCCTCCACGGTGACGCCCGGCAGGGGCTCCGCCGTCTCGTTCCCACCCAGCACCAGGCATTTGGCGGCGGTGCCGTCGGACACCTTCCACTTGGTCCGGTTGTGGCTGTCCAGGCGGATGTCCTTTCCCAGCAGGAACCGGATCTCCCGGACGCCGTCGTCCAGAGGGAAGATGTGGCGGTCAAAGTGGTCGTGGTGCTGGTGGCTGGCGAACACCAGCAGGGGGACGCCCTCTCGCAGAGGTGGCAGCTCTCCCCGCCACCAGTCGAACAGCAGGGAGACGGTGGGCAGCTCCACCAGAAAGCCGCTGTGATCCAGAAATGTGACCGCTCTCATTTCAGCTTCACCGCCGTGCCGTAGGCGATGACCTCCGCGGCCCCCTGCATCACGGCGGAGGAGCCGTAGCGGATGTTGATGACGGCGTCGGCCCCCAGGGCGTTGGCCTCGTCCACCATGCGCTTGGTGGCGATCTGACGGGCCTCGTTCAGCATCTCCGTGTAGCCGGTGATCTCACCGCCCACCAATGTCTTCATGCCCGCCATGAAATCCTTTCCGAAGTTCTTGGACTGGACCACCGTGCCCTTCACGATGCCCAACGGCTCGATCTCCTTGCCGGGGATGTAATCAATATTCAGCAGCAGCATCTTCTTCTCCTCCTTTGATCTCTTTCAAACGTACTCGTAATACCAGCATGGCCGGCAGGATCATCAGCAGACTCAGAACGGACAGAACGGCAAACAGGACGGCGCACCATCCGGGCAGGTCCGGGATGCTCCGCATGGCCCAGAAGCAGCCGACGTACACTGCCTGCATCAGGGAGAACAGCACCGCGCCCCGGACGGCGGCGCGCCTGCGGCCTCTCTGCCGCTCCTCAATATTGCCTGGCGTCATCTTCCTCACCTCCGTCGATCTCCCGCAGACGCTGGCGCAGGGCCAGCAGGACGCCCACCACCACGGCGCCGCCCAGCACGCCGTAGACCATCAGGAACAGCAGGGCTGCGAAGCCCTCGCCGTCCCGCAGAAATTCCACGGCGGCAAACACGGATGCGATCACCAGCGGCAGGATATACAGAACGACTGCCGCTGCCGCGGCAATGGAGGAGATGCGCCGTCTCCGGCGGTCAGAATTGTCTGGCATCGTCGATCTCTCCTCTCCCAATCTCCCGGATGCGCTGGATCAGGGCCAGCACCACACCCACCGCCACCAGCAGGGGCAGGGCCACCAGCACCAGCATCAGGGGCAGCGGCGGCGCGTCCTCCGGAGCCAGCAGATAGCCCCAGATTATCAGAGCCGACAGGGCGGCCATCAGCACCACCGTCAGGACGGCGATGGCCACCGGGGCCACATACCGCACCCGGATGTCCTGCTTCTGCTTGTTCTGGAAGGTGGTGCCCGCGTGCTCCAGCTGTTCCATCCGGTCCAGCAGGGACTGGGCGTCCAGGCCGTCCAGCGTCTCATGGCAGTCCGCCAGCTCGCCGCACAGACGGATGGACTGCTCCAGACTCTCCCGGTCCCGCTCCAGCGTCACCCGGTGGCGGCGCATGGCGTCGGACACCGTCAGCCGTCCTGTCTGGAGGGAGCGGATCTCCTCCAGCGGCAGGCCCAGCTTCCGCAGGAGCTTGATGCGCCGCAATGTCTCCACATCTTCGTCGCCGTAGTTCCGGTAGCCGTTCTCACTGTTCCGCTGGGGACACAGCAGGCCTTCGGCCTCGTAAAAGCGGATGTTCTTCTTGGTGATGCCCACCAGGGCCTCCACTTCGTTGATCTTCAGCGTCCTCACCCCTCTTTCCGGGATTATCGTATACCCTCCACAAGGGGGAAGGTCAAGGGTTTTTTGAAAAAACTTCAACAGCCGGTGAAACTATGCTATAATCTTACCATGAGACACGATGATTTGACAACCGAAATGATTTTACAGCGCCTGCCGGAGCCGCTTCTGGCTTGGTTCCGAGGCAATGCCCGGGATCTGCCCTGGCGCCGGACCACGGACCCGTACCGCATCTGGGTGTCGGAGATCATGCTCCAGCAGACCCGGGTGGCGGCGGTGCTGGGGTACTACGCCCGCTTTCTGGAGGCCTTCCCGTCGGTGGAGGCTTTGGCGGCGGCGCCCGAGGACCAGCTGATGAAGCTGTGGGAGGGCCTGGGCTACTACAGCCGCGCCCGGAATCTTCAGAAGTGCGCCCGTCTGGTGACGGAGCAGTACGGAGGGCGGTTCCCGGCGGACTACGACGCGCTGCTGGCCCTGCCGGGCATCGGCGAGTACACCGCCGGGGCTATCGCCTCGGCGGCCTTCGGCCTGCGGGTGCCGGCGGTGGACGGCAACGTCCTTCGGGTGGTCACCCGCGTCACCGACTGCCATGACGATATCATGGACCCGAAGACGAAAAAGGCCGTCCGGGCGCAGGTGGAGAATATTATGCCGGAGACGGCGGCGGCGGACATCCGGATCTTCAATCAGGCAACCATGGAGCTGGGGGCCACCGTCTGCGTGCCCAACGGCCCGCCGAAGTGCGGGAACTGTCCGGCGGCGGAGTTCTGCCTGGGGCGGCTCCGGGGCACGGCGGAGGTCCTGCCGGTGAAGAAGCCGAAAAAGGCCCGCCGGGCGGAGGAGAAGACGGTGTTCGTCCTGCTGCGGGGCGGGAAGACCGCCCTATGCCGCCGTCCGGACACGGGATTGCTGGCGGGGCTGTGGGAGTTCCCCAACGTGGAGGGGACCCTGGACGAGGCCGCGGCGGCGAAGGCCGTGGAGGCCATGGGGCTGACGGCCCTGGAGTGGGAGCGGAAGCTGACGGCGAAGCACATCTTCACCCATGTGGAGTGGCACATGACCGGCTACGTGCTGCGGGTGTCCGGAGCGGGCGCGCCGGAGCTGGAGTGGGTGGATGGAGACGGCCTGCGGGAACATGCAGTGCCGTCCGCGTTCGGGCGGTACTACGCCGAGGCCGAAAAGGAGATACGAGATAGGAGATAGGGGGCTGGAATGAGGGCGCTGCTGTTTGTGTTTCTGGGATGGCTGCTGGGAAAGACCTGGCAGCGATTCCGGAACTGGCGGAGTCACCGGAAGCTGGTGGGACAGCTGAAGAAGCTGGGCGTTTACGGCGGAACGGTGGACACCCGGAAGGTGCCCGGAGAACCGGAGACGCCGGTGAAGCTCTCCGCGGAGCCGGATGGACCGGAGCCTTTTGGGTATAAAATGAGCTGGCTGTGCATTCGCTGCGGCGATCCGGAGCGGGTCATCGCGGCGCTGCGGCCCAAAACGCGGCAGCCCGCCAACTGGAAGACCGGCGTTCAGGCGGCGTATGGGCGGCAGGGCTGCTTCGTCTCCCCCTGTCTGGATGGGTTCGTGCTGGTCATCGGGATTATCCCGGATGCTCCTGAGGACCGGCGGGAGCTGGCGGCGCAGTTTCCGGAGGTGCAGAGCTTCATCTCCCACCGGACCATCGGCTATTACGCGTGGAAAAAGGTTGTGGATGGCCGCTGCGTCCGGGAATACTGCTATAGGAATGTGGAGGCGGAGGCGGATGACGGCCCGCTGACGCCAGAGGAAACGGCGCTTGGCTTTGACCTCCTCCCCCGTAAGGGGCAGGAGGACGGCGAACGTCTCCCCAACGAGGAGGACGTGCTGAACATCGCCGCCGCCTGGGGCGTGGACCCGGGCTTCCGGAAGAAGGTGTATCCGCCGTCGGCGGGGTGGCTCTGCGGCCTGTGACGGCACGAATCGGAAAGGAGATCATATTTCATGGGATGGTTGGTTGGACTGCCGCTGGGACTGCTCCGGCTGCTGTTTGGGTTTGTGATGCTGGCGCTGCGTCTGGCGGTGCCCATTGCGATCATCGCGGTGGCGGTGTATCTGCTGCGCCGGGGACGGAGCGGTTCGTCCCGGCAGGGCCAGCCCCGGCAGGAGAAACCGAAGGAGCCCCATTTCGACGGGCCGGTGTACACCGTGGACTATGAGGAAGTGCCTCCCGACGGGGAGGACAAGAGGGAACCATGAGTTCCCTCAAAATGCGCAGGAGCCGGACGGCCCCGGGGAACGGCAAAAGACAGGGGATGGAACTGTGAAAAAGATTCTGGTCATTGGGTCCACGGTGGTGGACGTCATTATCAATCTGGACCATTTGCCCCGGACGGCGGAGGACGTCAACGTCAGCGGCCAGCAGATGGCCATGGGCGGCTGCGCCTACAACGCCTCGGAGATCCTGCGGAACTTCGACGTGCCCTACATCCTGTTCTCCCCGGTGGGCACCGGGGTCTACGGCGACTTTGTCCGGGCCCATCTGGCGGAGGAGGGCATCACGCCCGTCATCCCCACACCGGATCGGGAGAATGGCTGCTGCTACTGCTTCGTGGAAAAGGGCGGCGAGCGGACCTTCATCTCCTATCACGGGGCGGAGTACGCCTTCCGGAAGGAGTGGTTCGACGCGCTGGACGCCTCGGACATTGGCGCGGCCTATCTCTGCGGGCTGGAGGTGGAGGAGCCCACCGGCGGCGTGATCCTGGACTTTCTGGAACAGCATCCCGGCATCACGGTGTATTTCGCGCCGGGGCCCCGGATCGTGAACCTCCAGCGGGAGAAGCTGGACCGGCTCTACGATTTGCACCCCGTCCTCCATCTCAACGAGGAGGAGGCCGTTTCCGGCGCCGCCCGCCTGACGGGAACGGCCCCGGCGGATGTCCGGGAAGCGGCGTCCATTCTCCACCGCCGCACCGGGAACACCGTCATTGCCACTCTGGGACCGGCGGGCTGCTGGTACGACACCGGCGCGGCGTCCGGCCGTGTGCCTGGTGTCCCGGCGGAGACGGTGGACACCATCGGCGCCGGGGACTCTCACATCGGCGCGGTGATGGCCCGGCTCCAGCAGGGTGCGTCCCTGCCCCAGGCGCTGGCGGACGCCAACCGGATCGCCGCGGCGGTGGTGGGGACCAAGGGTGCCCGCCTCAGCCGGGAGGCATTCCGACAGGCCATGGACGGCCGGTGAGGAGGAACAGGCATGGCATTCTGGAAAAAGAGCGAGGACCCCTGGGACCGGAAGCCGGAGAAGCAGCGAACCGCCACGGTGCCACGGGAACTGGAACCGCCGTCCCCGAAGCCGGAGGCGGAGCTGCCCGCCCCGATGATGGCGTGCCCCTGGTGCGGAAGTCCCATGCTGAAGGGAGAGCTGCGCAGCACCGGCCGGGGCCTTGCGGGCATGTGCTGGAACGAGGGGCCGTCCAGGAGCTTTCTGGAGTCCTTCGGAGCCACTGACCAGCCCGGACGGCTGGAACTGGGCATCAGCGAGGAGGCGTGGTACTGCACGGCGTGCCGGAAACTGGTGCTGGACGTGGGTGCAGCCCTGAAGCGCGGCGGCCCCAATTACGTCTGGAAAAACGGCAAAGTCGTAGTGCCGGACGATACCGATTCAGAGGAAAGGGAACCATAACGATATGATCTGCAATTTGTGCCCCCGGAATTGCGGGGCGGAGCGGACGGAGACAAAAGCAGGCGGCTTCTGCCGGGAGCCGTCTGTCCCGGTGGCGGCCAGGGCCATGCTCCACCAGTGGGAGGAGCCCTGTCTCACGGGGGAACACGGCGCCGGAACGGTGTTCTTCTCCGGCTGCAATCTCCGGTGCTGCTTCTGCCAGAACCGGCCCATCTCCCAGGAGGGCGTGGGCAAACGCCTGACGGCGGAGCGGCTGCGGGAGATCTACCAGGAACTCATTGCCCAGGGGGCGGCCTGCATCGACCTGGTGACGCCCACCCACTTCACACCGGTGATCCTGGAGTCCTTGGCGGAGCCGCTGATGGTGCCGGTGGTGTGGAACTCCGGCGGCTACGAAAAGCCGGAGACCCTGCGGCTGCTGGAGGGAAAGGTGCAGGTGTATCTGCCGGACCTGAAATACGCCCTGCCGGGGCCTGCGGGCGCATACTCCGGCGCGGCGGACTACTTCCATTGGGCCACCCGGGCCATTCTGGAGATGTTCCGCCAGACCGGGCCGTACCGCCTGGAGGACGGCTTGCTGCGCTCCGGCGTCCTCATCCGGCATCTGATCCTGCCGGGGGAACTGGAGAACACCCGGCGCGTCATCGACTGGGTGGCGGAGACGTTCCGCCCGGGGGATGTGCTGTTCTCCCTCATGAGCCAGTACACGCCCCGGCCGGGGGCGGAGGGGAACCTCCGCCGCCACGTCACCCGCGGCGAGTACGCCGCGGCGGTGGGCTACATGACCAACTGCGGCATCACCGACGGCTTCACCCAGGAGCGAACGTCGGCCAAAGAGGAGTACACGCCGGATTTCGACTTGCGGGGCGTGTGACGGAACAAGAAAGAGCTGACGGCGCCGCAGCGGCGCGTCAGCTCTTTTTGTGTGCTTCCGGTCACTTGAGACCGCCCAGCTTCCGGAGGTTCTCAAAGGCCTCGGCATATTTCCGGGCGGAGGCGGAGGGGTTGCCCCGCAGGATGCGCAGGGACTGACGGTAGGTCTTCCCGCTGCGGGTGCGGATGCGGGCGGCGTGGGTCCGCAGCTTCTCCAGCGCCTCGTCGATCTCGGCCTGACGGTCCGCCAGGGCCTGACCGGTGAGCTCCCGGGTCTCCTCCAGTCGGGCGCGGCAGCGCTCCAGGGTCTCCTCCACGTTCCGGAGGGCCGTCAGCTTCGCCTCGGTGCGGCGGGCCAGACGGGCCTCCATGGCCTCCTCCCGCTTCAGGGCGTGCATGGCCCGCTCCTCGCTGATCCGGGCCCGGACGGCCTCCAGCTGGTCGGCCAGCAGGATCTTGTCCACCTCGGTCCGCTCCCGGAACCGGCGCAGGTCATCCTCCGCGAAGGCGGAGTACACCTCCGCCCGTTTGGCCAGACGGCGCAGGTCTTCGTTCTCCTCTGTCAGACGGGTGAGCATCTCCCGCAGGTCCATGGCGGCCCGGAAGGACTGGACGGCGTCCACGGTGGTACCGGCCACCAGCGCGAAGGACAGGGGTTCCGCCAGAAATTGGGGAATAGCCAGGATCATCCGGGCCACCGGCGGATGGACTACCCGCACCAGCAGGATGGAAAACACGCCCCAGGCCAGAGAACTGGTGAGGCAGATGTAGCCGTTGAGATTGCACTTCTGGTTGGAGTAATCCCAGTACCGGACGTGGAACAGGGACTCCATGGCCGCGCCGGTAAAGTACTCCAGAATGGTGGCGGAGACCATGCCGAACAGCCAAATCAGCCACAGGCTGTCCTGCACCCGGATGGTGGACACCAGAATGATGACGGCGCCGCAGCCGTAGATGGGCAGCAGGGGACCGTGGAGGAAGCCCCGGTTCACCCACCGGCGCTGCCTGACGGAGACATAGCAGGACTCCCAAACCCAGCCGCAGAGACAGTAGAAGAAAAAGAACAGGACCCATTGGTCCGCAGTGTATGAGATCATGGGACAGCTCCTTTACAGACAAGATTCGACAATATTAAATCAGTATAGCACACCTGGTGCCAAAGGAAAATAGACGGATGAAGCAAACTGTCAGGAAAGGGCGGAGAGGGGAGCGGTCAACGGAGCGTAGGTTGCGCATCCGGCGGGGATGGAGTATCCTATGCGCAGAAACGAAAAAAGGAGAACGAACATATGAACGCTTATGTAACAGGCGGCACCATCCGGGCGCTGCGGGAGAAGCAGGGCTGCACCCAGCGTCAGCTGGCGGAGAAGCTGATGGTCAGTGACAAGGCCGTCTCCAAATGGGAACTGGGCAAGGGCCTGCCGGACATCACGCTGCTGGAGCCGCTGGCGGGGGCGCTGGGCGTGTCGGTGGCGGAGCTGCTGTCCGGGGAGTGCGTGGTGAACCGGAACCGCAGCGGAAATCTCAACCGTATGCGGTTCTATGTCTGCCCGGTGTGCGGCAACGTGATCTGGTCCGTTGGAGAGGGGGCCTTCAGCTGCTGCGGCATCACCCTGCCGCCGCTGGAGGCGGAACCCGCCGGAGAGAACCACGCCATCCGTGTGGAGCGGATGGACGACGAGTGGTATGTGTCCCTGGACCACCCCATGAGCAAGAACCACTTCCTCAGCTTCATGGCATATGTCACCACAGACCGGGTGGACTTCCGGAAGCTATATCCGGAGCAGTCCCCGGAAGCCCGCTTTCCCATGCAGGGCCACGGAATGTTATATGTGTACTGCAACCACCACGGCCTCTATCAGACAAGAATATAAAAAAACACGCAGGACCGTTTTGACGGCCCTGCGGTTTTTTCTGGGAAGCAAAAACCCTGATTGCTTTGCCGGAGGCAAAGCAATCAGGAAAAAGGGAGGGGCCAGGGACCCGCAGGTTCCCGCAGCTTGTCGAAAAACCCTGTCTGAAGGAAAAGAGTCCTTTTTTGCAGGGGGAGTACGAGGGGGCGGGAGCCCCCT
>JALFSO010000070.1 GCA_022778785.1 Dysosmobacter sp. | reverse complement strand
GCCCACCACCAACGAGGCTCTGGAGTTCCTGAAGGCTCAGGAGCACCTGGTCGTGGCTCCCTCCAAGGCTGTCAACGCCGGCGGCGTGTCCGTGTCCGAGCTGGAGATGGCTCAGAACGCCGAGCGTCTGTACTGGACCGCCGAGGAAGTCGATGCCAAGCTGAAGGGCATCATGAAGAACATCTATCACTCCTCCGTCGAGGTCGCCGAGCGCTATGGCCTGGGCTACGACCTGGTGGCTGGTGCCAACATCGTCGGCTTCCAGAAGGTCGCCGACGCCATGATGGCTCAGGGCATCTTCTAATTCAACATTCCGTGCCTGGAAAAGGCCATCCTCTTTACCTCCTGGAAAAGCCGGTCCGAATGGACCGGCTTTTCCGCGTTCCGGGGACGCTTCGCCCGCCGGAACAGAGAGATCCTTAACGTCCATCCGGAAAAATTTTGCGTTGTCTTATCACCCAAAAAATGTCTAATGTCCGCCTCCTGTGCCCGGGATGCGGACATTTTTTATCAAAAATGTTTTGTTTGTGAATTGTCTATCAGGTTTTTCCCGGATATTCCGTTTAAAAAAGTTTGCATTCCCGAAAAATCGTGCTATAATGCCACTTAAATACTTGTCTGTGCTGCCCGTTCATATTTCCATGACCGGTGGATACAGTGTTGGAAAATACCAGAAGGAGTGAAACTATGAGCCGTCTTGACGTGAAAACCCCCAGTCAGGCCCAGGCCGTCGTGGAACAGCTCTACCGCAACGTAGAGCGCCGTATCGCCGCCAGCCCTCCGGGCCTGTGCCCCATCGACATGGCGCTGAACTTTCTGAATCTGTGCCACGCCCAGACCTGCGGCAAATGCGTGCCCTGCCGCATCGGCCTGGGGCAGCTGTCCGGCATGCTCCAGGAGGTGCTGGACGGTGAGGCCGACACCAGCATCCTCCACCGCATCGAGGAGACCGCCCAGGTCATCGTGGACACCGCCGACTGCGCCATCGGCATCGACGCCGCCAACCTGGTGCTGATGGGCCTGAAGGGCTTCCGGGATGACTATGAGGAGCACATCAACCATCACCGCTGCCTCAGCACCCTGCGGAACCCCGTGCCCTGCGTGGCCCTGTGCCCCGCCGGCGTGGACATCCCCGGCTACATCGCCCTGGTGCGGGACGGCCGCTACGACGACGCCGTGCGGCTCATCCGGAAGGACAATCCCCTGCCCACCGCCTGCGCCTACATCTGCGAGCATCCCTGCGAGGCCCGCTGCCGCCGGAACATGGTGGACGATCCCATCAATATCCGGGCTCTGAAGCGCTTCGCCGTGGATCACGCCGGAGACGTGCCCCAGCCCCAGTGCGCCCCCGCCACCGGCAAGAAGGTGGCGGTCATCGGCGGCGGCCCCGGCGGCCTGTCCGCGGCCTATTATCTGTCCCTCATGGGCCACAAGGTCACCATCTACGAGCGGCGCAAGCAGCTGGGCGGCATGATGCGTTACGGCATCCCCGACTACCGCCTGCCCCGGACGCTGCTGGACGCGGAGATCAACTCCATCCTGTCCCTGGGCATCGAGGTCCACACGGAGGTGGACATCGGCACCGACATCACCTTCGACCAGCTGAAGCGCAATTACGACAGCCTGTATCTCTCCATCGGCGCCCACACCGACAAGAAAACCGGCATTGAGGGCGAGGACAGCCACGGCGTCATCTCCGCCGTGGAGCTGCTGCGGAACATCGGCGACGGCATCAAGCCGGACTTCACCGGCCTGAACATCGCCGTCATCGGCGGCGGCAACGTGGCCATGGACGTCACCCGCAGCTGCATCCGCCTGGGCGCCCGGAAGGTCTCCTGCGTGTACCGCCGCCGCCAGGAGGACATGACCGCCCAGCAGGAGGAAGTGGAGGGCGCCATCGCCGAGGGCGCCGAGATCCTGACCCTGGAGGCCCCCGTCCGCATCGAGGCGGACGAGAACGGCAACGTCACCGCCCTGTGGACCCAGCCCCAGATCATCGGGGAGATCGACGCCCAGGGCCGTCCCAAGCCCCACACCGCCCAGGTGCCGGAGAAGCGCATCCCCGCCGACATCATCATCGAGGCCATCGGCCAGGGCATCGAGACCCACGGCTTTGAACAGACCGGCATCAAGATCCAGCGCCGGGGCACGCTGCTGGCGGACTCCAGCACCAGCGTGCCGGACATGGAGGGCGTGTTCGCCGGCGGCGACTGCGTTACCGGTCCCGCCACCGTCATCCGGGCCATTGCCGCCGGCAAGGCGGCGGCCGCCAACATCGACGAATATCTGGGCTTCAACCATGAGATCCACTCCGGCGTGTCCATTCCCGCGCCGAAGTTCTACGACCTGAATCCCAGAGGCCGGGTGAATACCTGCATGCGGGACGCCTTCGACCGGAAGGACGACTTCGAGTGCATCGAGTGCGGCCTGTCCCACGAGGAGGCCATGCAGGAGTCCTCCCGCTGTCTGCGGTGCGACCACTTCGGCTACGGAATTTTTAAGGGAGGACGTGTAGAAAAATGGTAAACGCGATCATCGACGGCCACCCCATCTCCGTGGAGGAGGGCACCACCATTCTGAAAGCCGCCAACGATATCGGCATCGGCATTCCCCACCTGTGTTTCCTGAAGGACATCAACGAGATCGCCGCCTGCCGCATCTGCGTGGTGGAGGTGGAGGGCACCGACCGGCTGCTCCCCTCCTGCAACAACGAGGTGCTGGAGGGCATGGTCATCCACACCAACTCCCCCCGCGTCCGGCAGGCCCGGCGCACCAATCTGCGTCTGATCCTCAGCCAGCACGACTCCAACTGCACCACCTGCATCCGCAACGGCAACTGCGCCCTGCAGAAGCTGTCCGGCTACCTGAACATCCACTACCAGCCCTACAAGGTCCATCCGGAGCGGACCCATGTGGACTTGTCGGTGCCGGTGGTCCGTGAGGCCAGCAAGTGCATCAAGTGCATGCGTTGCGTCCAGGTGTGCGACAAGATCCAGGGCATGCACATCTGGGATGTGTCCGGCACCGGCTCCCGCACCACCGTGGACGTCAGCTTCAACCGTCTGCTGAAGAACACGGACTGCACCTACTGCGGCCAGTGCGTCACCCACTGTCCCACCGGCGCCCTCACCGCCCGGGACGACACCAACCGGGTGTTCCACGCCCTGGCTGACCCGGAGATCACCACCGTGGTCCAGATCGCCCCCGCCGTGCGGGTGGCCTGGGCGGAGGCCTTCAATCTGTCCCCGGACTTCGCCACCACCGGACGGATGGTGGCCGCCCTGCGCCAGATCGGCTTCGACTACGTGTTCGATACCAACTTCGCCGCCGACCTGACCATCATGGAGGAGGGCAGCGAGTTCCTCCAGCGGTTTACCCATCGGGGCAAGTACCGCTGGCCCATGTTCACCTCCTGCTGCCCCGGCTGGGTGCGGTTCGTCAAGTCCCAGTATCCGGACTACACGGACTGTCTCTCCACCGCCAAGTCCCCCCAGCAGATGTTCGGCGCCGTGGCCAAGAGCTACTTCGCCGAGAAGCTGGGCATCGACCCCCACAAGCTGTTCGTGGTGTCCGTCATGCCCTGCACCGCAAAGAAGAGCGAGTGCGAGATTCCCAACCTCAACGACGCCTGCGGCGATCCGGACGTGGACGTGGTGCTGACCACCCGGGAGTTCGTCCGGGTGCTGCGCAGCGACCACATCGTGCCCTTCGATCTGAAGGAGGAGGAGTTTGACTCCCCGCTGGGCAGCGGCACCGGCGCGGCGGTGATCTTCGGCGCCACCGGCGGCGTCATGGACGCGGCGCTGCGCAGCGCCTACTATCTGGTGACGGGTCAGAATCCGGACCCCGACGCCTTCCAGGCCATCCGGGGCAGCAAGCCCTGGAAGGAGGCCGTGTTCAACATCCCCGGCGCGGGGGACGTGCGGGTGGCGGTGGTCAGCGGCCTGGCCAACACCCGGCGGCTGATGGAGGCCATCGACAAGGGAAAGGCGGACTACGACTTCGTGGAGGTCATGGCCTGTCCCGGCGGCTGCGCCGGCGGCGGCGGACAGCCCATCCACAACGGTGAGGAGCGGGCGGAGGCCCGGGGCAACTGGCTGTGGAAGCTGGATGCCAAGAATCCCATCCGCTTCTCCCACGAGAACCCGGACATCCAGGTGCTGTACCGGGAGTATCTGGGCAAGCCCCTCAGCGACAAGGCACACCATCTGCTCCACACGGATCTCACCGAGTGGAACATGCCGTCCCAGGAGTAACAGACATACATTGCGGCCCCTGTCCTTCCGGACGGGGGCCGTGATTTTTTGGCCCCTTGTGCGGGGCGGGGATGCGGTTTTTTCCCCGCGGGGCGCGGCGGAGTGCCGGGGAAGCCCGGCGGCTTCAAAACCTTTTCCCGTTGGCACGGGGGTGCGGCGAAGGCCGCAGCTTCAAAACCCCCATTCGTCGTCGGGTCAAACTGCGCTATATTCGGGACGCCCTGCGGGAGAGGGCATCCCTCATGCCGCTTCGTTGCCCCTCCTCTTCCCCACAAAACCCGCTTCGCTGGGCTTTTGTGGGGGCCCCTATCGGTTGCGTCGAAAAGAGAAAGCGCTTTTTGATGGTGTCAAGAGAAAAAGGCTCGGGCGGCGGCATTCCGGACTTCGTCCGGAACGCTCGCAGCGCCTTGTACGGGGGTTTTGGCCCGGTGGAAACTTTCGGGTTTTGCTCACTCAACTAAATACGGCAGTTGCGAAAGTTGGGGTCCCTCCCGGATACTCTGCCGTTCTTTTTTGCTGCCGCACTCTGGCATTCGCAGAGACCCCGGCACCGTTATTTCGATACTGCCGCAGCAGCAAAAAGAAGAAAGGTGTATCCGTAAGCGCCCCTTCCACCAATCTTCCGCAACTGCCAATGTGCGGCAGCAAAAGAGAAGAACAGGGCATCCCTCAATTCCCCCAGCTTCTGAAACCGCCATATGCAGTTGAGTGGACGAGGCCGACAGGTGAGCCCCCAAACCCCTCGTAAAAGGCGGGAAAAGGCATTTCAAGCAGAGCTTGAAATGCCGCCGCCAGAGCCTTTTTCTCTTACACCATCAAAAGGCGCATTCTCTTTTTCCTCTCCAGGAAAAAGAGAATGGGGGTTTTGCCCTGCGGCGGAGCCGCAAGCCGCCGGTCTCCACCGGCACTTCCCCGCGCCCCGGAGGGGCGCACCGCCGCACCCCCGCCAAGGGCCCCCATTCACCCCCCACGGTTGATGACCCCCTCCATCCGCAGATAGTCCTCCCGGGTGATGATCCCCTTCTCCAGCAGGTACCGGTTGAAGTACCGCAGCCACGCGGTCCGGATGTCGCTCTGTGACGGCATCGTCCTTCCCCCCCTTCTCCGGTCAGTATGCCCGGTTTTCCCCTGGGGAATCCCCCCTGCCCTTCCAGCCATTGCTTTTGCCTTTCCGGCAAAAAGGATATACTATGGGGAGAGCAATTCTTCAGGAGGTTTCCATGGACATTCACGCCGCGCGGCAGGAGCTGAAAAAGCGCTCCATCTACGACATCCCCCTGCGGGCCACCTTCTACGCCCGGGTGTCCAGCGAGTCCGACGAGCAGCTGAACTCCCTGGGGAACCAGGTGGACTACTACCGGGACCTGATCCGGAAAAATCCCGCCTGGACCTACGTGGAGGGCTATATCGACGAGGGGCTGTCCGCCGCCACCACCAAAAACCGGGAGAACTTCCACCGCATGGTGGCCGACGGCCGGGCGGGCCGGTTCGACCTGATCCTCACCAAGGAGATCACCCGCTTCGCCCGCAACACCCTGGACTCCATCCGGTACACACGGGAGCTGCTGTCCGCCGGGGTGGGGGTCTTCTTCCAGAACGACGGCATCAACACCCTGGACGAGGACTCGGAGCTGCGGCTGACCATCATGTCCGGCATCGCCCAGGACGAACTGCGGAAGCTGTCCTCCCGGGTGAAGTTCGGCCACCAGCAGGCCATCAAAAACAGCGTGGTGCTGGGCAACAGCCGCATCTTCGGCTACCGGAAGGACGCCGGGCGGCTGGTCATTGACCGGACGGAGGCCCCGCTGGTGCGGGAGCTGTTTGAGCTGTACGCCACCGGGGAGTACTCCCTGAAGCGGCTGGAGACGCTGTTCTGGGAGCAGGGCTGGCGCAATCACAACGGCGGCAGGATCGCCCACACCACCCTGTCCGGCATCCTGTCCAACCCCAAGTACAAGGGCTATTACGTGGGCAACAAGGTGAAGGTGCTGGACCTGTTCACCAAAAAGCAGAAATTCCTCCCGCCGGAGGAGTGGGTCATGTTCCGGGACGACACGGGGCAGATCGTTCCGGCCATCGTCAGCGAGGAGGTGTGGGAGCGGGCCAATGAGGTCCTGCGCCGCCGCAGCGACGACGTGAAGCGCCGCCGGGGGGTGTGCAACCACGACAACCTCCTCACCGGGAAGCTGTACTGCGGCCACTGCGGCGCGCCCTACTACCGCCGGGACTCCGTGGACCGCAGCGGCCATCGGAACAGCCGGTGGATCTGCTCCGGAAAGCTGAAAAACGGCGCCGGGGCCTGTCCCTCCATCCCCCTCTACGAGGCGGAGCTGCGGCCGGTGCTGGCGGACCTGTTCCGGACGGCGGACGCCGGGGCGCTCATGGACGAATATCTGGCCCTGTACCGGTCCCTGGGCCGGGACGAGGGGCTGGAGCGGCAGGCCGCCGCGCTGCGGCGGACGGTGGAGACGGCGGAGCGGAAGCGGCAGAAGCTGCTGACCTACAACGCCCTGGGCCAGCTGTCCGACGGGGATTTTCTGGCCATGAGCGCCCAGTGCGGCCGGGAGCTGGAGGACGCCCGCCGCAGGCTGGAGGACCTCACCGCCCGGATGGCGGACGGTGCCGCCTTTCCCGGCCGTCTGGATACCATCCGCCGGGCGCTGGAGGACGCCCGCCGGGACGCCGCCCAGGGGCTGCCAGACCGGGACTTCGTGGAGCGGTATATCCGCCGCATCGACGTCTTTCCGGAGGCGGGCCGGGGCGTCCGGCTGGAGATCCGGCTCCGGTCCGGGGAGGCGGCGGAGACGCAGCTCCAGGCCATCCGGGATCACGCCGGCCGTACGGGTCACACGTTCAAGAAGATGATCGAGTCCTACGAGAAGTCTCTGTAAGGCTCCCTCTGGACCAAACACTCCCTGAAAATCCTCCCTTCGCAGAAAAGGCCCCGCCGTCCGGACGGACGGCGGGGTCTCTTGTGTCTTCATTCCATTTGTCCGGATCAGGCGTCTCAGTCAACGGCCCGGATCAGGGGGGCGGCCTCCGCGGCGAAGTCCTCCGGTGTCAGAAGGGACGCGGCGTCCAGCAGAGCCGTCCGGAAGGACGCGGTGCCCATACCGGCGGCGCTTTGCTCCGCCCTGTGGGAGCAGACCTTCCAGAAGGCCGACGCCAGCACGGCGGCAGACAGGGCGTCCGGCTCCACGGCGGCGAAGGCCCCGCAGAGGACGGACAGCATGCACCCCGCCCCGGTGACCTGGGCCATGCGGCCGCTGCCGCCGGTGACGCGGAAGGCGGCGGTGCCGTCGCTGGCGATGTCCTCCGGGCCGGACAGCAGGACGGCGGTGCGGTACCGCCGTGCCAGCGCCCGGGCCAGTGCCAGCCGCTCCGACGCATCGGCGGCGGCCAGACTGTCCACGCCGTGTTCCCGGCTCCCCAGCCGCAGCAGCGCCTGGGCCTCCCCCAGATTCACCCGCAGGATGGCGGGCGCGGACGCGGCCAGCAGCTCTCCGGCCCAGCGTAGACGCCAGGCGCTGGCTCCCACGCCCACCGGGTCCAGCACCACGGGGGTCCCCCGCTTCTCCGCCTCGATGCAGCAGATCAGGCAGGACTGGAATTTCTCCGCCGAGGGCGTGCCGGTATTCAGCACCGAGGCGGCGCTGACGGCGGTGATCTCCGCCATCTCCTCCGGGGCCTGGGCCATCATGGGGCTGGCCCCCACGGCCAGGGCCAGATTGGCGCAGTCGTTGGCGGTGACGATATTGCTGACGCAGTGGATCAGGGGACGGGCGCGGCCGATGGCCGCAAGACGGGCAAAATCAGGCATGTCGCAACCTCACAGACAGAATGGGCAGCGGGATCAGGCCTTCAGGGCCCCGGTCTTCTTCAGCGCCGCCACCAGGATACCGGCCAGGATGGAGCCCACCACCGTGGACACCAGGAAGGGCACGATGTAGACGGTGTAGCCCGCGGGGGTCAGGCCCATGAGGCCCTTGGCCACGGGATAGGCGGCCAGGCCCCCGATGATGCCGGTACCCACCACCTCGGCAATGAGGGTGACCGGCAGGTTTTTCGTCTTCCAGTACACAAGGCCGCACAGCAGCGCGCCGCACATGCTGCCGGGGAAGGCCATCAGGCTGCCCACGCACAGCAGGTTCCGGACGAGGCTGGCAACGAAGGCCACGGCCACGCCGTACCACGGGCCCAGCAGCACGGCGCACAGGATGTTCACCATGTGCTGGACGGGGGCGCACTTACTGCCCAGGACGGGGAACACGATGAACATGCTGCCCACCACGGCGACGGCGCAGAACATACCGGCCAGAGCCAGCTTGGTAACAGGTTTCAGATTGCTTTTCATATACTTCAAACTCCTTCAGATCTCGGATTTTGCAGGGAGAAAACGGCAGAATATGGCAGCGCCTTCCCCTTGCGTCGCAAGGCGGCGGACAGACTCGTCCGCCCGGGAATGTCGGTCGAGGCTCACTGGCCTCCTCTCACGCCGGAACACGGCTTCCCATCGCTGCTTTTCCGGCCCGGACACAGGGCGCTCCCCCTCTGTCCGCTCCCGGTCTCCCCGGGACGCCGGTATCTCCGCCGCGTCTCACTTCCTCTCTGAAGAAATCTTCGTACAAACGCAAAAGACAGGAGACCCTGATGCCTCCTGCCCGTAAAACCACATGACTTCCTACGGCGGCATTGCCCGCATCAGGTAAAGGGTCGGAGCCTGCGCTCCCTCTCAGCCCGTTGCTCCGGACTCCCCTGTTTTTACATTTTACAGAAGGATTATACACCCGGCGGCGGATTTGTCAAGGGGGACGCCGGACCTCCCGGATTTTCGGGTTTTCCTGAAAGTTTTGGTTGCATTTTTCCCCGGTGCGGTATATGATATTATCCACAATAAAAAGGGGAGTCCGCGCCGACGGGCTGAGAGGAGACTGTCTGGTCTCGACCCACGACCTGATTTGGATCATGCCAACGTAGGGAAATACGCGCTGCAATGCCGCAAACAGGCCGTATCAGGTGTGTTTGCGGCATTTTCATTTTGAATTTCACTTCCGACAGGAGGACTATCCATGAGAGTACAACCTCAGCAGCTGCGGCTGTACGCCGTCACCGACCGGGCCTGGGCGGCGGACACCGACGCCTTTTTCGCCCAGATCCAAGCCGCCATCGACGGCGGCGCCGCCTTTGTCCAGCTCCGGGAGAAGCATCTGGGGCAGGACGATTTTCTGGCCGAGGCCCGGCGGTTCGTGGCCCTGTGCCGGGAAAAGGGCGCGGTGAGCATCATCAACGACAACGTGGAGATCGCCGCCGAGGTGGGCGCCGACGGCGTCCACGTGGGTCAGGAGGACCTGGCCTGCGGCCGTGCCCGGGCCATCCTGGGGCCGGATAAGATCATCGGCGTCTCCGCCCACAATGTGGAGGAGGCGCTGGCGGCCCAGGCCGCCGGGGCGGACTATCTGGGGGTGGGGGCGGCCTTCGTCTCCCACACCAAGGGCGACGCCAAGCCCATCGCGGCGGAGGCCATGGCCGCCATCACCGCCGCCGTGGACATCCCGGTGGTGGCCATCGGCGGCATCACCCGGGAGAACCTGCCCACTCTGGCGGGCCGTGGACTGGACGGCGTGGCGGTGGTATCCGCCCTGTTCGCCCAGAAGGACGTGAAGGCCGCCGCCGCGGAGCTGCGGCGGCTGGCGGAGGCCATCGCCCGCTGACCGGGCGGAACCCCGCTGTTTGAAAAGCAACGGATCACCGGCCTTTGCCGGAGGACCCGCGGTGCATTGGGGGCACCACCTTGCGCCGCGTTAGAAAACCTTGCTGTGATTTGGAAAGGAGTTTTTGATATGAGAACAGCATTGACCATTGCTGGAAGCGATTCCAGCGGAGGCGCCGGTATCCAGGCGGACATCAAGACCATGACGGCCAACGGCGTATTCGCCATGAGCGCCGTCACGGCGCTGACCGCCCAGAACACCACCGGCGTCACAGACATTCTGGAGTCCACCCCCCTGTTTCTGGAGGAGCAGCTGGACGCCGTTTTCACCGACATCTTCCCCGACGCGGTGAAGATCGGCATGGTCTCCTCGGCGGAGCTCATCGCCGCCATCGCCCGGAAGCTGAAGCAGTACGGCGCGAAGCGCATCGTGGTGGACCCGGTCATGGTGGCCACCTCCGGCGCCAAGCTGCTGCGGGACGACGCCATCGAGACCCTGAAACGGGAGCTGCTGCCCCTGGCCGCCGTCCTGACGCCCAACATTCCCGAGGCGGAGATCCTCTCCGGCAGGACCATCACCGACGCCGCCGGCATGGAGGCCGCCGCCAAGGCCATCAGCGAAACCTACGGCTGCGCCGTCCTGTGCAAGGGCGGACATCAGATCAACGACGCCGACGACCTGCTGTGGCGGGACGGCGCGGGCAAGTGGTTCCGGGGCAAGCGCATCAACAATCCCAACACCCACGGCACCGGCTGCACCCTGTCCAGCGCCATCGCCTCCAATCTGGCCAAGGGCTATGATCTGGACACCGCCGTGGAGCGGGCCAAGGACTACATCTCCGGCGCCCTGGGGGCCATGCTGGACCTGGGACATGGCTCCGGCCCCATGGACCACACCTTCGATCTGAAGAGCCGGTTCATTGAGGAGGGCGTGTGATGAAAAAGACCTCCACCTTCCAGAACGGCCTCATCTGGTTCGGCGCCGGCGTCTCCCTGGCGGAGATTTTGACCGGCACCGCCTTCGCCCCCCTGGGCTTCGGCAGAGGCCTGGCCGCCATCCTGCTGGGCCACCTCATCGGCTGCGTTATGCTGTTCCTGGCGGGCTACATCGGCGCCGTGACGGAGCGCAGCGCCATGGAGACCGTGAAAATGTCCTTTGGTCAGAAGGGCGGACTGCTGTTCGCCTTCCTGAACGTCCTCCAGCTGGTGGGCTGGACCGCCATCATGATCTACGACGGCGCATTGGCCGCCGGGGGCATCTTCAGCTCCGGCAGCTGGATCTGGTGCCTGGTCATCGGCGGGCTCATCATCGTGTGGATCCTGGTGGGCATCACCGATCTGGGCTGGATCAACAAGATCGCCATGACCGCCCTGTTCCTGCTGACGCTGGTGCTGTGCAAGGTCATCTTCTTCGACGGCGCTCCCGTGGGCGGCGATTTGGGCGAGGCTATGAGCTTCGGCGCCGCCGTGGAGCTGGCGGTGGCCATGCCCCTGAGCTGGCTGCCCCTCATCAGCGACTACACCCGGGAGGCGGAGCGTCCCTTCGCCGCCACCATGGCCAGCACCGTCACCTACGGTCTGGTGTCCTGCTGGATGTACGTCATCGGCATGGGCGCCGCCATCTACACCGGGGAGTACGACATCGCCGTCATCATGGTGAAGGCGGGACTGGGCATCGCCGCCCTGGTGATCCTGGTGCTGTCCACCGTCACCACCACCTTCCTGGACGCCTGGTCCGCCGGCATCTCCGCCGAGTCCCTGTCCAAAAAGATTAACGGCAAGTGGACGGCGGTGGCCGTCACGGTGATCGGCATCGCCGGGGCGCTGCTGTTCCCCATGGACGACATCACGGGCTTTTTGTACCTCATCGGCTCCGTGTTCGCCCCCATGATCGCCATTCAGATCGCCGACTGCTTCTTCCTGCGGCGGGACCGGTTCGGTGCGGACTTCGATGTCCGGAATCTGGTGATCTGGGTCGTCGGCTTCATCCTCTACCGCCTGCTGATGGGCGTGGACATTGTGGTGGGCTGCACCCTGCCGGACATGGCCGCCACCATTGTGCTGTGCATCCTGGCGGACAAACTGTCCGGAAAGAAGACCGCCGCCGAGTGAGCGCGCCGGTTTCCCTGCGCAAAGATGAAAGGGCCGCGGAACTTCCGTTCCGCGGCTCTCAGCTTGTCGAAAAACCCTGTCTGAAGGAAAAGAGTCCTTTTTTGCAGGGGGAGTACGAGGGGGAAACTGGCGAAGCGCCGCCAGCGGCGGAAAAAGCGAGCCGGTTTCGAGGAAGCGGCGCGATTGGCGGCCCAGAAGGGGCCGGGAATCGCAAAGCCGC
>JALFSO010000074.1 GCA_022778785.1 Dysosmobacter sp. | reverse complement strand
AAGCGGGTTTTGTGGGGAAGAGGAGGGGCAACGGAGCGGTATGAGGGATGCCCTCTCCCGCAGGGCGTCCCGAATATAGCGCAGTTTGCCCCGACGACGAAAGGGGGTTTTGAAGCTGCCGGGCTTCCCCGGCACCCCCGTGCCAACGGAAAAAGGTCCGTCCCCGCGGCGGAGCCGCAAGCCATCGGCCTTCGCCGCACTCTCCCGCGCCCCGGGACGGGGCGCCCCACCGCACTCCCGCAAGGAAAAATTGAAAAATCAAAATCCCCGCCCCTCGCAAGGGGCCATCACGCCCGCCTCTCCACCCACGTGGCGGCGAACCCCCGCCGCTCTCCCGCCAGATCCATGGCGAAGTACCGCATATCATCCATGGCGTGATCGTTCTCCTTGCGGGGGGCCTCCCGCTCCCGGCCGGTGTCCCAGCAGTACAGCTCCATCTCCCGCAGACAGTCCCCGCAGGTATCGCAGAGTACCAGCCGTCCGGAGCGCAGCAGCTCCGCCGTCACGCGGATGCCGTCCAGAACGTCGTTCCGGGCCCGGCGGACGGGATACCCCGCCTGCTCCAGAGCCGTGATGAAGCTGGCGGCGGAGGGGTCCACGATGACCCGCTCCACCGTCCGCCCGGCCAGGAGACCCGCCAGATCCGCCACGTACTCGCCGTCGGTCTTCTGACGGCCCGCCCGGCGGGAGTCGTAGTAGTACTCCGCCACGCGGTACCACGTCCCGTTCCGCTCGCCCCAGAGGCCGAAGGAGGCGGGATTGGCGGTGCCGTAGTCGCAGGACACCCGCCAGCGGCCGAAGTCCCCCTCCGGCACGGGGGCCGCGTCCCGCGCCCGGTCGAAGAAGTCGTACACCAGGCCCTGGGCGGCGGTCCACTCCCCCAGGATGAACCGCCGGTAGAACACGCCGGAGTAGGAGTTCCGGTAGCGGGCCCGGATGCGGGGAGACAGACCGGGATTGTCCTCCATGGTGAAGTGGAGGTACAGCGCACGGCGCCGCTCCGCCTGCTGGATCCACTCCCGGTAGAACCAGTGCTGGGGTCCCTCCGGGTTGCAGTTGAACCACAGGCGGCTGCCGGTGACGGAGCAGCGGGCGATGGCCTGTTCCACGAAGGACCGGGGCATCAGGGCCACCTCGTCCAGCAGGACGCCCGCGAAGGTGCAGCCCTGGATGAGGGCGGCGCTGGATTCGTCCCGTCCGCCGAACAGGAGGAAGCGGTTCTCATGTCCCCCGAACCAGACGGTGACATAGTTCTCGCTGTGCTTCTCCCTGCACCGGAAGCCCATGGCCCGGAGCCGGGGCAGCAGGTCCTGCAAGAGATTCCGCCGCAGCGCCCCGATGGTCTTGCCGCACAGGGCGAACTGCTTCTGGTGAAAGGTCCCCATGGCCCAGGTGAAGAAGCCCAGACCCATGGAGAGGGTCTTGCCGCTGCGGACGGCGCCGTCGCAGATGATGGCGTCGTGATCGCGGTCCCGGAGCCACCAGGTCATGGCCCGGCGCTGCTTGGGGGAAAAGCGCAGGATGTCCGTGTTTTTCACTGGTCCTCCGCGTCCTCTCCGCCCATGTCCTCCAGGGCCCGGAAGAACTCCGCCGCGCCGCCGGTGTTCTCCCCCAGCAGCTCACAGAGGGCCTCCAGCGCCCGGACACGGTCCAGGAATTTGATCTCCACGCCCTTGTCGGTCACCTTCAGCTCCGACACCGCCGACAGGTCCAGACTCCCCACGTCGGGCCGCTGTCCCGGCGGGGACAGGGCCAGCAGGGCGGCGTCGTTGGCCCGTCCGAAGGCCAGCTCCGCCAGCCGCCGGAGGGCGTCCTCCCGGGTGATCTGGGCGGCGAGATCGCCCCGCATCCGCTCCAGCTCCCGCCGGGCCACGGGACTGCGGAGCAGGTCGAAGCCGTCATCGGCCCCGGCCTCCCGGGCGGCCCGCTCCGGGTCCAGGGTCCGCAGATACGCCCGGCAGAACCGCTCCCGCCGGGCGGCATTGGCAGTCCGTTCCATATCCATCCCCCATTTCTGTCATCACCCGGGGCGTCAGGGCCGGGAAATTTTGTCCGCCGCCGTGCAAACACCGGAAAATTTCCCGAAAAACGCGCAAAAAAAGCAGCCCCCGGCCAAACCGGAAGACTGCTGATGAAAGCACAGAAGTATTGAAAGAAGCAAAGAAGATCAGGGAAGAAGTGATGCCGCCCGTCGTTTCCGCCGCCCAGCGAAGCGCAGGCGGCAAAATTCCCGCATCGCCGATGTTCCCGCCTACGGCGGGAACAAGGCGCACCCGCCGCCCGCAGGCGGCGGAATCCCCCGCATCCTCCGTCCCGCCCAGCGAAGCGCAGGCGTCCAGGGGAGTCCTGAGGGGGCTGGGAGCCCCCTTTGGTTTCGCCGGCCGGAGCCGGCGAAATGGCCGGAATCATTTTTTCCGGCGACATGCGCGGCGGAAAAAATACCTCTCAGGGAACCGGAGTGTGCGAGCGAAGCGAGTGCGCGGAGGTTCCCGGCAATTCTCCCTCGACAAAGTGCCTGCACTTTGTCGAGGGACTTCTCGCCCGAATGCCTGCATTCGGGCGAAGCTCACCGCACCATGTCCCGGCTGATCTCGCTGAGCGCATGCGCGCCGCACATGGCCATGGTGTCGGCCAGCTCGGCCTGGAGCTTGTCCACGTAGACCTGGACGCCCTCGGCGCCGCCGCCGTAGACCATGGTGACGAAGGGACGGCCGATGAGGACGCCGTCGGCGCCCAGGGCCAGGGCCTTGAACACGTCCATGCCGGTGCGGATGCCGCCGTCCACCAGAATGGTCATCTGGCCGCCCACGGCGTCGGCGATCTCCGGCAGCACCTCTGCGGTGGCGGGGCACTGATCCAGCACGCGGCCGCCGTGGTTGGACACCACGATACCGGCGGCGCCGGCCTCCAGGGCCTTCTCGGCGCCCCGGACGGTCATGATGCCCTTGAGGATGAAGGGCTTTCCGGCCATGGCGGCGGTTTCCTTCAGCTCCTCCACGGTCTTGCTGCCGGCGGGGGGATTGAGGCCCTTCAGGAAGGGCAGTCCGGCGGCATCGATGTCCATGGCGATGGCGAAGGGATCGGCGGCCTTCACCAGATCCATCTTGTGGCGGATGGTGTCCAGATCCCAGGGTTTGACGGTGGGCACGCCCAGGCCCTGGTTGTTCTTCAGGGCCACGGCGGCGGCCTCCACCACGGCGGGGTTGGTGCCGTCGCCGGTGAAGGCGGCGATGCCCGCCTGGGCGCAGGCGGAGACCAGCAGGTCGTTGTAGGTCAGGTCGTCGTACTTGTCGCCGTAGTGGAGGGTCATGGCGCCCACGGGGGCGGCGAATACGGGCAGGGCGAACCTCCGGCCGAACAGCTCAAACGAGGTGTCCACGGGCTTGTTCTCGCAGATGGTGTCCATGTTGACGCACAGCTCCTGCCACTTCTGGTAGTTGCGGATGAAGCCGGTGCCGATGCCCTTGGCGCCGGGGCCGGGGACGGTGTTCTTGCAGGCCATGCCGTTGCAGACGGGGCAGGCCTTGCAGTAGGGGCCGGAGCAGGTGCGGGCGGCGGCCAGGATTTCCTGATAAGTCATGATGTTCTCCTCCATATGTATAGTGCGCTCCCGGGGCGGGAGACAAACGATCAGCCGTATTTTACCGCCTTCCCCGGAAAAAGGCAATGCCCGGCGGGAAAAGATTTGGGGAAAACCGCCGCGCCCATGAAAAAACTTCCGTTTTTTCCACAGGGGAGGGAACCTTTTGCCGCCGTTTCCGTCTAAAGAAACAAAGGTCCGGCGGGAAGATCCGGACACTCGACAAGGAGGCGATTACCAATCCACAGCATCCCTTACAGTGTAGCACAGCCCTTGGAGAGGGGCTCTAATAACTACTACTCTATAATACAAGGAGGATATCCCATGAAGCGGATGAAAAAGAGAGGTCTCGCGCTGGCGGCGTTATGCCTGACGGCGGCGCTGGCACTGGCGGGCTGCGGCGCGTCCAGCAGTTCCAGCACGGCGGCGGCGGACATGGCAGTCACGGAGTCGTACAGCTACGCCGGCGGCCGGGGCTGGGACAACGGCGCGCCCGGCGCCATGGCGTCCCCCCAGGAGCCGGAGGCGGCCCCGGAAACCGGCCGGGGCGAGACGGCGCTCCAGCCCGCCAAGCGCGTCTACCGGGCGGAGCTGTCCCTGGAGACCCAGGACTTCGACGCCGCAGCGGAGAGCCTGACGGCGCTGGTGGAGGACTGCGGCGGCTGGTTCCAGGACAGCGGCGTGGGGGAGTACGGCAGCGGCTACCGCCACGGCAGCTACACCGTCCGGGTCCCGGCGGAGGAGTTTCAGCGCTTTCTGACCCAGGTGGGGGAGCTTTGCCACGTCACGTGGCAGAACACCTCCTGCGAGGACGTCAGCGAGTACTATTACGACACGGCGGGCCGTCTGAAGACCCAGCAGACGAAGCTGGAGCGGCTCCAGGCGCTGCTGGCCAAGGCGGAGAACATGGAGGACATCATCACCATCGAGAGCGCCATCTCGGACACGGAGCAGGCCATCGACTCCCTGTCCGGGGAGCTGCGGCACTACGACTCCCTGGTGGGCTACTCCACGGTGACGCTGTCCCTGGAGGAGGTCTACCGCCTGTCGGACACCGAGGCCCCGGCCACGGGCTTCGTCCAGCGGCTGGGCACGGCCCTGTCCTCCGGCTGGAAGGGCTTCATCACCGGCGTGCAGGGCATCCTCATCGCCCTGGCCTACGGCTGGGTGTGGCTGCTGGTGCTGGCGGCGGTGATCGTAGTGGTGCTCCGGGTCCTGCGCCGGAAGCGGAACCGGAAGCTCTCGGACCAGCCGAAAAAAGAGGATGACGGCCGGGGGAAAGTGTGATAGAATCTGACCATCAGGATCACATCTTCCCGCCCGAATGCCCGCATTCGGGCGAATACAGAAAAGGAGCGTATGTTCATGACCATTACCTGGCTGGGCCATTCCTGCTTCCGCATCGAACACGACGGCTATCAGATCATCACGGACCCCTTCACCGGGGTGACGGGCTATCCGGACACCTGCGCGGAGGCCCACGCCGTCTATTGCAGCCATGAGCACTTCGACCACAACTACCGGGCGGGGGTGACGCTGCTGCCGGAGCGGGAGAGCCCCTTCACCGTCCGGGAGATCGTCTCCTTCCACGACGGCCAGGGCGGCGCCCTCCGGGGCACCAACACCATCCGGGTGTTCACCGCCGGGGGCGTCAGCGTGTGCCATCTGGGGGACCTGGGGCACCTGCTGAGCGGGGAGCAGGCGGCGGCCATCGGACAGGCGGACGTGCTGCTGGTGCCCGTGGGCAGCGTGTACACCATCGGCCCGGAGGAGGCCAAGGAGACGGTGCGGCAGCTCCATCCCCGGTGCGCCGTGCCCATGCACTACCGTCACGCCCCTTACGGCCTGCCCAACATCGGCGGGGTGGAGCGGTTTCTGGAGCTGTTCTGCTCCGGCAGCGTGGAGACGCTGCCCGGCCCCTCCTTTGAGGTGACGGACCGTCTGCCGGAGATCCTGGTCCCTACCTACCGGTAAAAACACGGATAGACCGGAAAAACCTGCATAAACTGAAGCCGCGGCCCCTCTCACGGGGGCCGCGGCTTTGATCTCTCATGGAGCTGCGGAGGGCGGTATGGGCAAGCGTCTATTCGGATGGGAACTGGCTGGATTTCTGTGGACGGGACTGGCGGGGACGGTCCTGCACTTTTTTTACGATTGGACCGGCAAAGCCGCCTGGGCCATGGCCTTCTCCGCCGTCAATGAATCGGTGTGGGAGCACATGAAGCTGCTGTACGTCCCGGTGTTCGTCTTCACGCTGGTCCAGGCGTTCTTTCTGGGGCGGCAGTATCCGGACCTGTTCGCCGTCCGGGGGATCACCGCGCCGCTGGGGACGGCGGCCATTCCCCTGGCGTATTACACGTACACCGGCGCGCTGGGCCTCCACGCCCTCTGGGCGGATATCCTGATCTTCTTTCTGGCGGACGCCGGACTGTTCTGGCTGGACTACCGGCTGCTCCGCCGTGGCGCCGTAGGGTCCGGATGGCGGCAGGTGGCGGGACTGGCGCTGCTGTGGGCGGTGCTGTTCGCCTTCGTCTGGTGCAGCTACCAGCCGCCGGCCCTGCCAATCTTTCTGGAATGAGGAATTAGGAATTAGGAATTTGGGGTCTGTGCCGGTGGATGAAGCCAATTCCTCATTCCTCATTCCTAATTGAAAAAAAGTCTTCTCTTTTCGCGGCTCCGCCGCCGCGCCGCCCATCGCGGCGCGCCTTAACCATAACAGTGACTATAACATGAACTATAACATTAACGTTGCTATTACTATAGCGTCAAAATTCTGAAGTGACTTGAAGATCTTCAAGTGACCGCACGAAACCGTGCAAAAGCGTGCAGTTCTCTCCCCCGCGCCGCCCGACGCGGCGCGCCTTAACAGAACATTGACCTTAACCTTATCCTTAACCTTTACCTTAACCCCACGTCACCTGAGGTCACCTGGGGTCACCTGGGGTGACTGCACCCAAACGTGCAAAGCCGTGCAATGTTCCGCCGTCAGAAGGACACCGGCAGGAAGGCCGCCGCCACGGCGAACACGATGGACGGCAGCAGATTGGCCACCCGGACCTTCTTGCCCCACACCAGATTCACCCCCACGCAGAAGATGAGGATGGACCCCACCAGGGACAGATAGCTCATGGCCAGGTCCGTCATGATGGGCTTCAGCAGCCCGGCCAGCAGCGTGACGGACCCCTGGAGGATCAACACGGGAATGGCGGAGAAGGCGCAGCCCTTTCCCATGGAGCAGGTCATGACCATGACGATGATCAGGTCCAGCACCGCCTTGGTGCCCAGGATGGACCAGTCGCCGGTGAGGCCGTCCTGGATGGCGCCCACGATGGCCATGGCCCCGATGCACACCGTCAGGGACGCGGTGACGAAGCCGTTGACGAAATTTTTGTCCCGGGCATTGCCGGTCTTCCGCTTCAGCCACTCGCCGAACCGCTCGAACCGGTCCTCCAGGTCGATGATTTCGCCGATGAGGCCTCCCAGGGCCAGGCAGATGACGGCCAGCATCTCCCGGCCGCAGCCCAGCGTCCCGCCCTCGATGCGCAGCATGCCCTTCATGGCGCCGCCGATGCCGATGAACAGCACCGTGACGCCGCAGGCCATGTACAGCGTGTCCTGATAGCGGTCCTTCAGCAGCCGCCCGAAGAAATGTCCGCACACGCCGCCCGCCACGATGGCGCCGGTGTTGATGATGGTCCCCAGTCCTGTCATATCGCTACCCCTCAAATTCTCTCTGTAATGCCGTCGGAAAGACACCTGTATTATACCGGCCTCCGCCCGGTTTTTCAACAGGAACCGACCGTTCTCCCCTGCTTGACCGTGGGGCGCATCCGCAGTATAATAGACTGGACAAGGTATCATCAGATTCCCGCGGTCCGCCGCGGAGAAGGAGGTCTCACAATGACTGCACGCAAGCCGGTGGCGCCCTTTTACGCCGCCGCGGCGGTGTGGCTGGTGTACGCCCTGGCGTTCCCGCTGTACCGTCCGGTCCATTACATTCTGGTGGCGGCAGTGTCCGCCGCGGTCTTTCTGGCGGTGAGCCTGCTGTGCCGGGACACCGGAGCGCCTCAGACGGAGAGCGCCGCCAAGCCCGCCGGAAAGCCCGCGGAGAAGTCCACCGGCAACGCCGAGCTGGACAAGACCCTGAAGGACGGCCGTCTGGCCATCGCGGAGATGAAGCGGCTGGACGGCAACATCGAGGACGAGGCCATCTCCGCCGACATCGTGCGGCTGGAGCAGGTGTCCGCCAAGATCTTCAGCGAGGTGGAGCGGGACCCGAAGAAGCTGCCCCAGATCCGGAAATTCATGGACTACTATCTGCCCACCACCCTGAAGATCCTCAACGCCTATGACCGGGCCAGCGCCTCCGGCATCTCCGGGGAGAACGTGGACGCCACCAAGCGCAACGTGGAGGGCATGATGCACACCGTGGTGACGGCCTTTGAAAAGCAGCTGGACGCCCTCTACGGCGACGAGGCCCTGGACATCTCCACGGACATCACGGTGCTGGAGAACCTGATGGCCCGGGAGGGCCTGACAGACGGTCCCCTGAAGGCGCAGGCCGCCTCCGACGGCGGCACGGACATCAAGCTGGAGCTGTGAGGCTCCGGAGAAACACGGAACGAAATCTGAACGACAAACGGAGGAAACGACCATGGCTGATGAGTTCAACAGCATTCCCCAGCTGACCCTGGATCCCACGGAGACCGCCCAGGCCTCCGCCGTCCCCGAACTGACCCTGGAACCCACGGCCCCGGCGGCGCCGGAGCCCGCCAAGCCGGAGGCCCCGCCGGTGAACATGGACGAGAACCTGCTGAACGACGCGGAGAAGCAGGCGGTGGCGGAGTTCGCCAAAAAGATCGACATCGCCGACTCCAACATGATCCTCCAGTACGGCGCGGCGGCCCAGAAGAATGTGGCGGGCTTTTCCGAGAACGCCCTGAACTCCGTGCGCACCAAGGACCTGGGGGAGATCGGCAAGTCCCTCAGCGACCTGGTGGTGGAGCTGAAGGGCTTCGGCGAGGAAGAGGAGAAAAAGGGCCTGTTCGGCAGGCTGAAGAAGACCGGCAGCAAGCTGGAGACCATGAAGGCCCAGTACGCCAAGGTGGAGACCAACGTGGACCAGATCGCCCGGGAGCTGGAGCGGCATCAGGTGGCCCTGATGAAGGACGTGGCCATGTTCGACCAGATGTACGAGCTGAACCTGAAGTACTACAAGGAGCTGACCATGTACATCCTGGCGGGCAAGAAGAAGCTGGAGGACGTCCGGGCCAATGAGCTGCCGGCCCTGAAGGCCCGTGCGGAGCAGACGGGCGCCCAGGAGGACGCCCAGGCGTACAACGACCGGGTGCAGATGTGCGAGCGGTTTGAGAAGAAGCTCCACGATCTGGAGCTGACCCGGATGATCTCCGTGCAGATGGGCCCCCAGACCCGCCTGCTGCAAAACAACGACACGCTGATGGTGGAGAAGATCCAGTCCTCTCTGGTGAACACCATCCCGCTGTGGAAGTCCCAGATGGTGCTGGCCCTGGGGCTGGAGCACAGCCGTCAGGCCACGGCGGCCCAGTCGGCGGTGACGGACATGACCAACCAGCTGCTGAAGAAGAACGCCGACATGCTGAAGATGGGCACCATCGCGGTGGCGAAGGAGTCGGAGAAGAGCATCGTGGACATTGAGACGCTCCAGCACACCAACGAGCAGCTGATCTCCACCCTGGACGAGGTGCTGACCATCCAGCGGGAGGGCGCCCAGAAGCGGAAAGAGGCGGAGGCCCAGCTGGGGAAGATCGAGGGCGAGCTGAAGCAGAAGCTGATGGAGCTGCACGGATAATTCCGGCGAAGGCCGGTGGCTTGCAGGGTCCCCCTGCGGGGCAAAACCCCCATTCTCTCTTTCCTGGAGAGGAAAAAGAGAATGCGCCTTTTGATGGTGTAAGAGAAAAAGGCTTAGGCGGCGGCATTCCGGGCTTCGCCCGGAACGCTCGCGGCGCCTAGTACGGGGGGGTTGGCCCGGCGTAGACTTGTGGGCTGTACCTCCTGTATCAACTCTTGACATCAACGGAATCCCGGGTCCCGCCCGGATGCACCGCCGTCCTCTTTTCGCTGCCGCACCCCGGCATTCGCGGAAGCGTTCCGCCCACATTTCCAGTCTTCCGCAACCGCCGGACTGCGGCAGCAAAAAGAGAAGCAGAGAGCATCCGGAAGCGCCCCAGCGCCAGCCTCCCGCAACCACCGGACTGCGGCAGCAAAAGAGAAGCAGAGAGTATCCGGAAGCGCCCCTTCCACCAATCTCCCCCCAACAACCAGGGTGCGGCAGCGAAAAGAGAAGCAGAGGGTATCCCTGAATTCCCCCAACTAATGAAACTGCATACGTGGTTGAGTGGTCCGAGCCATCAGCTATTGCCAGTCCAAAACCCCCGTAACAGGCGCTGCGAGCGTTCCGGACGAAGTCCGGAATGCCGCCGCCAAGCCTTTTTCTCTTGACACCATCAAAAAGCGCTTTCTCTTTTCGGCGCAACCGATAGGGGCCCCCACAAAAGCCCAGCGAAGCGGGTTTTGTGGGGAAGAGGAGGGGCAACGAAGCGGCATGAGGGATGCCCTCCCCCGCAGGGCGTCCCGAATATAGCGCAGTTTGACCCGACGACGAAAGGGGGTTTTGAAGCTGCCGGGCTTCCCCGGCACCCGCCCGCGCCCCGGGACGGGGCGCACCCCCGCACTCCCGCAAGGGACCCAAAAGCCCGTCCCGCCAGGGACATCCCCATCCTCCCGGAGGTATCCAACATGAAAATCTTCCAAAAGCGCCCTGTGGCGGCCGTGGTCCTGATCCTGGCCATTGTGGTCAGCATCGGCATCGGCCAGGCGAAGAAGCCGGCGGACACCGGCGCCGCCTCCACCGTCATCCAGGGCAGCTATACCTACGTCTACGACGACCAGGGCGTCCTGTCGGACAAGACCTGTTCCCACATCGACGCCATCAACGAATCTCTCTTCGCCCAGACCGGCGCCCAGATCGCCGTGGAGGTCATCTCCAACACCGGCAGTCAGGACATCGCCACTTACGCGGACAACGAGTTCAACCGCCTGGGCGTTGGCTCGGCGGAGCGGAACAACGGCGTCCTGCTGTTCCTGGCCCTGGACAACTACTACAACGGCCAGCCCGGCGGCGACTACTACATCATCTGGGGCGCCGGCTTCTCCGACAGCGAGGGCCGCTCCATCAACACCATCGTCAACAACAACCTGGAGGATGACTTCGTGGCCGGGGAATACGACGCCGGCGTCCGGGCCGCCTTCGACGCGGTGACGGACTATCTGGCCGACGGCTACGGCGTCACGGTGAAGGAGGGCTACATCCCCGCCATGCGGGAGAATTACTCCACGCCCAATGGCCAGTACTCCACCTACACCACCGGCACGGTGGAACTGGCCGCTGGGGCCATCTTCTCCCGGTTCCTGACGCTGCTGATCGTCCTGCTGGTGATCTGGGTGATCCTGGACGCCATGCGCTGGTCCCGGTACCGGCGGCGGTATCTCCGCCCCGGCATGGGCATCCCCACCCGGCGGTACTATCCCATCTTCTGGGGCCGCAGCTGGTGGCGGCCCCGGCCCCCCAGAAGACCGCCCCCGCCTCCCGGCGGTCCCGGCGGCACCCCCAGAGGCAGAGGACCCGGCAGCACGCCGCCCCGTCCCCCCAGAAGCGGCGGCTTCGGAGGTTCCAGCGGCGGCGGACGTTCCGGCGGCTTCGGCGGCTCCTTCGGCGGCGGTCGCTCCGGTGGCGGCGGCGGACGTTCCGGCGGCAGTTTCGGCAGTTCCTTTGGCGGCGGCTTCTCCGGTGGCGGCGGCGGTCGCTCCGGCGGCTTCGGCGGCTCCTTCGGCGGCGGACGCTCCGGTGGCGGCGGCGGTCGCCGGTAAAAGCAGATCCATACGAACAACATCCCCCGGCGGGCGGCAGGGCCCAGTCGGGGGATGCTTTTTTTGCCGGCAGCGGCCGGCGGCTTTTGCGTGGCCCCTCGCGGGGGACTGGGGGTGCGCCCCGTCCCGGGGCGCGGGGAAGTGCGGCGAAGGCCGCGGGCTTGCGGCTCCGCCGCAGGGCAAAACCCCCTTTCTCTTTTCGGTTGCGCCGAAAAGAGAAAGCGCTTTTTGATGGTGTCAAGAGAAAAGACGCTGGCGGCGGCATTTCAGGCTCCGCCTGAAACGCCTTTTCCCGCCTTTTACGGGGGGTATTGGGGTACTGACTTGAGGGCTTGCGTCCACTCAACCGTGTATGGCGGTTGCAAAAGCCGGGGGAGGGTCCGGATGCACCCTGCTCCTGTTTTGCTGCCGCAGTCCGGTGGTTGCGGAAGATTGACAAAGGCGTTTCCGGAGACTTCCGCAACTGCCAGGGTGCGGCAGTGAAAAGAGAACGGCAGAGCATCCCTGAATTCCCCCAGCTTTCGCAGCTGCCATATTCAGTTGAGTGGGCAAAAACCATCGAGTCCCACCAGGCCAAACCCCCGTAACAGGCGCTGCGAGCGTTCCGGACGAAGTCCGGAATGCCGCCGCCCAAGCCTTTTTCTCTTACACCATCAAAAGGCGCATTCTCTTTTTCCTCGGAAAAAGAGAATGGGGGTTTTGAAGCCGCCGGGCTTCCCCGGCACTCCCGTCCTGACGGGAAAAAGTCCCGCCCCGCGAGGGACCTCGCAAAGCCCCCGGCCTTCGCCGCACCCCCGCACTCCCGCGGGGGGTGGAACCCCTATCCCCCCAATTCCTCCATGCGGAACAGCACGCCCTCCGCCAGCCCCAGCCGGTCCGCCGCGTCCGCCGGGACCTCCAGGGACTTCTCCCGTCCGTCGGCGGTGACGGCCAGCAGCCACACCATCTCCGGCGCGCCGTCGGGGCGCTCCTCGCAGCCGTAGTCCGCCTCCCCCATCCGCAGGACGGCGGCGTCATGTCGTTCATCGGCCCGCAGACGGGCCAGCAGCGCCTCAGTGTTCATCCGGCAGCCACCTCCCGTCGAAGCCGTAGGGCAGCAGCTCCTTCAGGGTGAAGGTCTTGGCCTCCCCAGCGCCGTTGAGGCAGATGACCTCCAGCTCCGGCGTGAACTCCTGCATCACCTGACGGCAGATGCCGCAGGGCACGCAGTAGTCCTGGCTCCGCCCGGCGATGACGATGCGGACGAAGTCCGTGTGGCCCTCCGCCGCGGCGTGGAACATGGCGTTCCGCTCGGCGCAGATGCCCGCCGGATACACCGCGTTCTCCACGTTGCAGCCGGTGTACACGGAGCCGTCGGCGCACTCCACCGCCGCCCCCACCGGGAAGTGGGAGTAGGGACAGTAGGCCCGGTCCAGCATGGCCACGGCCGCCTGCTTCAGTTCCTCCAATGTCATGGAAAGACCTCCTTTTGCCGTCTCATGGTATCCATATGTATGCCCGTCAGGCCCATTTGATCTCCCGCTGGGGCCGGACGTCCACATCCATGATATCCTTCGCGTCGTAAAACTGCAAGTACCGGTCCCGGGAATAGCGCAGGGTGGTGCCGTCGGGATGGAGCCGGTCGCAGATGACGGCGCAGATGTCCTTCTTGATATAGCTGAAGCTCTCGATGCCCACAGAGCAGAACACCCGGAAGCCCTGGCTCTGGAGGTACTGGAACACGGGGCCGGTCTGCTTCCAGTCGTTGCCGTCGGGCCGCTCGCCGTGGGGATAGAACAGGATGGGGGTCTCCCCCACCAGACTGCCCACCTCGTCCAGCCACCGCTGGGTGTCGGCCTGGATGTCCTCCAGGGGCTTGGAGCCCAGGCGGATGTGGCCCCAGGTGTGGGAGCCGAAGGTCCATCCGGTGCGCTTCAGCTCCGCCACGATGGGCCGCACCGCCTCCCGCTCCTGCTGCCGGACAGTCTCCTGCTCCGCCGTCCAGCCGGTGGTGGTGGTCTGGGTGCGGTAGCCCAGGATGCCCTCATACCCCGTCAGGGACAGACAGCCCTTGGCCCCGAAGGGGGAGAAGTCCGGATGCTCCTCCACGAACTTGTCCAGAATGGGGATGGCGTCCAGATCCCGGCTGGTGACCTCGTTCCCCTGTGGGTCCAATCCCCAGGACCAGATCTTTCCGTCCTCGCCGATGATCAGCTTGTAGGTAAAGCCGTTGTCCAGCATGTAGGGATAGTAGTTGGTGTCGTCGTAGGACAGGATCAGGGGCTTCTTTCCCTCCGGGAGGTACAGGGTGTTTCGGACCATTTTGGGCTGGCCGTCCTCGCCGGTGGTCTCGCTCCACACGTCGCCGATGTCCACCAGCACGTAGCCCTTGTCGTAGACGCTCTGCAAAATTTTCCGGTACTCGTCCGCGGTGACCATGTAGTCGTCGATGCCGTTGGCCTGCTTGTCGCCGTCGAAGGCCAGCTCCGGATAGGCCACCACCGGGTGGAAGAACAGATGCTCCACCACGCCGTCATACGCGGCGTAGGGCACGCCGTCCCGCGCGCCGCCCTCGGGCATCACCGTGGGATCGGAGATCTCATAGGGCTCCGGCTCCGGCGGCGTCTCCGTCTCCGGTTCCGGCTCCTGTGAGGACATGGCGGAGGAGGACGTGGAAACGCCGGCCAAATTGCCGTCTCCGTCTTTGGGCGGGCCGCCGGAGGGCTGATGCCCGCAGGCGGCGAGGGATGCGGCCATCAAAACGGCCAGAAAAAGCGCGGTGAATTTATGCATGATAACAGACCCTTTCTGTCGGTTTTTGTCTGACAGGCATTATACCGCATTCCATTCCGGAAATAGAAACAAAAGAGTGACAAAGCGGCAAAATTTTAATAAAACGTGAACGAAATCCAAGCGGTTGTAAACAAATTGTGAAGGTTCCGGAAAAGCCGTTGACTTTTTTTCAGCCTCCCGGTATATTGAACTCACCAAGCAGCGATGCTTGTTTGCAACAGATACATGATTTTCCCTCTCCTTTCTCTCATTTACAGGAAAGCGGCGGCCGTAACAGGCCGCCGCTTTCCTGCGTTTTCCCCACCTTGCCCCCGTCCCGCACGCCGCATCGTCCCTCAATATGATTTTATTGTTTTTCGATAAATTATCATTGACAAACGATATTCCCTGTGATACGATGCGGATAGATAAAGGAGGAACTGCCATGCAAGAGACATCCGTACAAAAGATTGGAGGGCTTCTGAAGGTGCTGGTGAACATCACCCTCGTGTGCAACCTCGTTGCCCTGCCCGTCGTGCCGCCGCTGGTGTACTGGCGGGAGAATCCCTTTCTGCTGGCGGGAAAGCTGAGCCTGACCGGGGACCTGTTCTCCTTCTGGCTGGAGGGCGTCAGCAAGGTCTGGAGCGCGCCGTACACGCTGATGCTGGCCCTGTTTCTGCTGTTCTCCGGCTGCTGCACCGCCGTGGTGCTGTGGCAGGGACGGCGGGTGCTGAACACCATTCTCCGGGGAGAGCCCTTTTCCATGGAAAACGCCGTCAGCCTGAAGCGGGCTGCCGTCTGCGCCTTCTGCATTGCGGCCGCCGCGCTGGTGCGGGTGGTGTTCAGCGTCTGCCTCTCCGGCTCCCCCGCGCCCCTGCTGACCTACAACGCCCTGTTCGTGCCCATCTTCGCCATGGCGGGACTGCTGTGTCTCATCATGTCGGCCCTGTTCCGTCAGGCGGCGGAGATCAAGGCCGAGAACGACCTGACCATTTGAGGAGGCCGCCATGATCGTCGTGAATCTGGATGTGATGATGGCAAAGCGGAAGATGACCCTCAGCGAGCTGGCGGCGAAGGTGGACATCACCCTGGCCAACCTGTCCATTCTGAAGAACAACAAGGCCCGGGCCGTCCGGTTCTCCACCCTGGAGGCCATCTGCGCCGCCCTGGACTGCCAGCCCGGGGACATTCTGGAGTTCGTCCCGGACGGTGTCGAATCGGAAGGAGGCCGCTGAGATGTACGGCCTGCTGAACCTGGCCAGTCTGCTCCTGGGCCTGACGGCGTGGGGACTGCCCGTCTGGCTCCTGGCCCGCCCGGAGCGGCGGAAGCGCCGCCTGGGCCCTGTCCTGACGGCCAGCGGTCTGGCCTGCGGGCTGGCCCTGCTGTGCCAGCTGGCCTACGGGTCCCATCTGGTGGCCGCGGGAGACTGGACGGCCCTGATGGACACCGCCCCGGCGGTGACGGCGGCGGCCGCCGTGCTGGTGGCGGTGACGGCCCTGCTGAACGCCCTGGCCTCCGCCGTCTGACCGCCCCCACCTCAACCATTTCTGTCCGCGTTTGACGGACAGTTCGTAAGGAGAATCGCATATGGAGAACGTGAAAAACGCCCCGCAGGCGCCGGGGCTGGTTCAGTGCGCCAAAAATCCGGAAAAGACCTGGGAGACCGCCCCCCGGGACCGGGTCTTCCTGCTGCTGACGTTTGGATTTTGTCTTCTGATGGTGGACAGCGTGCTGTTTCACCAGCCGGGACTGGGGGTCACGCTGCTGGTGTTCTGCTGGCACGGTCTGTCCCTGGCCTACGGGGGCCGGGGCCTGCTGCGCACCCGGGAGAGCCGGGTCCTGCTGGGGGCGGACCTGTTTCTGGCCCTGACCTTCGCCCTGACCTCCAACTGGTGGTTCCGGCTGTGGGATCTGGGGGCGCTGCTGGTGCTGACGCCCCTCCAGGCCCTGTCCGCCCAGGGGACGCTGCCCTGGTGGCGGCCCGCCATGCTCCGGGAGCGGCTGGCCCTGCTGCTCCGGGGACTGCTGGGCAGTCTGGGGGCCGCCCCCGCCGCCCTGCGCCGGAGGGACGGACAGGGCGGCGGCAGAGTCGCCGCCGTTCTGGCGGGGACGGCGGTGTCCCTGGGACTGCTGGCGGTGCTGCTGCCGGTGCTGGCGGACGCCGACGCGCTGTTCGCCGCCGTGACGCTGGGCTTCATGACCTTCTTCCGGGACCACTTTACCACGGGACTGTGGAAGCTGTGTCTGTCCCTGGCGGCGACGCCCTTCGTCTTCGGCTTTCTGTACCGGCTGGGCCGTCCGGAGCCGCTGAACAAACTCCCGGCGGACCGGTCCGGCAACCGGGACGGTCTGGGGTACGCCCTTGTGCTGTGGAGCCTGTGCGGGCTGTATCTGCTGTTCCTGGCGGTCCAGCTCCGGGGGCTGGCCGGCGGGGCGGCGTATCTGGCGGAGAAGGGCATCTCCTACGCGGAGTGGGCCCGCAGCGGCTTTTTCCAGATGGTGGGCGTCACGGCGGTGAATCTGGCGGCGGCGCTGACCGCCCTGACCCGCAGCCGCCGGACGGGACGGTGC
Organism: Dysosmobacter sp.; assembly: GCA_022778785.1. GTDB lineage: Bacteria > Bacillota > Clostridia > Oscillospirales > Oscillospiraceae > Oscillibacter. Next base: position 1,338 of record JALFSO010000074.1, on the reverse strand, counting down.
TGGCGCCTGGTGCGGGGACTGTCCGTCCTGCTGGCGGCGGAGAGTCTGGCGCTTCTGGCCTCCGCCTGCTGCCGGATGACGCTGTACGTGTCCGTCTACGGCCTCAGCTTCAAGCGGCTGATGACCTACTGGGGCATGGGGATGATGGCGGTGTTTCTGGCGCTGGCCCTGTGGAAGTCCCTGCGCCCGGACTTCCGGTTCTGCCGGACGGCCTTCCCGGCGGCGCTGGCGGGCTGGCTGGCCGTCAACTGCGTCCCGGCGGACTACTTGGTGGCGAAGGACCAGGTGGACCGGTATCTCAGCGGCCGGAGCACCGCCATGGACGTGGCGTATCTGGCCTTTGGCCTGTCCTTCGACGCCCTGGGCCAGCTGGAGCGGCTGGACCCGGCCATGGGCAGCGGCCGCTGGGTGCCGGGGCTGACGGAGGACGTGGGCTACACCCTCCGGGAGGAGACGGTAGGCGAAATTCTGGCAAACCGGCGGCAGGATGCGGCCCGGGCGTGCGGACAGTGGGAGAGCTGGAACCTGTCCGCCCGACTGGCCGCCGGAGGGACCGGTTCCCCCGGTTGACAAATTCCCAGCCGCCCCATCGGTTTTCCACATTATTCACCAAGTTTTCCACAATTCTGTTCACATAATCCACACAGTGCCCAACCGGACGGCCCTGCCGCCCCCAAACGGCCCGGAAACGGGAGGTCATACCCATGAAAAAGCGAATCCGATGGCTCCCGGCAGTGCTGGCCGTCCTGCTCCTTCTGCTTTTGGCGGACCCGGCATACCGGCTCAATGTCCGGCGGCTGGACCGGTCGATGGAAGCGATACAGGGCGATACCGTGTCCCTCAATGAACTGGTCCCCTTCCGGTGGGACACGGCGTACACCTTCTCCCCATACGCCAGCCGGAAGGAGATGGCCGCCACCATGGGCGTCCCGGTGAGCCGCCGCATCCCGGAGACGGTCAGCGAGGGCATGACCCAGCTCATCTTTCTCCGGGACGGCCGGGTGGTCTGTGCCGTCTGCGGCTATCCCGATTCTCTGGGCTGGCGGATGGAGTTCACCCATTGGGACGGCGGCGCCGCCTGCGTCACTTACCGGGAAAACCCACGGTTCTCTGTAAAGCGGGACGGCGGCGTGGTGACGCTGACGCAGCTGGAATAACAGCGGAAATACGGACCGGGCCGGACTTTCGTCCGGCCCGCAGGCTGTCGAAAAAGTCCATAGACTTTTCCGACAGCCTGACTAATGTCTCGATTTTTGGACCGCTATGCGGTCCGAAAATCTGCCGCTGTGCGGCGCAAACGCCTGCTAACGCAGGCTTTTTGCAGACATTCGATTCCAT
>JALFSO010000059.1 GCA_022778785.1 Dysosmobacter sp. | reverse complement strand
ATCGGGAATTTCAAAAGCGACTGATCGACACCTTTGTCAACGCGATATTTGTGTATGACGATAAGCTGGTGCTGACCTATAACTATCAGCATGGTACACAGACGATTACACTAAAGGAAGTCGAGGACTTTCTGGGTTCGGATTTGGTTGGTCTGTCTCCACCAGAAAAAATCCCGTAACCGCGAAGGTTACGGGATTTTTGTTTTGCATTTTCCAACGTTTTCCCTTTGGTTTTCCCTTACAGGTAAAACAGCCGGATGATCCGGCTGCATAGCTTTCCGACTTCGCCGTTCTATACAGTCAGTGCTCCGCCTCAGCATGCGGGTGCTGACGTACCCGCGGATGCGCATCATAAAAGAAACTGCGCGTCTGAGATTTTTCCGATCCATTTTGATCTCATCGTTTTTAAGATGCATACCCTTTCGGGTATGCATCTTAAAAGTCTGTTCTCTTCGCAGCCGCTACAGCAGCTTCATAACAAGCAGAGCAGCCGGAATGGTCCGGGCCTTTCCGCAGGCACTTTGACACCTGAGACAAACTGTCCCTGTATTTCCATGAGTTTCTGTTTGATCGTACCTGTCAAAACGCTTGCGCCGAAGGATTCAGGCATTCCAAAGGCTGTCCATCACAGCGAGCTCTTCACCGCCTGTGCTTTGGCGGCATCCATGGCGGAGTTGGCCACGGAGCGCAGATGGGTCCTCAGCGCCGCCCTGCTCTTTTCCAGATCCCTCTCCCGGATGCACTGAATGATATGCAGATGCTCCCGGTAGGAGAGATCGTCGCGCCCCAGACTTCGGGCGCTCTGATAACGGATCCGCTCCGCCTGGGTGTTCAGGAGACTCAGCAGCATCAGCAGCCGCCTGCTCCAGGCCTTTTCCGTAATGAGGTCATGCAGGCCCCGGTCCGCATTGTGCAGCGTCTCCCACGCGCCGGTGCGGTATCCCTCCTCGAAGGCGGCCTGCAAGGCGTCCAGCTCCTCATCGGTGATGCGGGCAATGCTGCGCTCCAGGGCCCACAATTCCAGCGCCAGACGCAGCTCATAGATCTCCTGCACATCATCGGGCGTGAGAACGGTCACGAAGGAGCCACGGGCGGGATACGTGGTTACCAATCCCTCCGTCTCCAATTGCCGCATCGCCTCCCGGATGGGCGTCCGGCTCATTTGCAGAGATTCAGAGAGCTCCAGTTCCACCAGCGGGCTTCCAGGCGGGATCTCATCGACGATGATGGCGTGTTTCAGATATTCATACGCTTGTGATTTTTTGTCCATAATGATGCTCCTTGGGATAAGATCGGCGCCTGGATAAAATCTGGCGGTCGACAATATGTATTTTAACACTTTCAGTATATCGGAGGCGGCAAAATTGTCAAGGGCGGCAGATGCGGATTCAAAACCGAAATATTTCCGGGAAATACCGGCCCTCTATTGACAAAGCCTGTCATCTGCTGTATGTTTATATCGTCCTTATTGTCGACAATTAATATACAAATTGAGTGCAATCCAGTTTTGCAGATCCGCACGAGCCTGTGACCCCGCCCGAAGCTTTGAACTGCCGCCGCGGCCGGACCGGCTGACCGCGCGGACGAAAGGGGTATCAGCATGAACGAATTTGATCAGAAGTACAGGGCACGTTTTGAAAAGCTGTCCACCACCAATGTGGCGGACGCGGAAGACGCCCTTGGGATCAGGGGCGCCACATACGGGATCCGTCCGCTGCGGGAGAGCTGGGGCAAGGTGGTGGGCCGCGCCGTCACCATCAAGATGGCAGCCGCCGGCGAGACCAAGAACACCCATCATCTGGGCATGACCGCCATCTCCGTTGCGGAGCCCGGCGATATCATTATCATCGATAACGGCGGCCGGCTGGACACCTCCTGCTGGGGCGGCATCCTGGCCAACAGCGCCCAGGTCAGGGGCGTGGGCGCTGTCATCGTGGACGGCGCCGCCCGGGATCTGGACGACTGTATCGAGATCGATTTCCCGGTCTACGCCCGGGGCACCGTGGTCTGGACCGCCCGCGGCCGGATCATGGAGCAGAGTACCAACGAAATGATCTCCTTCGGCGGCGTACAGGTCCACCCCGGCGACGTGGTCATGGGCGACCGGAGCGGCGTGGTCATCGTGCCCTGGAGCCGCGTGGATGAGGTCCTGACGAAAGCCGAGGAGCTCTGCGAAAGAGAAGAGGCCATGGTACGGGAGATCCTGTCCGGCGGCGACGTGCTTGCTGTTGACAGCAAATTCGGTTATGAAAAGATGCTGAAGTGAGCGTCTTCGGTGCGAAATACGGAGTGATGGATATGGAACCGATCATTGAGAGATTGCAGAAGCTGGATGTGGCCAGCGTTTCTGACGCCATGGATAAGCTGGGAGTCCCCTGCGGCCTGCGCGGGCTTCATGCGGTGGTGCCCGGGAAGCATATCTGCGGACGGGCATTCACCGTCCATTACGTTCCCAACGGCGTTGTCAAGGGGAATGTTGGGGACTTTCTGGACGATGTCAGGCCCGGCGAAGTGGTGGTGATCGACAACGGCGGCAGAGATTATTGCACGGTCTGGGGTGACATCATGACGTTTGTGGCCGTGAAAAAGGGGATCGCCGGCACGGTCATCGACGGCGTCTGCCGGGATATCCCCGGCATCAAGGCCAACGACTACGCCATCTTTACCAAGAGCACCTACATGGTCACCGGCAAGGACCGCGTGACGGTGGACTATGTGAACCGGCCTGTGGCCGTCTCCGACGTGCAGGTCTGCCCCGGAGACATCATTCTGGCGGATGATACAGGCGTGGTCTGCATTCCCGATGCGCTGGCCGAGAAAGCGGCGAACATCGCCGAGGACATTGAGAAAACGGAGCAGGCCATCATCGCCGAGGTGAAGAACGGCATGTCCCTGAAGGATGCCCGGACAAAACTGGGATATCACCATCTGCAGACAAAAGCGTAACGTCTGTTCTCCCCCGGAGTTTCCCGCGGCGGCATTCCTTCTCCGGGGTTCTGATCCTCCAACTGAAAAACACACGCCGGGCGGCGCGCTCCCCAGCGCATCGCCCGGCGTATTTCGCGGTCCTTGTGTTTGACGTGGTTTTACTGGGCCAGTCTGGCGGCCACTTCCCGCATCAGCTTCTCGTCCGGATCCTTCCGGTTGAGGGCGGAGACCTCCACGATGAGCCGGTACAGGTCCACGCCCGTCTCCTTTGCCACGGCGGTGAAGGTCTTGACGAAGGAGGAGTGGCAGCCGCTGTAGCCCAGGATCAGGTCCTTGGGCTTCAGGGGGGTGCTGTAGCCGTTCTTCTCCATGGCGGGAATCAGTTCCCGGTCCAGATAGTGCAGCAAGCCGTAGAAGTCCAGTTCCGCGCACTCATTTTCTTTCTTCATCAGGGCGGTGGCCAGCTCGGTGGGCATGTTGCCTGCGCTGCGGGCCATGCCCAGCAGGCCGCAGTCCAGGATGTCCGCGCCGCTGCGGTAGGCGGCCACGGCGTTGGCCGCGCACATACCCATGTTGGAGTGGCAGTGGAAGCCGATGGGCACCTTGACGGCCTTCTTCATGGCCTCCACGGCGGCGCTGACCTCATCGGGGAACATGCAGCCGGCGGAGTCCATGATGGTGATCTCATCGATGCCGTTGTCCTCCAGCAGGCGGGCCTCCTCGGCCATCTGCTCCGGGGTCAGGATGTACGCCTTCATCTGGGAGTAGAATGCCTTGATGCCGTGGTCCTTGATGTCCTTGATCTCGTGGAGATACATGTGGGCGTCACCGGCGTTGCTGCCGCAGCGCAGGAAGGACAGGTGATACCGGGCGGCCAGCTCGATGTTGGCGGGATCGTACCGCTTGGCGTTCAGGAACATGCCGATCTCGGCCTTGCCCAGGAAGGGCTGGGCAAGCTGGAGATACTCCTCGTCGGTCAGGGGGGCCTCAAAGCCCTTGTTTCCGGCGCCGATGCCCTTGGCATTGCCGAACTCGATGATGAGATAGTGGTTCTCCGTCAGGCCCCGGAGCATCATCTCCGTCAACTCCGCGGAAAAGCCGTTGCCCACGACATTGGCGCCGTCGCGCAGGGTGCAGTCCATAATTTTCATGGTTCTCTTCTCCTTATTCTATTTGATAATTCTTCTCTTTGCTCTGTCTCTCAGGCCAGATACTGCTGGTTCACCACGAAGGACAGGGGCTCGCCGGCCTCCAGAGCCTTCAGGTTTCTGACGATCATGGGGATCATGGCGCTGCCCAGATCGCTGGCCGTGCCGCCGATATGGGGCGTGACCACCACGTTCTCCCGGGAGCAGAGGGCCTTGGTGACTTCGCTCTGCTCGTCCTCCACACAGTCCAGTCCGGCGGCGCCCACCTGGCCGCTCTCCAGCGCCGCCAGCAGGGCTGCGTCGTCCACCAGCCCGCCGCGGGCGGTGTTGATCAGCAGGGCGCCCTTCTTCATCATGGCCAGCTGCTCCGCGCCGATAATGTGTCTCGTGGAATCCAGCAGGGGCACATGGACGCTGACCACGTCGCTGGTCTTCAGCAGTGTCTCCAGATCCACGTAGGTCATGTGGAACTGCTCCTCCATCTCCGGCTTCAGGCGGAAGGTGTCATAGTACCGGACGGAAGCGCCGAAGGCCTGCACCCGCCGGGCCACCTGGCGGCCGATGTTGCCGCCGCCCAGCAGGCCCACGGTCTTGTGGTTCAGGGAGAGGTTCACCGGGAACGCGCTGCGGTCCCAGTCGCCCGCCTTCACGTGGTGGTAGTAGCCCATGATGTTGCGCCCCGCGTTGATCATCAGGCCCACCGCCAGCTCCGCTACGGCATAGGCGTTGGCACCGGGGGTGTTGCAGACGGAGACGCCCAGCCGGCCGGCCTCCTGAATGTCCACGTTGTCATAGCCCACGCCCCAGCGCATGACCATTTTCAGATTGGTGAACCGGGCGAAGTCCGCCGGAGCGGGCATCTTCAGCACCCGCAGCACCACGGCGTCCGCGTCCGTCACCGCGGTGAACTCCTCCTGGGTCTCCGCCGTGATGATCTCGAACTTCTCCTCCGGCAGCGCAGCGCGGAACGCCTCCACCGTACCTGCGGGATAATTACCAGCAATGCAAACCTTCAACATTTGAATAACTCCTTCCTTATTTCAAGGAATCCGCGATGACGCGGATCTTTTTGCCCTCTTCTTCCCAAAACTTCTCCAAAACCTTCATCTGGTCTCCCAGGGAGAAATGCTTCACGCCCAGGGAGATGTAGTACGCCGCATCCTCCGGCGCAGCGATTTCACAGCGGGGTTGGACGCCATGCTTCAGCGCCGCCTCGATCATCCGGCGCTCAGCGGCCCTGCACTCCTCTGCGTACTCCTTCCGGTTTTTTCCGGCGCTCATGGAGTAATCCGAGGGGCCGAACTGCACCATGTCCACGCCGGGCACAGAGCAGATCTCCTCAATGTTCTCCATGGCCTCCGTCTTCTCGATCATGAAGCAGAGCACAATGTCATCCAGCCGTCTGGCGTGGTTTATCTGGCTCAGCCGGTGCTGCGTCCCGATGTAGCGGCGGCCGGGGTAGCCGAAGCGGCCGCTGCCCAGGCTGTCCGGCTTCATCATGGCGACGCTCTCCCGCACCTCGTCAGCCGTGTGGTGATCCGCAAAGTTGATGGCCTGGAAACCTGCCGCCACCGCCTTCTGGGCAACATATCCCCGATTCTGGAAATCCACCTTGATCATGGAGCCCATATTCTTCAGCTCCGCCGCCCGGGCCAGATTCCCAGATCCACCAAAGTGAAGGGGGCGCATTCCGCCAGGAACTCTACATAATCAAAGTTACCTGTTTCACCGGCGACCTCTGTATAAAACGGCCAGGTGCTCCAGATGCGAGTAGACGTAGTGGGCTGCTGTGCGCTCAGAAGCTGTCTGATCTTGTTCTCCTTCATAGTTACACCTCAAATAAACGCTTAATATAAACCGTTTTAGTTAACCGGTTTATATTAAATTATCAAATCGTGAAAGAGATGTCAACTTGCATTTTTCATAAATTTGGCAAACATTTTCTTTGCATTTGCCGATTTTTGATTGAGAAGTGCCTGTCTGTCCATTTTCCATCATACTTTGCAGGCTCCTCTCCATCTCCCCATATTACAGAACTGCACAAATTATCTGCCTCTGATTCGTGAAATTAACTGAAGCCCCTATGCATTTCATAGAGTTGCAGTTAGCTCTTCATACACAAAAGTCTATTGACAACTCCCACTAATTTTGTTAGCTTAATGTTAATAAACCGGTTTGCAAAACCGGTAAGTGAGGGATATGCATGGAAAAGAAAGTGACTATCTCCGACATTGCAAGAGAGGTAGGTGTCTCCAAAACCACCATCTCCCGTTATCTGAACGGTAACTACGGTTATATGTCCGCCGAGACCCGTCAGCGAATCGAGAACGTCATTGAGGAAAAGGGATATGTACCCAACAGCATCGCCCGCACCCTGAAGACCAAGAAGAGCCGTCTCATCGGCATCATCGCCAACACCCTCCGCTACCAGGTGGCAGCCCAGACCATCACCGCTATTCAGGACGTCTGCATCCAGCACGGCTACGGCACCATCGTCTACCGCAGCAACGGCGACTCCAGAGAGGAGAGCAACGTCATTCAGCTGTGCCTGAACCAGCAGGTGGAAGGATTCATCATCATCCCCTGTGAGAATTCCACGGAGCGATATGTGGAGCTGTGCGAGCGCGGGATCCCCGTGGTGCTGTGTTCCCGGTATCTGATGGACTGGCCCTATGGCTGTGTCTATGTGAAGCACCGGGAGCTGATCTGGGCCATGATGGATCATCTGCGGGAGCAGGGCTTTGAAAAGGTCCGCTTCCTGGTGGACACCATGGACTTCCACAAACAGATGATGTCCAACATCTTTTCTGAGTACACCGGACGCTATCTGGGGATGTCTTTCCAGGAGTCCGTGGTCAATGTAGGCAACAACAGCAGCCTCGTCCGGTCCGCGCTGTTCCAGATGAAGGCCGACTATCCCGGCCGACGCACAGCCATCATGGCGGTGAACACCCACACCCTGTTCCTGGCACTTCAGGAAATTGAGCGCAGCGGTCTCCGGATCCCGGAGGACCTGGGCATCTGCGGCTACGACGCCGTGGGTTGGTCGGAACTGGTGTACCCCGGTATTTCCTCCATCCGTCAGCCCATGGACAAGGTGGGCACGGTTGCCGGTGAAAAAATGATGGAATGTCTCCGTAACGGAGAGATGAGCAGCGGTCAGACCGCTCTGGACGGACAGGTATTCTTCCGCAAGTCCACGCAGATCATCTGATATGGAATACGACATGTACCCCATCGTCATCGTCCTGGCCCTGCTGATCATCGTCTCCCTGTTCTCCCCCCGTGATGATGAACTGGGTCAACAAGAAGTCCAGAGCCGTTGAAAAGCAGCAGTAAGTCTCCTCACGGGAGCGGCATGGCTGCGCCTGCGGAGAAGATTTCCGCTTTCCCCGGTGGACAGATTTTGTTTCCGGGTGATATACTAATAAAAAATCAGAATATCCCCGCCGTCATCCGGCGGCAGGACGCGGAGGGCACAGCCCTCCAGCCGCAAGAGTTCCCCATATGATCCGTGCGCAAACCGCGGGCACTGTTGGCATGACGGTGCCCGCATTCTGCGCTTTGACCGCCGCGGAGACGGCGGACATCCACAAAGATAGGAGGCATGCTTCATGGCCGGCCTGAGCAAGAGCACCGACATGACCCACGGAAGCATCTGGAAGCACCTGGCGCTTTTCGCGGTGCCGCTTCTGCTGGGGAATCTGTTCCAGCAGCTCTACAACACGGTGGACAGTATCGTCCTTGGCAACTTCGTGGGAAAATCCGCACTGGCCGCCATCGGCTGCACCACCTTCATCTGCAATACGCTGGTCAATTTCTTCAACGGCATCTCCATCGGCGCGGGCATCATCATCAGCACCCATTTCGGCCGCCGCGACTGGGACAAGCTCCACGAGACCGTGGAGACGGCGGTGCTGACCGCCATCGTGGTAGGCGCTCTCGTCAGTCTCCTGTCCGTTCCCTTCGTTCCCTTCATGCTGCGGGCCATCAGCACGCCGGAGGAGACCATGGGTCCGGCAAGCGCCTATCTCCGCATCTACTTTCTGGGCACCATCTTCCTGTTCTGCTACAACATCGGCAGCGCCATCCTTCGGGCCGTCGGGGATACCAGGATGCCTCTGAAGATCCTAATCCTCACCAGCATATTGAATATCCTGATGGATCTGTTGTTTGTGGTGGCGTTCCAATGGGGCATCGCCGGCGCCGCCGCGGCTACGGTGGTCTCCGAGGCCATCTCCGCCTTTCTGTCCCTGGCCGTGCTCCATCTCTCCAGCGAGTCCTTCCGGCTGACCTGGCAGGACCTGCGCTTTAAGCCGGACATTCTGAAGTCCATTCTGCTGCTGGGCATGCCGGTGGGCATCCAGCAGGCGCTGACCTCCTTTTCCAACGCCTTTGTCCAATCCTACATCAACAGCTTCAACTCCACCTCCATCATGGCCGGATGGAGCGTCTATCTGAAGCTGGACCAGTTCTCCCTCCTCCCCGTCATGAGCATCGGACAGGCCACTACTACGTTTGTCAGCCAGAATCTGGGGGCCGGCGATCCGGGCCGGGCCAGGAAGGGCACCCGCACCTCCATCGTTCTGGGCAGCTGCGTGGTCATCGGCATCGCCCTGGTGCTGGGCACTTTCGCCAAGAGCCTGGTGTCCCTGTTCAACCAGGACCCGGAGGTCATCTACTACGGCACCCAGTTCGTCTGGATGACGCTGCCCTTCCGGTTCTTCGGCGTCTGGAACCAGACCTTTGCCGGTGCGCTGCGGGGCGCCGGAGATACCCGGGGACCCATGCTCATCATGCTGTTCAGCTTCGTATTCTGCCGCCAGGCGTATCTGTTCATCGTCACCCGCTTCGTGAAGAACATCTACACCGTGGGACTGGGTTATCCCTTCGGATGGGTCATGTGCGCCTTCCTCTCCCTGTTCTATTACTGCTGGAAGCAGCGCCGGTTCGACGCCCAAAGCCGCCCGTGAGTGTGCGGGCCATGTCCGGTGAAACGGACAGCGATACAAAAAGACCTCCTGCTGTGGGTTTTCCCTGCAGCAGGAGGTCTTTTATACATCTTTGCACATCAGAGGATCAGCATCAGCACCGGCGTCACGATAAAGCAGGCCAGCGTTGAGATGGCGGCTCCCTGGGCGGCGAATTGCTCGTCCGCGCCGTATTCCGCGGAGGCCACCACCGTCTGTGTGACCACCGGCATGGCGGCCTCCACGATGAAGACGCTGCGGGCCAGACCGGTAATGCCGAACAGTGCGCAGAGCAGGAAGCAGAGGGCAGGCGCAAAGAGGAAGCGGAACAGCAGCACGACTGCCATGGGGACATCGATCCTCAGGCTTTTAAGCCCGATCTCGTGAATGATATAGCCTGTCAGCAGCAGAGCCAGGGGCGTCACCAGGTTATTCATGTACCGGGCAAAGGTCAGGACAAGGGACGGCAGCTGCACGTCGGCCAGCATCAGCAGAAAACCGATGACGACGGCCCAGATGGTGGGCATTTTCAGGAGCCGCACAAAGGAGCTCCAGGAGAGGCCGCTTTCATTGGTTCCCGACCAGCGGATCAATGCCATGCCCACCACCTGCGTGAAGGACGTGCTGACACAGTAATAGATCATCACATAGGGCCGGGCAACTTCGCCGAACAGCTCGGTGCACATGGCGAGGCCGATGAACACGCAGTTGGAGAGGGCGCACATCACCATAAAAACGCCAAGACTGCGGTGCGGGATCTTCAGCAGCCGTCCGATCAGAAAAGCCAGCACAAAATTCAGAACACAGCAGAGAAACGTATTCAGGAGCATGCCGCCGGACTGGGCCAGGAGATCCTGCGACAGGTTGACCTGCAGGCTGTAGATACACATGAACGGAACGGCGATGGTCAGCAGGAATTTGCTGATAAACGCCTTCGTCTCAGCGCCCATCCAGTGTCTGGCGCCGCAGATATAGCCCACCATCGTCAGCAGCAGAATGAGCGTGACGGAGGAGACGGCATGTAAAAAGGTTTCCATAGGATTTCCTCCTGGTAAGTTTCGTTTGGATCAGAAGAATAGATCAAAGAGACGGGCCGGTCTCTCCGCCGTGTCAGACCGGCCCGGGGACAGATCCCTCCGCGCCGCAGGCATTTTGCAGGGCCTCCCGGGCCATGACGATGAACCGCTCTCCGAAGTGGGAGAGATACCGGTCCGCCCGGTATCCCGCCACCAGCTGGCTGAAGGTGGAGGGATCGGTGAGGGGAAACAGGTCCACGCCCTTGGTGGCCGCCGAGGCCGTGGGAATGGCCCGGAGGAACAGCTCCGGGCAGATGGTGATCCCCACACCCGCTGAGGCCATGGCCAGGGTGGTAACGGTGTTTTCCGTCTCCAGGATCAGCTTGGGCTTGAAGTAGTAGCGGCTGAAATACTGGTCCACGATGCTACGGGTGCGGTTGCCCCGCTTGATGAGCACAAAGGGCATCTGCTGGAACTCGTCGATGTCGGCTCCCTGGGCGAACTGGGCGCGGACGGCCTCCGCCCGCTCCCCGAAGTGCTGGTCGGTGAAGTTCCGGGGGACCACCATCATCAGCCGCTGCTCCGTCAGGGGAACAGTCCGGACGTCCTCCAGCATGATGGGCTGAAAGCAGATGATCAGGTCCAGCCGCCCATGGGACAGTTCATCCTCCAGCTGAGCGGAATTGCCCTCGAACAGGGAGAATTCCACCATGGGGAACTCCTCCTGGAACCTGGGCAGGATCTCAGGCAGCAGGGCCAGTCCGCAGGTGTGGGAGATCCCCACCCGCAGCACGCCGAGATAGTGGCGGTTGATGTCGCCCACTTTGTTGAGAAACTGGCTGTGGAGATCCAGGATCTGTGTGGCGGTCTGGACCAGCTGGTCCCCCGCGTAGGTCAGCGACAGCTTGGGCGACCGGGTGAACAGCTTCACATTCAGCTCCCGCTCCAGATTGCTGATGTGGTTGGACAGGGATTGCTGGGAGATGTACAGCCGCTCCGCCGCACGGGTGATGTTCAGTTCCTCCGCCACCATCAGGAAATACTTCAAGTGTAAAAAATTCAAAGTGCTCCCCCCAGTGTGTCATACATTGCCTGACATCCATGTATTTTAATTGTACCACAGTCAAATGATTGTGGCAACCCTCACAAAAAATGTGTTATCCGGCAGGAAAAATTTGTGTCATAATAGGAGCATAAAAGGTGTGTCAGAGGAGGCCGACCTCGGCGCGCCGCAGTAGAACTTATATTTTGATAAGGAAGGATGTTTGTCCCATGAAATGTCTGATCATTGATGCCGTCCACAGCGCCATTGCTGAGGAACTGGGCAAGTACATGGAAGTCACTGTCAGCGAGAAGCTGCCCCCCGCCAAGGATGAACTGAAAGCCATGATCCCCGACGTGGACGTGCTGATCATGCGCGTCGATCCCATGATCGACAAGGAGGTCCTGGACGCCGCCGCGAATCTGAAGGTCATCGGCGTCTGCTCCGTGGGTCTGAACCACATCGACACCAAGTACGCCGAGGAGAAGGGCGTCAAGGTGTTCAACGCCCCCGGCCTGAACGGCAACGCTGTGGCCGAGCTGACCATCTGCAAGATGCTGGAGCTGTCCCGCCACACCATCCCCGCTCACCGCGACGTCACCGTGAACCAGAAGTGGGATAAGTACGCCTTCGTGGGCCGCGAGCTGCGCGGCAAGACCCTGGGCGTCCTGGGCTTCGGCCGCATCGGCCAGCGCGTGGGCGAGATTGCCCGCGTCTTCGGCATGAAGGTCGTGGCGTACGATCCCTATCTGCCCGCCGAGATCTTCACCAAGAACGAGGCCACTTCCATGAGCATCGCCGAGGTGTGCGAGGTCTCCGACTTTGTCACCATCCACATGCCCCTGAACGACGAGACCCGCAACCTGTTCAACGCCGAGTCCATCTCCAAGATGAAGAGCGACGCGGTGGTCCTGAACATGGCCCGCGGCGGCATCGTCAACGAGAAAGACATGTACGAGGCCCTGAAGGCCGGCAAGCTGGGCGGCTACGCCACCGACGTTCTGGAGAACGAGGTGGCCGGCGACGGCCTGACTGAGGACTCCCGGTTCTACTCTCCCCTGTTCGACTGCGACAACTTCATCGTCTCTCCCCACATCGGCGCCCAGACCGTGGACGCTTCCCGTGACATCGGCCAGCACATCATCGGCAAGGTCAAGGAAGCTCTGAACCTGGGCTGATCCGACTCCCCCTCTCTTTGACTGCAGGCGGCCCCCGGCATGAGCCGGGGGCCGCCGTCTTTCCGGAAATCGGAGGCTGATTTTTCCGGCAGGATCTGTCAAAAAAGAGGTTTTCACCGGAAACGTTATCATATATAATAGCGTTATGGCGCTTCCCCGCCGGGCGGGGAGGCGAAACGGGCGGTGAAAGGAGTGGCCGGCTCCCGGACCCGGAAATACGAAAGGAGAAGATGACCGGATATGGAACGGAATTCTGAGATATACAAGGCATACCTGGAGATCCTGAACAAGGAACTGGTCCCTGCCATGGGCTGCACGGAGCCCATCGCCGTGGCTTACTGCGCGGCGAAGGCCAGAGAGACCCTGGGCTGCCTTCCTGACCGCGTGGAGCTGGAGGTCAGCGGAAATATCATCAAGAATGTGAAGAGTGTGGTGGTCCCCAACACCGGCGGGATGCGGGGCATGGCCGCGGCGGCGGCCATCGGCATCGTCGCGGGCGACGCGGACAAGGAGCTGGAAGTGGTCTCCCAGGTGACGCCGGAGCAGATCCGGCAGCTGAAGGACTACATGCAGCAGGCGGAGATCACCATGAAGCAGGCGGATTCCGACCTCTTGCTGGACATCGGCGTCCGGGTCTCCAAGGGCGGCGACTGGGCAAAGGTACGGATTATCAATCACCACACGGGTATCGCCCTGATCGAAAAGAACGGAGAAGTTCTGTTCCGGGCGAAGCCGGAGGATCCCGCCCAGGAGGCCGGCGTGGACTATGACCTGCTGACAGTGGAGCAGATCTACGACTTCGCCCAGTCCCTGGACATCGAGGATGTGCGGGAGCTGTTCGACCGGCAGCTGCGGTGCAACAGCGCCATCTCCCAGGAGGGACTGCGGGGCGACTACGGCGCCAATGTGGGCCGGACGATCCTGAAGACCCAGCCGGACAACGTGCGGACCAGAGCCAGAGCCAAGGCCGCCGCCGGTTCCGACGCCCGCATGAACGGCTGTGAGCTGCCGGTGGTCATTAACTCCGGCAGCGGCAATCAGGGCATCACGGTCAGCCTCCCCGTGCTGGAATACGCGCAGGAGCTGGGCGCCACGGAGGAGCAGCTCTACCGGGCGCTGGCCATCTCCAACCTGACCGCCGTGCATCTGAAGAGCGGCATCGGACGGCTCTCCGCTTACTGCGGCGCCATCAGCGCCGGCGTCAGCGCCGGTGCGGCCATCTGTTACCTCCAGGGCGGCGATCTGCGGTCCGTCTCCCACACCATCGTCAACGCCCTGGCCATCTCCTCCGGCATCATCTGCGACGGAGCCAAGGCCAGCTGCGCGGCAAAGATCTCCGTGGCGGTGGACGCGGGCATCTTCGGATACGAGATGTTCCAGAACGGCCAGCAGTTCTATTCCGGCGACGGCATCGTCACCAAGGGCGTGGAAAATACCATCCGGAACGTGGCGGTGCTGGGCAAAGAGGGTATGTACGAGACGGACAAGACCATCCTCTCCATCATGACCAGATGCTGAGGGATACGGCTTCTTTCGGAAAGCAATCACGTCATCATACAACGCTTCTTGTTGTCATATTGCATAATAGTGGTCCTTTGTGAATATTGCAAAAGCAACAAATATTTATCCGACATCTGTCATCCTCCACAAAAATCCGACGTGCGAAAAAATTGTGATTGCGAAACTGGCGGGAGTGTAGTATATTTTAGAAGGAACCACAAGGGGGTGGATATCCAATGGGATAACCATCCCCTTGTCCGTTTTTTTAGGGCAGTATTCCTGTGGTCCACTTTGACAGCAGCTGCAATGCGGCTGCAAATCAAACAAAGGAAGAGGAGAAAAGCAATGAAGAAAGTACTTTCCATTCTGATGGCCGCTCTGATGACCGCATCCCTCCTGGCCGGCTGCGGAAGCAGTTCCTCCAGCGGCAGCAACGGCGGCAGCGCCGCCCCCTCCGGCGGCAGCAGCGCCGCCGCCAGCACCGCCACCTCCGAGCCCTCCTACGGCAACTCCATCCTGACTTTCGGCACCGGTGATACCGGCGGCTCCCTGTATCCCGCCGGCGCTGCTCTGTCCCAGGTCTGGACCAACCAGCTGGACCGTGTGAAGTGCAACACCCAGACCTCCACCGGTTCCTTCCAGAACGTGCAGGACGTGGCCTCCGGCGAAGTTGACGTGGCCGTCGCCACCGCCGACGTTGTTCTGAAGGGCTACTCCGGCCAGGGCAAGTTCACCGAGGCTCTGGACAATGTCCGCGTCATCGGCGCTGTTTACACCTCCGTCTCCAGCGGCGTGGCGCTGAAGAGTTCCGGTCTGGAGTATGTCCACGATCTGAAGGGCAAGCGCGTGGCTGTCGGCCCCGCTGCCTCCGCCACTGAGAACTCCTGCCTGGACGCTTTCGCCGTCATGGACATCGACGCCAACAACACCAGCCTGGAGAACCTGGGCCTGGGCGACGGCGCTGACTCCGTGGGCGACGGCATCATCGACGCGGCCTTCGGCTTCGCCGGTCTGCCCATCGGCGGCCAGCTGAACCTCGCCGCCACCAAGGACATCGTCGTTCTGAACTACACCCAGGAAGAGATCGACGGCATCCTGGCCGGCAACGCCGCTTACATCCAGGCGAAGATCCCCGCCGGCACCTACACCGGTCAGGACTATGACACCGATACCTTCGGCGTGAAGTGCCTGATCATCGTCAGCGCCGATATGAACGAGGACCTGGTCTATGACCTGTGCAAGACCATGAACGAGAACAGCGCCGACCTGGCCGCCGGCAACGCGCTGCTCAGCGACATGACCGATCCCTCCTTCCTGTGCACGGATATGCCCATCCCCCTGCACGACGGTGCTACCCGCTATTACAGCGAGCTGGGTCTGATCTGATCTCGGAAATAATCGGCAAGTCAGCTTTTCCTATCCCTGCGTAAAGCGTCAACGGCCGGAGCTGGGACTTTCTCAGTTCCGGCCGTGACTTTTCACCGACCTATTCAAGAATGTGAATCCAATCAGAAAGGACTCTCATATGGCTGATAAAGAATATAAAGAAATAGACGTTAGCTCGCTGGACAGTGAGCTTGCCGCCAGCAAAACGCTGGAGGACAGCAAGGGCGACAAATTTATCAAGATCGCGTCCATCGTTGCCATCTGCATGACCCTGTTCCACATCTACACCGGCTTCCACGGCCTGTTCGACTACGTGGTCCAGCGCGGCGTCCACCTGGGCTTCGCTCTGACCCTGGTCCTGCTGACCCAGCCGCTGTACAAGCATGTGTTCAAGGACAAGTTCGCCGGCAGCAAGGCCTTCCGCGCCGTCTGCCGCACCATCGACATCGCTCTGGTAGTCATCACCTGGATCTCCCTGTGGATGGCTCAGGACGAAGTCCATCACCTGACGGAGCGTCTGAGCCAGACCACATGGATGGCCACCTTCGCCGGTGCCTGCCTGGCCATCATCGTTCTGGAGTGCGCCCGGCGCGTGCTGGGCTACATCATGCCCGCCCTGGCTCTGATCTTCGTGGTCTACGCCCTGGCCGGTCCCCATCTGCCCATGGCCATCGCTCACCGCGGCTACTCTCTGGAGCGTATCTGCAAGTTCCTGGCTACCGACCTGGACGGTATCTTCGGCACCACCATGAGCGTCTCCGCCACGGTCATCTTCATGTTCGTTATGTTCGGTGCCTTCCTGGAGGCGTCCGGCTGCTCCGACTTCATCAATGACCTGGCCATCTCCCTGACCGGCAAGATGAAGAGCGGTCCCGCTCTGGCCGCCGTCGTGGCCTCCGGCCTGATGGGCTCCATCAACGGCTCCGCCGTGGCCAACGTGGTGGGCACCGGCACCTTCACCATCCCCCTGATGAAGTCCCGCGGCTACAAGCCCGCCTTCGCCGGCGGCGTGGAGTCCGTGGCCTCCACTGGCGGTCAGATCCTGCCCCCGGTCATGGGTTCCGGCGCGTTCCTGATGGTGGCGTTCACCAATACGAACTACATCAACATCGTCATTGCCGCCGTCATCCCGGCCCTGCTGTACTACTGGGGCTGCGCCTGCGCCGTGATCACCCAGTCCGAGCTGGCCGACATCAAGCTGATGGATCAGCAGGACATCCCCAAGACCAGAGACGTGCTGAAGAGCGGCTGGATCTATCTGCTGATCCTGGGCGTTCTGATCGTCTGCCTGCTGGTCATCCAGCTGTCCCCCCTGTACTCCGCCCTGTGGGCCACCTGCGTGGTGCCTGTGGTCATGCTCTTTGACAAGCAGAAGCGCTTCACGCTGAAGAGCATCCTGCCCGCCATGGTGAAGTCCGGCTTCAGCTCCATGTCCATCGTCATCGGCTGCGCCTGCGCCGGTATCGTGGTGGGCATGGTGTCCCTCACCGGCATCGGCGTCATCTTCGGCGACATGATGATCCAGGCCGCTCACCAGATGCTGTTCCCGTCCCTGGTGTTCACCGCCCTGGCCTGCATCATTCTGGGCATGGGCCTGCCCACCACGGCGGCCTACGTCATCGCGGCCTCCATTCTGGCGCCCTCTCTGATCAAGCTGGGCCTGTCCGCCCTGACCGCCCACCTGTTCGTGTTCTACTTCGCCTGCCTGTCCGCCATCACCCCGCCCGTGGCTCTGGCCGCCTACGCCGGCGCCGGTATCGCCAAGTGCAGTCCCATGACAACGGCAGTGGAGGCGTGTAAGCTGGGCTTCGCCGGCTTCATCGTGCCCTTCGCCTTCTGCTACAATCCGGCCATGATGATGCAGGGCAACCCGGTGGAGATCGTCTCCGTCTTCATCAGCGCCTTCATCGGCGTCGCCGTCATGTCCTCCGGCTTCCAGGGCTGGCTGAAGTGGAAGCTGAATATCCTGGAGCGGGTCGTCTTCATCGCCGCCGGCATGCTGATGTTCATTCCCGGCACCCTCACCGATATCGCCGGTATCGCCATCACGGTGGCCATGCTGTTCCTCAACATGAAGAAGTGGAAGAAGCCCGCCCAGGCCAAGGCCTAAGCGATCTTCCATACCGGACCTTCCGAAACCGGGGACGCCTCTGCGGCGTCCCCGGTTTTCTGCTCCCGTAGCTCCGCTGCGCACCGGACAGGTCCGGCGGACCGCCCGGAAAAATTTCGTAAAACCGGAAAAAGGGGGGTTGACAAACCAGTCGAATTCGGGTATTTTAATTAGCAACAGCAAAACGAACAGATACGATGACAGGGAAAAAGTCCCATCAGGACGCTTCAGAGAGCCGCCGGTCGCTGCGAGGCGGTGCAGAGCGGTGGGATGTACTGGCCCTCGAGTATTTTCGCTGAGACCGTCGGTGGCGGTTTAGGTGAAAACGGGTCTCCTCACCGTTACCAGAGAGGCGGGATTCGTCCGGTGCGCCGGGCCGATGCCGAAAGCGGGCATTTTTTGTGCCAATGAGAGTGGTACCGCGGAAGTTCAGGCTTTCGTCTCTTTACAGGAGACGAAGGCTTTTTTTGTTGTCATTTTTGAAATCAATCCAGGAGGAACAAGCCATGAAACGCATCAAGATTTTTGACACCACCCTGCGGGACGGAGAGCAGTCTCCCGGCTGCAGCATGAACCTCAGCGAAAAGATTGAAATGGCACAACAGCTGGAAAAGCTGGGCGTGGACATCATCGAGGCGGGCTTCGCCATCGCCTCTCCCATGGATCACAAGAGCGTCCAGTCCATCGCGGCCGCGGTGTCCAACTGCACGGTGGCCTCTCTGGCCCGCTGCACCAAAGGCGACATCGACGCCGCCTGGGACGCGGTGAAGGTGGCAAAGCACCCCCGCATCCACGTCTTCCTGGCCACCAGCGACATCCACATGGAGTATAAGCTCCAGATGACCCGGGAGCAGGTTCTCCAGCGCATCACCGACATGGTGGGCTACGCCAAGAGCTTCTGCGAGGACATCGAGTTCTCCGCTGAGGACGCCTCCCGCTCCGATCACGCGTTCCTGGCCCAGTGCTGCGCCAACGCCATCGCCGCCGGCGCTACCACCATCAACATTCCCGACACCGTGGGCTATTCCACGCCCCAGGAGATGGGCGACCTGATCCGCTATCTGAAGGAGAACGTCCCCGGCGTGGAAAACGTGGA
Organism: Dysosmobacter sp.; assembly: GCA_022778785.1. Classification (GTDB taxonomy): domain Bacteria; phylum Bacillota; class Clostridia; order Oscillospirales; family Oscillospiraceae; genus Oscillibacter. The sequence goes on along the minus strand of JALFSO010000059.1, from coordinate 19,446 downwards.
CATCTCCGTCCACTGCCACAACGACCTGGGCATGGCCGTGGCCAACTCCCTGGCCTGCATCAAGGCCGGCGCCACCCAGGTGGAGTGCACCGTCAACGGCATCGGCGAGCGGGCCGGCAACGCCAGCCTGGAGGAGATCGTCATGGCCCTCAAGACCCGCCAGAGCTACTACGACGCCGACACCGGCATCAACAGCAAGCAGATCTACCGCTCCAGCCGTCTGCTGAGCAACACCACCGGCGTGCCCATTCCTCCCACCAAGGCCATTGTGGGCGCCAACGCCTTCGCCCATGAGTCCGGCATCCACCAGCACGGCGTCCTGGCCAACGCCCTGACCTACGAGATCATGACCCCCTCCGACGTGGGCATCCCCCAGAACACCATGGTACTGGGCAAGCACTCCGGCAAGCACGCCCTGCGGGATAAGCTCCAGACCATGGGCTATGAGCTCACCGACGCGGAGCTGGAGAAGGTGTTCGCCCGGTTCAAGACCCTGGCGGACAAGAAGAAGAACATCACCACCGCCGACATCGAGGCCCTGGTGCTCCACCGCCACAACGCCAACTATGAGACCTGCCAGTTGGTGAGCCACGTCATCAACGCTGGCGACGGCGTTCCCAACACCTCCTGCGTGAAGCTGAAGCGGGCCGGTGAGGAGCTGGAGGAAGTGGCCATCGGCTCCGGTCCTCTGGACGCGTCCTTCAAGGCCATCAACCGGATGCTGGGCCTGGACGTGAAGCTGGACAGCTTCAGCCTCAACGCCGTCACCGAGGGCGAGGACGCCATCGGCGAGGCCGTGGTGAAGATCGAGGGCCCCAACGGCCGCCGCTACACCGGCACCGGCCTGTCCACGGATATCATCGAGTCCTCCATCCGTGCCTATGTCAACGGCATCAACAAGATGATGGAAAGCACTCCCTCCTGAGCGGGATCGAGACAGAAAATCTGAATCAAAGGAGACTGACACAATGGGAATGACCATGACACAGAAGATCCTGGCCCGCCACGCGGGACTGGACAGCGTCCGTGCCGGACAGCTGATCCAGGCCAAACTGGACCTGGTGCTGGGCAATGACATTACCACCCCGGTGGCCATCAACGAGTTTGAGGCCGCGGGCTTCACCAAGGTTTTCGACAAGAGCCGCATCGCCATGGTGATGGATCACTTCGCTCCCAACAAGGACATCAAGTCCGCCACCCAGTGCAAGCAGTGCCGGACCTTCGCCCGGAAGTTCGATATCGACCACTACTATGACGTGGGTGCCATGGGCATCGAACACGCCCTCCTGCCGGAGCAGGGCCTGGTGGCCCCTGGCGAGGCCGTCATCGGCGCCGACTCTCACACCTGCACCTACGGTGCGCTGGGCGCCTTCTCCACCGGCGTTGGCTCCACGGATCTGGGCGCGGCCATGGCCGCCGGCGAGACCTGGTTCAAGGTGCCCTCCGCCATCCGGGTGAATCTCACCGGCAAGCTCCGTCCCTTCGTGTCCGGCAAGGACGTGATCCTGACCCTCATCGGCATGATCGGCGTGGACGGCGCCCGGTATCAGTCCATTGAGTTCGCTGGCCCCGGCGTGGCAAATCTCACCATCTACGACCGGCTGACCATCTGCAACATGGCCATTGAGGCCGGCGGCAAGAACGGCATCTTCCCCGTGGACGATGTGACCCGGGCCTACGTGGAGGGCCGGGTGGACCGTCCCTGGACCGCCTTCGAGGCGGACCCCGATGCGGAGTACACCCGCACCATCGACATCGACCTCAGCACCGTGGACTGCACCGTGGCCTGGCCCCATCTGCCGGAGAACGCCCACAGCGCCCGGGAGGGCAAGGACATCGCCATCGACCAGATCGTCATCGGCTCCTGCACCAACGGCCAGCTGGCGGATATGGCCGCCGCCGCCGAAGTGCTGAAGGGCCGCCATCTGGCCAAGGGCGTCCGGGGCATCGTCATCCCCGCCACCGAGACCGTCTACCGGGAGTGCATGCACCGTGGCTACACGGACATCTTCCTGGACGCCGGATGCATCGTCTCCACCCCCACCTGCGGGCCGTGCCTCGGCGGCTACATGGGCATCCTGGCCGCCGGAGAGCGCTGCGTCTCCACCACCAACCGCAACTTCGTGGGCCGCATGGGCCACGTGGACAGCGAGGTGTATCTGGCCTCTCCCGCCGTGGCCGCCGCGTCCGGCATCGCCGGGCATATCTGCCACCCCGACGAGGTATAAAGAGGGGACTTCGTCCCCCCTTTAGATTCCCCCACACCAGTCTGCGGACTGGTGTGCGCGCCCCCGGCGCGCGGGTCAATGTATTTTTCCGACGTACACGCCGCCGGAAAAATGATTTCATGATTCGCCGCGATGTGCGGCGAAATGGAGGATTATCAATGAACGCACACGGAATCGTACATAAATACGGGGACCATGTGGACACCGACGTCATCATCCCCGCCCGTTATCTCAATACCCAGAGCCATCAGGAGCTGGCCTCCCACTGCATGGAGGACATCGACAAGTCCTTCATCACCAAGGTGAAGCCCGGCGATATCATGGTGGCCGGCGTCAACTTCGGCTGCGGCTCCTCCCGGGAGCACGCCCCCATCGCCATCAAGGCCAGCGGCATCTCCTGCGTCATCGCCGCCAACTTCGCCCGCATCTTCTACCGCAACTCCATCAACATCGGCCTGCCCATTCTGGAGTGCCCCGCCGCCAGCGCCGGTATTACGGACGGCGACGAGGTGGAGGTGGACTACGACACCGGCGTTATCACCAACGTCACCAAGGGTGAGACCTATCAGTCCGAGCCCTTCCCGCCCTTCATCAAGGACATGATCGCCAAGGGCGGCCTCATGGCCTCCCTGAAAGCGAAGGAGGCCGGAGAATGAACAAGACCATCGCTGTGATCCGCGGCGACGGCATCGGCCCCGAGATCGTGGGGGAGGCCATCGGCGTTCTGGACGCCGTGGCCGCCAAATTCGGCCACACCTTTACCTATCAGGAGGCCCCCATGGGCGGCAACGCCATCGACGCCTTCGGCGTGCCCCTGCCGGACTCCAGTCTGGAGACCTGCCTGGCGGCGGACAGCGTTCTGCTGGGCGCCGTGGGCGGCCCCAAGTGGGACAGCCAGTCCTCCGCCAACCGGCCGGAGCGGGGATTGCTGAAGCTCCGGGGCGCCATGGGCCTGTACAGCAACGTGCGGCCCGCCCGGATGTTCTCCGACCTCTCCGCCGCCTGCCCCCTGCGGGCGGACATCGCCGCCCGGGGCATCGACTTCGTGGTGGTGCGGGAGCTCATCGGCGGCGTGTACTTCGGCAGCCACTCCACCGAGGAGGTGGACGGCGAGCAGAAGGCCACCGACATCATGGCCTATTCCGAGCATGAGATCCGCCGGGTGGCCCGGGTTGCCTTCGACATGGCCCGGAAGCGCCGCAAGCGGGTCACCTCCATCGACAAGGCCAATGTGCTGGACACCTCCCGTCTGTGGCGGAAGACCGTCACGGAGGTGGCGGCGGAGTATCCCGACGTGGAGCTGCGCCACATGTACGTGGACAACGCCGCCATGCAGATGGTCCGGGATCCCAGCCAGTTCGACGTCATCGTCACCGAGAACCTGTTCGGCGATATCCTCTCCGACGAGGCCAGCCAGATCACCGGCTCCATCGGCATGATCCCCTCCTCCAGCATGGGCGACGGCACCCGGGGCCTGTATGAGCCCATCCACGGCTCCGCGCCGGACATCGCCGGACAGGACAAGGCCAACCCCATCGGCACCATTCTGGCCGCCGCCATGATGCTGCGCTACAGCTTCGATATGGCCGCCGAGGCCGACGCCGTGGAGGCCGCCGTGGACAAGGTCCTGAAGGACGGCTACCGTTGCGGCGACATTCTGGGCGAGAGCGGAACACTGGTTGGCTGCCGGGAGATGGGCAGTCTCATCCGCCAGCGCATCTGACCGGGCGCGATATCCTTTTTTCCGCAGTCCGCCGGAAGACGAAAGCGCGGAGAAATCATGCAATTTTCATAGAAAATCCGACAGCGACATTTAAAAATTCGTTCAAGGTTCCAGAAAAATTGGAATTTCTGTTTTTACAGTTGAGCTTTGCTGTGGTGAAATGTATAATAACAATGCAAGACAAGCAGATGTTCCCATTCCTGCGGCAGCGCCGGTTCGGACGTCTGTCTGCCCGTTGAAAAACGGAGGAAATTCCTATGGATACCATGTTTGCACTGACCAATCTGATCAGCATCTCTCTGGTAAGCATTATTCTGGCTCTGGTACGAATTAGCATTCTCCAGAAAAAGAATAGTGTGTTTGGTCATGCGCAGATCAGGAAAGCGGCCGTCAGTCCCTGCTGAGATTGCAGGCGGAGCCGCCGGATACTGAAATGAACACTCCCGAAAGTCCGTGACCCGACACAGGGCCGCGGACTTTTTCTTTACAGGCATACGCCTGAGATTTTGACACATGGGGGGAACACGTATGGAAATGACAGGAGCCCAAATCCTGATGGAAGGGCTTTTGCGGGAAGGCGTGGAGCACATCTTCGGCTATGCCGGCGCCACCATCTGTCCCGTAATGGATGCTTTGAAGGACATTCCGCAGATCGGGTACACTCTGGTCCGCACAGAACAGAATGCGGGGCATATGGCCTCCGGCTACGCCCGGGTCACCGGCAAGGTGGGCGTGTGCATCGTGACCTCCGGACCGGGCGCTACCAATCTGATCACCGGCATTGCCACCGCCTATATGGACTCCATCCCCATGGTGGCCATTACGGGCCAGGTGCCCTCCAACCTGCTGGGACGGGACATCTTCCAGGAGGTGGATATCACCGGTGCGGTGACGCCCTTCACCAAGCACAACTATCTGGTCAAGGACGCCGCTGAGCTGCCCCGGATCCTGAAAGAGGCGTTCTACATCGCCTCCACCGGCCGTCCCGGCCCGGTGCTCATCGACGTCCCCATCGACATTCAGGAGCAGGCGGTGCCGGATGTCACCTTCCCGGAGGAGGTCCACATCCGGGGCTACAAGCCCTCCGTCCGGGGCAACGATCTTCAGATCAAGCGGGTGGCGGAGGCCATCTCCAAGGCCAAGCAGCCCCTGATCTGCGCCGGCGGCGGCGTGTGGCTGGCCCACGCCCGGGACGAGCTGCTGGAGCTGGCGGAGCGCTACTCCATCCCCGTGGTAAAGACCATGATGGGCGTGTCCCTGATGCCCACCCACCATCCCCTAAACATGGGCATGATCGGCGCCCACGGCAACCGCTGCGCCAACAAGGCCCTGGCCAAGTCCGACCTGCTGATTATGGTGGGCACCCGGGCGGCGGACCGGGCCATCCTCTCTCCCGACGAGATCCAGCGCCGGATGGCCACCATCCACATCGACGTGGACCCGGCGGAGATCGGCAAGAACATGCAGGCGGCAATTCCCCTGGTGGGCGACGTGAAGGTCATCCTCCAGCAGCTGCTGGCGCTGGACGTCCCCGCCCCTGACGCGGCGGCCTGGCGGGAGTGCCTGAAGGAGTATCGGAAAGCAGAACTGACCCGGGAGTTCCCCCGGCGGGAGGGCTCCGTGTTCCCCGGCACCGTGATGCGGAAGCTGGGTGCCCGGCTGGACGACGACGCTGTGGTTTGCGTGGATGTGGGCCAGAACCAGATCTTCACCTGCAAGTACCTGCCCCAGAAGAACGGACGCCTGCTGACCAGCGGCGGCCTGGGCACCATGGGCTACGCCCTGCCGGCGGCCATCGGCGCCAAGGTGGCTCTGCCGGACCGGCAGACCATTGTGGTCTGCGGCGACGGCTCCTTCCAGATGGCCATGAACGAGTTGGCGGCCATCCGCTGCGCCGGTATGGACATCAAGATCGTCCTGTTCCGCAACCATGTGCTGGGCCTGGTCCATCAGATCCAGAAGACCGACCCTTATCACGGCCCCATCGGCGTGGACCTGGACGGCTCTCCCGATTTTGAGACCATTGCCGCCGCCTACGGCATCCCCAGCCTGGTTGTCAATGACGAGGACCAGCTGGACGACACGCTGGACCGGTTTCTGGCCGTCAAGGGCAGCTGCATCCTGATCTGTGAGGTCCACCCCGACGTGGGCACCTACGACTGAGAAGGGGGAAATGTGAGATGAAACAAACCATTTCCGTCCTGGTGGAAAACCGGGCAGGCGTTCTGAACCGCATCACCAGCCTGTTCTCCCGCCGGGCGTTCAACATCGACTCTCTGGCCGTGGGCGTCACCGACGACCCCACTCTCTCCCGCATTACCATCATTGTGGACAGCGGCAACAGCGTGGTGGAACAGGTGGAAAAACAGCTGAACAAGCTCATTGAGGTCATCAAGGTCCGCACCCTGGACGAGAGCAGCCTCATCGGGCGGGAGCTGATGATCATCAAGGTCAGCGCCAACAAGAACACCCGGGAGCAGATCATGACCATCTGCAACATCTGCGGCGCCAAGGTGGCGGATATCTCCCCCACCTCCATGACCATGGAGCTCTCCGATACGCCGGACCGGGTGAGCGTCTTCGAGGATATGATGCGGCCCTACAATATTCTGGAAGTGGCCCGCACCGGCGTCATCGCCCTGCAGAAGGGCGCCGGAAAGATCTGACCAGCCCCCGGACGGTGGCCGCCGTTCGGGTGAACATAAGGAGGAATGCGTTTTGAAGATCAGAGCGACGCAGGCAATCATGGAGTGCCTGCTGGAGCAGGAGGTGGACACGGTCTTCGGCTATCCCGGCGGCACCATCCTGAACCTGTACGACGAACTGTACCGCTATCAGGACAAGATCCATCACGTTCTGACCGCCCATGAGCAGGGGGCTTCCCACGCGGCAGACGGCTATGCCCGCTCCACCGGTAAGGTGGGCGTGTGCTTCGCCACCTCCGGACCGGGCGCCACCAATCTCACCACCGGCATCGCCACCGCCTATCTGGACTCCTCTCCCGTGGTGTTCATCACCTGCAACGTGGGCGAGAACTTCCTGGGCAAGGACTCCTTCCAGGAGGTGGACACCACCGGCATCGCCATGCCCATCACCAAGGCAACCTTCCTGGTGCGGGACGCCCAGACCATCCCGGACGTGATGCGTCAGGCCTTCGCCGTGGCGGCCAACGGCCGTCCCGGCCCGGTGCTCATCGACTTTTTGAAGAACGTCACCGCCGCCGACCAGATGATCGACTACGAGTTCATCCCCTGGCGGCAGAACCGGGGCTGTGACAGCATCCGGGCGCTGGCCAGCACCCAGCTGAAGAACCCGGAGCCCAACCAGGAGGATGTAAACACCCTGCTGGACATGATCGCCCAGGCGAAACGGCCGCTGCTGATCTGCGGCGGCGGCGTGGTCCGGGGCAAGGCGGACCGGGAGTTCCGGGAATTCGCCGAGAAGCTGGACGCCCCGGTGGCCATCACCGTTATGGGCGGCGGCGGCTTCCCCGGCGGACATCCCCTGACCACCGGCATGATCGGCATGCACGGCTCCCGGGCCTCCAACGTGGCCTGTGACGAGTGCGACCTGCTCATCGCCGTGGGCTGCCGCTTCTCCGACCGGGTGGCGCTGGACCCCGCCACCTTCGCCCAGCAGGCCAAGATCGTTCAGATCGACATCGACCGGGCGGAGATCGACAAGAACGTTCTGACGGACCACCATATCATCGGCTCCGCCAAGCAGGTCCTGCGGATGCTGAACGACAGGATGCCCCAGTACCAGCACACAGTCTGGAAGGAGCACATCCTGCCTCTGCGGGCGCCCTCCGTGGCGGAGGACAGCCCGGTGCTCACGCCCCAGCAGGTGCTAGAGGTCATCCGGACAAAAGCGCCGGAGGACGCCATCGTGGCCACCGACGTGGGCCAGCACCAGATGTGGGCCATCAAGTACCTGCACTTCTCCTATCCCGGCCAGCTGCTGACCAGCGGCGGCTTCGGCACCATGGGCTTCGGCCTGGGCGCCGCCATCGGCGCGCAGATGGGCAACCCGGACAAGCGGGTCATCCACGTCACCGGCGACGGCTGCTTCCGCATGAACTGCCATGAGCTGTGTACTGTGGAGCACTACGGCCTGCCCATCATCACCGTCATCTTCGACAATGGCACGCTGGGCATGGTCCGCCAGTGGCAGAGTCTGATCTACGGCCAGCGCTACTCCGAGACCACCCTGGACCGGGGCCCGGACTTCGTGAAGCTGGCGGAGGCCTATGGCCTCAAGGGCTATCGGGCCACTACCCGTGCCGAGATGGAGGACGTCTTCGCCCAGGCCCTGGCCTGCGGCACCGGCGCGGTCATCGACTGCCGGCTGAACATCGACGAGATGGTCCGTCCCATGGTGGCTGCCGGTTCTCCCATCACGGACTTCCTGCTGAACTGAGGAGGCGCGAGATGAAAAAGCAATTCAACACCGAGCGGAAGCTCTACACTCTCTGCATCCTGGCGGACGACTCCCCCGGCATCCTCAGTCAGGTGGCACGGCTGTTCTCCCGGAAGGGCTACAACATCGAGTCCATCGTCTCCGGCGCAACGGACCGCCCCGGCGTGGCCCGCATCTCCATCGAGATCATCGCCGATGAACTGATGATCGACCAGATTGCCGCCCAGTGCCGGAAGCTGTTGCCGGTGAAGGCCGTGAAGATCCTGGACGAGGACACCTGCATCCGGCGGGAGATCGCCTTCATCAAGGTGGCCGCCGCGGACCGGGCCGCCCGGGAAGAGGCCATTCAGATCGCCAACATCTTCCACGCCAAGGTCATCGACGTCAGCCGGGACTCCCTGACGCTGTGGGTGTTCGGCAGCCAGAGCAAAAGCGACGCGCTCATCGACATGCTCAGCGATTTCGGCATTCTGGAGATCGCAAAGACCGGTACTATCGCCATCGAGAGAGGGCGTAGCACGATATATGACGACAATAAACTCAAGGAGGAATACGACTATGGCAAAAATGTATTATGAGAAGGACTGCGACATCAACAAGCTGAACGGCAAGAAGATCACCATCATCGGCTACGGCTCCCAGGGCCACGCCCATGCGCTGAACCTGAAGGACTCCGGATGCGACGTGTGCGTCGGCCTGCGCGCCGGTTCCAAGAACTGGGAGAACGCCGAGAAGGCCGGCCTGAAGGTCATGACTGTGGCTGAGGCCGCCAAGTGGGGCGACATCATCATGATGCTGGTGAACGACGAGGTCCAGGCTCAGGTCTATCAGAAGGACATCGCCCCCAACCTGGAGTCCGGCAATGCCCTGATGTTCGCCCACGGCTTCAACATCCACTTCAAGCAGATCGTCCCCCCCAAGGATGTGGACGTTCTGATGATCGCTCCCAAGGGCCCCGGCCACACCGTCCGCAGCCAGTATGTCAACGGCAGGGGCGTGCCCTGCCTGATCGCTGTGGAGCAGGACGCCACCGGCAAGGCCTATGACATCGGTCTGGCCTATGCCGCCGGCATCGGCGGCGCCCGCGGCGGCGTCATGGAGACCACCTTCCAGGATGAGACCGAGACCGATCTGTTCGGCGAGCAGGCCATTCTGTGCGGCGGCGTCGTGGAGCTGATGAAGTGCGGCTTCGAGACCCTGGTGGAGGCCGGCTACGCCCCCGAGAACGCCTATTTCGAGTGCATCCATGAGATGAAGCTCATCATCGACCTGATCAACAAGGGCGGCGTGGCCATGATGAACTACTCCATCTCCGACACCGCCGAGTACGGCGAGTATGTCTCCGGTCCCCGGGTGCTGCCCTATGAAGAGACCAAGAAGAACATGAAGGCCGTCCTCACCGACATCCAGAACGGCACCTTCGCCGGCAAGTGGATCGCCGAGAACAAGAATGGCCGCTGCTTCTTCAATGCCAGCCGCGCCATCCTGGCCAAGCACCCCATGGAGACCGTGGGCGCCGAGCTGCGCCGCAACATGCTCTGGGGCGACGACACCGATCCCGATACCGCTTCCAACTAAAACACACCTGTTGCTCCGGGCGGGCGGCTTACCGCCTGTCCCGGAGCTTTTCCCACCCTCCCCGGACAGGAGGCACCGGCAAGGTGTGCCGCCTGCTGTCCGGGGAGGATGCCAAAATCTGATAAGACCGGAGGTTTCCCATGAGAAGCGACGTTGTCAAGAAGGGGGCGCCCGCCGCCCCCAACCGCTCTCTGCTGTACGCACTGGGCTATACCAAGGAAGAACTGGAGCGCCCCCTCATCGGCGTGGTGTGCTCCTATAACGAGATCGTCCCCGGCCACATGAACCTGGATAAGATCGCCGAGGCCGTGAAGGCCGGTGTCCGGGCCGCAGGCGGCACGCCGGTGGAGTTCCCGGCCATCGCCGTGTGCGACGGCATCGCCATGGGCCACGTGGGCATGAAGTACTCCCTGGTGACCCGTGACCTCATTGCCGACTCCACCGAGGCCATGGCGCTGGCCCACCAGTTCGACGGTCTGGTGATGATCCCCAACTGCGACAAGAATGTGCCCGGCCTGCTGATGGCCGCCGCCCGCGTCAACATCCCCACCATCTTCGTCTCCGGCGGCCCCATGCTGGCCGGTACCATGAACGACGGCCGCCGCACCTGTCTGAGCCACATGTTCGAGGCCGTGGGCGCCTTCTACGCCGACAAGCTGGACCAGGCTGGTCTGGAGGAGTACGAGGAAAACGCCTGCCCCACCTGCGGATCCTGCTCCGGCATGTACACCGCTAACTCCATGAACTGCCTCACCGAGGCCATCGGCATGGCCCTGCGGGGCAACGGCACCATTCCCGCCGTCTACTCCGCCCGCCTGCGGCTGGCCAAGCACGCCGGCATGAAGATCATGGAGCTGGTGGAGAAGAACATCCGGCCCCGGGACATCATGACCCCCGCGGCCTTCCACAACGCCGAGACCGTGGACATGGCCCTGGGCTGCTCCACCAACACCATGCTCCATCTGCCCGCCATCGCCCATGAGTGCGGCGTGGAACTGAGCTTCGACATGGCCAATGAGATCAGCGGCAAGACCCCCAACCTGTGCCATCTGGCCCCGGCGGGCAATACCTACATGGAGGACCTGGACCGGGCGGGCGGCGTCTACGCCGTCATGGCGCAGCTGGCGGAGGCCGGTCTGCTGGACACCACCGGCATCACCTGCACCGGCAAGACCATCGCCGAGAACCTGGAGGGCGTGGTGAACCGGAATCCGGAGATCATCCGTCCCATGGACAATCCCTTCTCCAAGACCGGCGGCATCGCCGTGCTGAAGGGCAATCTGGCCCCCAACGGCTGCGTGGTCAAGCAGTCCGCCGTGGCTCCGGAGATGATGGTCCACGAGGGCCCCGCCCGGGTCTTCGACAGCGAGGACGACGCCATCGCCGCCATCTACGCCGGCAAGATCAAGGCCGGCGACGTGGTGGTCATCCGCTACGAGGGCCCCAAGGGCGGCCCCGGCATGCGGGAGATGCTGAACCCCACCTCCGCCATCGCGGGCATGGGTCTGGACAAGGACGTGGCCCTCATCACCGACGGCCGCTTCTCCGGCGCCACCCGCGGCGCGTCCATCGGCCATGTGTCCCCGGAGGCTGCCAGCGGCGGCACTATTGGTCTGGTGGAGGAGGGCGACCTCATCGCCATCGATATCCCCAACCACACCATCGAGCTGAAGGTCAGCGACGAAGTCCTGGCGGACCGGAAGGCCAAGTGGGCCTGCCCGGAGCCCCGGATCAAGACCGGCTATCTGGCCCGGTACGCCAAAATGGTCTCCTCCGCCGACCGGGGCGCCATCCTGGAGTGACACCGGAGGTTGGAGAGTATGTACCGCGATATCGCGCATCTGCTGCTGTACAGTGATCTGGGAGAGGACAGCATCCTCCTGGGCCTGGCGGACATCGTCCGGGACTGGGACGAGGAGAACTGCGGCAAGGATGTTCTCATCCGCCGGACCTACGCCCAGATCAAACGCATCCTGGACCTCAGCACAATCTGCGGCTTCGACGGCAACCTGTGGCACTGCTACCTCACCTGGGTGCTGATGACCAATCAGAACTCCTTCACCCTGACCTGCGAACGGGTGGGGGCCAGCGTGGGCAGCGTCAACCACTTCGCCAAGAACGACTTCGCCGTGTTCCGCCGCCTGTTCAACTACGACTTCGCCCCCATGGAGCGGGACCTGGGCATCGACTGCTTCACCACCATCTGCCGCTACCACGCCATCCCCAAGCGGGAGCGGACCTACAACCACGACATCAGCCGTCAGGTGCGGACGCTGTGTCAGGCACTGGAGGGGGCCGCGGACGAGGAGGAGATGTTCCGCCTCATCACGGACTACTACCGCCAGTACGGCTTCGGCGTCTTCGCTATGAACCGGGCCTTCCGCATCCGCCGCAGCGGGGAGAGCGTGGAGTTCCTGCCCATCAGCAACATCGACGGCGTCATGCTGGAGGATCTGCTGGGCTATGAGCAGCAGAAGCGGGAGCTCCGCCAGAATACGGAGGCGTTCCTGGCGGGGAAGCACGCCAACAACGTGCTGCTGTACGGCGACGCCGGCACCGGCAAGTCCACCAGCGTCAAGGCCCTCATCAACGAGTACTACGACGAGGGCCTGCGGATGATTGAGATCTACAAGCACCAGTTCGGGGACCTGTCCGCCGTGCTGGGGCAGATCAAAAACCGGAACTACCGGTTCATCATCTTCATCGACGACCTCTCCTTTGAGGAGAACGAGGTGGAGTACAAGTTCCTGAAGGCCATCATCGAGGGCGGCGTGGAGACCCGGCCGGACAATGTGCTGATCTACGCCACCTCCAACCGCCGCCACCTGATCCGGGAGACCTGGAACGACCGCACGGACATGGAGCATCATGGGGATATCCACCGCTCCGACACCATGGAGGAGAAGCTGTCCCTGGCGGCCCGGTTCGGCGTGGCCATCAACTACAACGCCCCCACCCCCAAGGAGTTCCAGAACATCGTCCGGGTGCTGGCCCAGCGCCAGGGCATCCGGATGGACGACAAGGAGCTGATGGTGAAGGCCAACGCCTGGGAGGTCCGCCACGGCGGCTTCTCCGGCCGCACCGCCCAGCAGTTCATCCACTATCTGGAGGGCCGGGACGAGACGTGAGTCCGTCTCAGTGTGAGAGAAATGAAACGGTCCCTGCGGAAGCAACTTCCGCAGGGACCGTTTTCCTGTTCCGAAGGTCGTCTCACCCGATGAAATAGCACCAGACGGGGATGGTGAGCATGGACAGCAGGGTGGACAGCACCACACATTTCGTGGCAAAGGGAGCGTCGCTGTGATACCGGGCGGCGAAGATGGCGCTGGTGGAGGCGGCGGGCATGCCCATCATGATGACGGAGACACCCACGGCGGTGGTATCCATGGCCAGCGGCAGACAGAGGGCCAGGGTGATGGCCGGCAGAATGGCCAGCCGGAAGACGCTGAAGCACAGGGTCGTCCGGTTGACGATGGTGTGAAGCGGTACGTCCGCCATGATGGTGCCGATGATGAACATGGTGAGGGCGGCGTTGCAGCTTCCGATGTACTTGATGGGCATGGTGACAATGGAGGGCAGCTGGATCTGGGTAAACATGACCAGCAGACCGATGTACACGGCGATCAGGCAGGGATGGGTCAGGACGTTCTTCATGACCTTTTTCCAGTCGGTCTTCCCGGCTACGAAGTAGGACGTGCCCACGGACCACATGACGATGCGCATGGGTATGAGGAACACGGAGGCGTACAGCAGTCCCAGGCTCCCGTAGACGCCCTCCGCCACCGGATAGCCCAGAAATCCGCTGTTGGAGACCAGGGTGACATATTGCAGCACCTTCTTCTGCTGCTCCGGGTAGCGGTTGAACAGGAACCGGTTGAAGACCACGCAGATCAGCTGAGTGACGAATCCAACGATGAACAGCAGGCCGCAGGTCCGCAGGATGGAAACATCGAACTCGATGAGGCAGGACTGGATGATGTTGCAGGGGATGACGACGCTGACGCACAGATCCGTGAGACAGCGGGTGCCGTTCTCGTCGAGGATGCCTTTTTTCCGGAGAAAGGTTCCGGCCAGGATCATGATAAACAGCGTTCCCTGGATGCTGAACAGTTCCCAGATACTCATGGGGTACTCCCTTCCGCCCTGACAAAGGACCTGGAAGTCCCCGGGGCAAACAACAATGAAATAAGAGATGCAAAAACAGAGACGCAGATCAGAACAGGCTGAGCTGCTGGGCGGGACGGTCCCGGAACCGGGCATCCCGCTCCCGGCGGACGCTGTCCGGCAGGTCCGTCAGAAAAGAGGAGGGCTCCGGCGCGGCGGTGAGGATCAACTCGTCCCGGGCGCGGGTCATGCCCACGTAGAACAGCCGCCGCTCCTCCTCCATGTCCGCCGGATGGGACGGGGATTCCAGGGGCAATGCGCCGGCCTTCAGTCCTGCCAGAAAGACCACAGGAAATTCCAGGCCCTTGGCGCCGTGGAGGGTCATCAGCCGGACGGCGCCGGACTCCCAGCCCTTTCCGGCGGCCCGGTGGAGGTCCGCCTCCTGGCCCAGGGTCAATGCCTCCCGCAGCTCCGTCAAGGAGCCGTGGAACACGGCGGCGTTCCGCAGCCGCTCCAGCTCCGGCGAGGAGCCGTACTCCGTCTCCCAGCGTTGGACAAGCTTCCATGTCTTTTCCGTTTTCACCAGCGGCAGCCATTCCGCCGCCCGGGCCAGCCACGCTTCCAGAGGGCCATAGCCCCGGACGGTCTCCTCCAGCGCCGCGGGATCGAAAGTCTCCATTGCGCCGCAGGCAGTCCGGGCCTTTTCCGTCAGATCCGCAGGACAGTCCCACAGCAGACGCAGGGCCGTGGTCAGGGCGGCGCCGTCCCGGGGATCCAGCAGGGAGAACAGAAACGAAAGCACGCCCCGTACCCGGTCGTCGTCCAGAAAGTCCTCCCGTCCGGTGACGACGCAGGGGATGTCGTCGTGCCGGAGGCACTTTTCCATCAGCTCAAGCTGCCGGTGGGTGCGGCAGAGCACCGCAATGTCGGAGAAGGCCCGAAGCTCCCGCTCATGGTCCAGCGCCTGGGCCTCCAGCATGTCCACGCCGCCGGTGATGCGGCTGATCTCCTTGGCGATCCAGATGCCCTCGGCAAAGTCGTCCGCCGCCTGCACCAGCCGCACGGGGGTGCCGCCGGGACGGTGGGGGATCAGCGTCCGGGGACCGCCGGGATTCCTTTCAATGACCGGCAGGGCGGCCTGTAAGATCTCCGGTGCGGAGCGGTAGTTCTCCGTCAGATGGAGGACGCGGGTCTCCGGAAACGACTCCGTCAGCCGCTGGAAGCAGCGGCCGGAGGACCCCCGGAAGCCGTAGATGGACTGGTCCGGGTCGCCGATGACGAACAGGCTCCGGCCGCCCCGGCTCCAGGACCGCACCAGCTCATACTGGGCGTCGTTGATGTCCTGGAACTCGTCCACCAGCAGGTGAGTAAAGGACTTCCGCCCCACGGTGTCCAGCCGCATGGCCTCCGTCAGCAGGTCGTCGAAATCCAGAGCGTCCATGGCCCGCAGGCGGGCGCAGTACTCCTGATACAGCGCTTCGTCCAGGTCCGCGTCGGCGCAGGACGTGCCGTTCTTCACCCGGGAGACCGCTTGCAGCAGCTTTTTGGCGCTGCTCCTGACGCCCGCGTCCCGCAGGACGTCCCGGGCTGTCTCCAGGGCATCGCCCTGGCTGATGAGGCGCACATCCCCCAGCAGATCCAGACAGATGGCATGGAAGGTGCCGATGGTCATGCGGCTTACCGCCCGCTTTCCGCCCAGACGGGCCTCCAGCCGCTGGCGCATCTCTGCCGCAGCCTGATTGGTGAAGGTGACGGCGGTGATCTCACCGAGGCGGACGCCCTGTTCCTCCACCAGCCACGCGATGCGGGAAACCAGCGTCTTGGTCTTGCCGGTGCCCGGTCCGGCGATGACCGCCGTCACGGGGGCCTGGGAGGTGACCGCCGCCCGCTGCTCCGGATTCAGCGTCTCCCCAGAGGGGGCGGAAGGGGCATTCTGCTCCGCGGGAGCGGATTTTTTCAGATCCCGTTTGGCGGGGGCTTTCTTGGCGGCGGGCTCGGCGCCGAACAGGGAGATCTGTCCGCTGAGCCGCTGGATCTCCGCCGGGGACAGCAGGGAGATGACGCCGTACTCGCCGTCGAAGCCGGGACGGCGCTCCACCTGTCCTGCCCGGAGCCGCCGGATACCCTCCGCCACGCAGGGGCCTGCGATCCGCTGAATATCTTCCGGCGGTATCTCCCGGAGGATGGAGAACTCCGGCCCCAGCTCCCGCAGCATGGTCTCATACAACGCCTGGGTCTTTTTGCCCGCGGCGGAGCCGCCGGTGGAAGCGGCGATGACCTCCGGCAGCGGGGCCAGACGCTCAAAGGGTTTGGCGTGTTCCGGCCGGAAGCCCGCCGGACGGTCCGCCAGCTCCTCCACCCGATGCTCCACGCCGATGGTCAGCTTCTTTCCGCAAACGGGGCACAGTCCGTTCCGCTCCGCCGTCTCCGCAGGAGACAGGCAGACGCCGCATTTCCGGTGGCCGTCCAGATGGTACTTGCCCTCCTCCGGGAAGAACTCCACGGTGCCCAGAAAGCCCTCTCCGGTGCGGATGGCCCCCACCAGCTCCGGATAGGTGCGGCCCGTGTCCAGCAGGTCCGCCTCCCGGCCCAGCTTGGCGGGGGAGTGGGCATCGGAGTGGGACACCAGCGTCAGCCCGTCCAGGGCGGAGACCCGCCAGTTCATGGGCGGGTCTGAGGACAGTCCCGTCTCCACCGCATGGATGTGGGGCGTCAGGTCGCCGAAGCAGGCCTCCAGGGAGTCGAAGCCGGAGAACGCGCCGAACACAGAGAAGTGGGGCGTCCAGATATGGGCGGGGATGAACTCCGCGTCGGGGCAGACCTCCAGCGTCAACTCCAGCAGGTCCCGGCTGTCCAGCCCCAGAATGGGACGGCCGTCGGAGTGGATGTTGCCGATGGCCTCCAGCCGGGCGGACAGCTCGTCCGCCGCCTCCAGGGAAGGGAGCAAAATGACGTTGTGGACCTTCCGGGTCTTTCCATCCTTTTTGTAGATGGAGCTGATCTCGCCGGTGATGACGAACCGGGGCGTCCCGCCGGGAGCGGCGTCCGGCAGGCGCAGGGCCTCCCGGAGGGTATAGACGCCCTCTCCGGAGGGGACCAGCTGCTCCCGCAGCTCCGCCCGCCAGGCGGGATGGGTGAAGTCCCCGGTGCCCAGCAGCTGGATGCCCTTCCGCCGGGCCCACCAGTCCAAATGGGGTGCGTCGCAGTCATGGCTGGTGGCGCGGGAGAACCGGGAGTGGATATGTAAATCGGCGATGTACATGGCGTCACCTTCCGTCGGATCGAGTCGTATTGTCTATTATACTCATTTTTCCAGCCGTCCGCAATGGGCAAGAAGTACGGAACTGCGGCCGGAAAACCAGGCTCCGCAGGCGTCAATGCCTGCGGAGCCGGTTCAATCCATATCGTCCTTTTGCTTCTCCATCTTGCCGCTGCGGAAATGGCTGTAGACCGCCTGGGCGGCGGACCGGGGCACCACGGCGGACAGCTCCTCCACGGAAGCGGCCCGAATGGCCTTGATGGTGCCGAAGTGCTTCCGCAGATCCTCCCGGCGCTTGGGGCCGATGCCGGGAATGTCGTCCAGGGCGGAGCGGATGGTGCTCTTGCCGTGGCTTTCATGGTGGTAGGTGATGGCGAAGCGGTGGGTCTCCTCCTGGATCTGGCCGATGAGGGAGAACACCGCCTGCTGTCCGGCAATGCCGATCTCCCGGCCCTCCGGCGTCACCAGAGCCCGGGTGCGGTGGCGGTCGTCCTTCACCATGCCGAAGATGGGCACCGCGCAGCCGAACTCCTCCGCCACGCGGGCCGCCGCCTGGGCATGGGTGACGCCGCCGTCGATGAGGAAGGCGTCCGGCAGGGGGAGGAACTTCTCGTCGCCGTCGGCAGCCCTCTGGAGCCGGCGGCGCAGCACCTCCGCCATGGAGGCATAGTCGTCGGGATGGCCCTCCAGGCCCTTGATGCGGAACCGGCGGTAGGCGGATTTCAGAGGCCGCACGCCGCCGTACACCACCATGGAGGCCACGATGTCGCTGGCGCCGGTGTTGGAGATGTCGAAGGACTCCAGACGCTTGGGGGGCTGGGGCAGGTTCATCATCTTGGCCAGCAGCTCCAGGGTGTGATTGGTCCGCTCCTCCACGGTGGTGGCACGCTCCGTCTCCTCGGCGGCATTGCGGCGGGCCATGGCAAGGAGTTCCGCCTTCTCCCCCCGCTGGGGGATGTGGACCCAGACTTTATGGCCCGCCCGTTTCGTCAGCACCTCGGACAAGCCCTCGCAGTCCTCCGTCTCCGCCGGCAGCAGGATCTCATGGGGAAGGATGGAACGGGGCAGGTAATACTGGGCGGTGAGGGCGGAGAGCATCTCCCCCTCGGATTCCTCGATGGGGGCGGAGAAGAAGGCCGTCTCCCGGCCCGTCAGGTTGCCGTCCTCCATGTGGAGGATGGCGTAGCAGCACTTTCCGGCGCCCCGGTACAGCCCCCAGATGTCCGTGTCCGCGCAGAGGCCGGCGATGACCGTCTGCTTCTTGCTCAGCGCGCCGATGGCGGCGATGCGGTCCCGGAGCATGGCCGCCTTCTCGAACCGCAGGGCCTCCGCCTCCGCCTCCATCTCGGCGGTCATCTCCCGCAGGAGCTGTTTGGACCTGCCCTCCAGCAGCTGGGCGGCCTGGTCCATCCGGCGGCGGTACTCCTCCGCGCTCATGCGGGACTGGCAGAAGCCGTCGCAGCGGCCCATATGATAGTTCAGGCACGGCCGGTCCGCGTCCAGATCCCGGGGGAACTGTTTATGGCAGGTGGGCAGCTTCAGTGCCGCGCACACGGCGTCGATGGCCTGCCGGGTCTCATACCGCCCGCCGAAGGGGCCGAAATACCGGGCGCCGTCGTCGGCGTAGCGGTTGGCCATGGTGAACCGGGGGTATTCCTCCTTTGACAGCCGCACGAAGGGGTATCCCTTGTCGTCCTTCAGCAGGATGTTGTACTTGGGGCTGTGCCGCTTGATGAGGGAGTTCTCCAGCACCAGGGCCTCAAACTCACTGGTGACGAAGATGGTGTCGAAATGGTCCACCTGGGAGACCATCTGCCGGGTCTTCACCGTGTGGGAGGCGGAGTCCTGAAAGTACTGGCTCACCCGGTTTTTCAGCTTTTTCGCCTTGCCCACATAGATGACCTTGCCGGTCTTGTCCATCATCAGATAGACGCCGGGGGCCAGGGGCAGGTCATTGGCCTTCTCCTTCAGCTCGTCCTTCGTCATGGCGCCGCCTCCTTGTATTATAGAGTAGTAGTTATTAGAGCCCCTCTCCAAGGGCTGTGCTACACTGTAAGGGATGCTGTGGATTGGTAATCGCCTCCTACCACAAGATGGTTCTCGAAAGGTTCCAACCACAGCCCTTTGCAGTTTTG
>JALFSO010000032.1 GCA_022778785.1 Dysosmobacter sp. | reverse complement strand
TAGTTCTGCGCCCCGGCTTTGAGGCGCATTTCCTCCATCAGCTGGCCCACGGTCTTACGCTCAGGCATGGCGTGCGCCTCCTTTCCCGCGCCCCTGGCCCTTCACGGTCAGGATGCCGTCCAGGGTGGTGGCGGTGATCCGCAGGTGCTCGGCGGTGGCGATGTCATTCTTCACGGTCTCGTCGATGCCGTGGCCGCAGACCACCAGCACATGGGACCGGCGCAGGTAGTCCCGCGCCATATCCAGCCCGTCCTTGTGTTCCTGGGGAATCTCGTCCTTGAGGAAGGTGGGCAGGAACAGCACCGGGCAGATGGGCGAATACCCGGCGTCGTACACCTGACGGCAGTAGGCCGCAGCGTTCTCGGCGTTCTCATACTGGCTGTTGCTCCAGGAAGCCGTAATGTAGGCAAGAGGTCGTTTCATGGCAAAATCCTTTCTCCCGGTATTGCCGGGCAACAGAAAAGCGGCTGTTTACCAGCCGCCTGCGTTCATATCGTGATTGACTTGTACGGTGTAGTGATTGCTGATCGTGGTGGGCGCGTTGAACAGCACTGCAAGCAAATACTGTTTCATATTGCGGACCTCCGTGGTGTTTTTCTGCATACCGTCCATGACAAATCGGATATGCTCGCTATCCAGCTTCAAGAACCGGGAGCGCACGACTTCATGGGGAAAGTCGCTGCCAGCGATCCGAGTGGTCTTACGTTTGGCACAAACGGTCTCCACCATCAGCTCCACAATCTCGTCCAGGTCCTCACGGTAGGTCGAAAACTCTCTGCACAGATAGTCATACTCGATGTTCTCCAGAATCAATTCCCGATAATTTTCTATCTCTGAGACAGACATCGCATCCCTTCCTTTCCGTTCCGGCAGCTGTGCTGCCGCTGTTTCCCGGAAGGGAATGGAATCGGTACTTGCTCCATGAGTATTTTGTTTTTGAGTATTTGGTTTCTCTATATTTAATTCTGCGGGCTTTTCCGTATCCGGTTTATCCAGATACGGGTTTTCCGTATCTGGTGAATCCGTATCTGGTACAGCCGTATCCGGCCTTGGCGTTTCTGGCTGCCTGGGCTGGGGTTTCTCATAAATCACATACTCGGTGTCGCTGATCCGGCCTTGTTGGTCCCGCAGCTGGTTCCGCACGATGTAACCGGCGGTTTCCAACTCCCGTAGCGCACTGCCGATGGCATCAACACCCTCCTTGCAGATTTTCGCAAGTCCACGGGTAGTATAGTTCCAGTCATCAGGCAGGGATAACATCATGGAAAGAAGCCCCTTTGCCTTGAGGGATAGTTCGTGGTTCCGCAGGTGATGATTGCTCATCACGGTATAATCTTTTGTCCGTTCAATGCGAAAAACGGCCATTGACTTCACTCCTTTCTAATTTCAGGGCATGAAAAAAGCCACAATCCTTCGTAAAAAAGACTGTGGCTTTCAGCTGTTTTTGTTGTTCTGCCAGGGCCGATAAGGACGCTTGTACTTCGGCGGATGACTGAACATCGGTTCATGCTCCGAAAACGGGAGGGTCTGCAAAACCCGATCAATGTCAGTGGATTCCATATCATACTGGGACTGGCAACTTTCCCGAATGGCATCTTTGATGCTCTGGACAGTACACATATTCATTCCTTTCCTTTCGTAGTGATGATGAGTTTACGAGTGGCGGCGGCGCTTGTCCGGCTTGAAGTCGAGAACATGGCCCTCGATCACACGGGCATACCGCTTGATTTTGATTTCCCGACGCTTCTGGCTTACGAGGGCGGCCTGATACCCGTCCTCCGTGAGAAACAGCCGCATATCATCGCCGGGGCTACCGTAGGAGCAGGGACGCTGAATGGAAAACTCGATCATCCAGCGGGTATTATCTTGAAAACGCTCTACGGCCAAGATATTGTGTCCTTTCAGCTCACGGGCTGAAATATCCCTCATAGGCGGCTCCTTTCATCGTTCCTGGTCTCTCTGGCGCTTCTTCTGCCACGCTTCCAGCAATTTGATAATGGTTTCCTGCATCCGCTGAGGCGTGTAGCTCTTGGGAAAATACTTCCGAAGGGTGTCGGATGTGAAAGTCACCCGGTCCAAATCGCTTTTCTTTTCCTCGCCCATGATGACGCGCATCATATCGAGGGTCAGATGTCCCTCTTGGCTATATTTCTTGAGCCGCTGGGCCTGGGAGAGAGAGGGGGTAGCCTGTTCGCTGTCCATCGCGTCCAGCAAGTCTCGCTGTTCCTCTTTTTTAAGAAAGGACAGCTCATAAGCCGGGTTGAGTGCAATTTTCTTTTCATCGACCATATCCAGCAGTTCGGGAATCAGCTCCGTCAGGCGGATATAGCGCTGCACCTGGTTCCTACTCGAACCAGCCTGCTGCGCCAACAATTCATCTGCGCGCAACTTCGTCCCAAGTTGGGACGAAGTTAAATCCCCCCGTGCGCCTTGGTGTTTCATAGCCTCCAGCTTCATCTTGTAAGCAAAGGCCCTTTCGCTGGGGAGCAGGCTTTCACGTTGTAAGTTGCTGTCCACCATGATGATAGTGGCAGCATCATCGTCCAGGTCCCGGATAATAACCGGCATAGTCTCTTTCTCTGCCAGTTCACTGGCCCGGTGCCTTCTGTGTCCAGCGACAAGCTCATAGCCACCCTCCGGGTCCGGGCGGGCAATCGCCGGAACTAAGATACCATACTGCCGAACACTGTCGGCGGTCTCCATCATGGCCTCGTCATCCTTGACTTTGAAGGGGTGCCCCTTAAATGGGTGTAGCTCAGACAGAGGAATTTCCTGTATCTTCTCCAGCTTGGCGTCCTGGCGGCTTTCCTCGGTGGAAAACAAATCATCGTATGGAGCCAGCTCTACTTTTTTCGCGCTGCTTTTCAAGTTTTATCACCTCCTTGGTCAGATTCTTGTAGCCCTCGGCCACCTTGCCATTAGGGTCATGGGCAAAAATGCTTTTGCCCTCGGCGCTGATTTCCTTTGCCCGAACGGAATGGGGAATCTCGGTGCCAAACACCTTGATTTTGCTGCCGTAGGTGTCCCGCAGCAGGGCAGCGATCTCCTTGGCAAAGTTGGTGCGGTTGTCCACCATCGTCAGCAGGATACCGTCGATCTGGATCTTGGGATTGATTTGCCGCTTCACCTTATTTACGGTCTGGAGCAGCTGTTCCAGGCCCTTGGCGGGCAGATACTCCGCCTGGACGGGGATTATGACCCTGTTGGCAGCCGCCAACGCATTGACCGTAAGCATACCCAGGGATGGCTGACAGTCAATCAGGATATGGGAATACTGTCCCTTGAGCGTGTCCAGGTATTGCCGCAAGATGGTTTCACGGCTCATGGCGTTCACCAGGGAGACCTCCATACCGGAGAGCTGAATGTCAGCAGGCATCAGGTCAACGCCTTCCGGGTGATGCAGGATACCCTCGCCGGGGCGCAGCGGCTCGTCCATCAGGATACGGCCCATCGCGTCGGACAGGGTAAAGGGTAGCTTGTCCGGCTGGGGATGGCCCAAGCTGATGGTCAGGCTGCCTTGCGGGTCCCCGTCAATCAGCAGCACTTTCTTCCCGGCCTGCGCCAGCCCGATCCCCAAGTTCGCGCAGGTGGTTGTCTTGCCAACGCCGCCTTTTTGGTTGGCGATGGCGATGATTTGCGTGTTCAATGACTTCACCTCATTTCTGAATTGTTCTATGGCTTCTGGAAATAGAAAAAGCCGCCACTTCAAAAATTGAAAAGTGACGGCCTTTTCTTATCCCGGAATGAAATTCCCCGGAAACGCAAAAAGCGCCCAGTAAAAAATACTGAGCGCTTGGCGATTAGGTTTATTCTCTTTTGTTCAAATTAGGTCAGATTCAGACAAACCGTTTTCACGAAAAAGGTATCTTGGAGATGTATAAATAAACATCCCCTTGGCAGCCCAAAATCGCGTCTCGGTTGTCCTATTTTTTAACCCATAAGCCCTCTTTTTTGGGGGGTTGTCCACCATTTAACCCATAGAAAACGGGTTTAAAGAGGCTTCGTTGTGTCAAATTACGTCAAACCATTTGAAAAGGAAAAACCCCGGAAACCGCGTAGTTCCGGGGTTTTTGAGCCATTTTGATATAGTCTGAGCAGTCGATTAACGCTTGCTGAACTGCGGAGCGCGACGAGCTGCTTTGAGACCGTACTTTTTGCGCTCCTTCATACGAGGATCGCGGGTCAGGAAGCCGGCCTTCTTCAGAATGGGACGATAGTCCTCGGAAGCCAGCAGCAGGGCACGGGCAATGCCGTGGCGCAGGGCGCCGGCCTGGCCGGAGACGCCGCCGCCGGTGACGGTGGCAACGATGTCCATTTTGCCGGCGTTGCCGGTGGACTCCAGGGGCTGACGGACCACCATCTTCAGGGTGTCCAGGCCGAAGTAGTCGTCGATGTCACGGCCGTTGATGGTGATGGAGCCGGTGCCGTTGGGGAACAGGTGGACACGGGCCACGGAGGACTTCCGACGGCCGGTACCATACAGATAGGGTTTCTTAGACTGATACATGCTCTCGCTCCTCCTTATTCAACGTCCAGGGCAACGGGCTTCTGGGCCTGCTGCTCATAGTCCGCGCCGGCATAGATGTGCAGACGCTTGAGGGAATCCTTGCTGACGGTGTTCCGGGGCATCATGCCGCGGACGGCCACCCGCATGGCAACCTCGGGCTTCTCCTGCATCAGAATGCGATAGGGGGTCTCTTTCAGGCCGCCCACCCAGCCGGAGTGAGTCCGGTAGATCTTCTGAGTGCCCTTGTTGCCGGTGAGGACAGCCTTGCCGGCGTTGATGATGATGACGTTGTCGCCGCAGTCGGCGTGGGGGGTGTAAGTGGGCTTCAGCTTGCCGCGCAGCAGATCGGCGGCCCGGACAGCCGTCTTGCCCAGGGGCTTGCCGGCAGCGTCCAGAATGTACCACTTACGCTCAATGTTGGCCTTGTTTGCCATAAAAGTGGACATGGTGTTTCCTCCGTACATATATATTTGACTCGCTTTACAAATCAAGAGCTCCGGGTTAAAATCGGAGCATGAATATTTATAGCACAAGGGCACAAAGCTGTCAACAGCAAATTCATTTAACAGCTGGTTATCTTAATTTTTCTTCGATTTTCTATTGATATCTCTCGAAATCTTACTTTCCATTTTTAAAATCAAAGCAGGAGAGGCAGAGACCCCTCCCGCGTTCCGCTTATGTAGCTACAACACCCATTGCACCAACAGCAGCAGCACGAAGCCCGGCAGCCCCAGAACGCCGATGACCAGGGCGTTCCAGATGTTCAGCCCCAGGCTGATGCCGGTGACGGCGGCGGTGAGATTCACCGCCCACAGTGCCAGAAAACCCAGCAGTGTGTTGGCCAGTATCCGCAGCGCCAGCCGCAGGGGCGCGCTGAACACCCGCAGCAGCGCGATGATGAGAAAGCCCGCCAGAATGGCGGCCAGCATCTTCTGATTCAGGTCCATAGGGCGTCCTCCTTCGTCTTTGCCGCCGCTGCCGCTGCCGCCGGAGAGTGCGGACACCGGCCCTTGATGACCCGGATGAGATAGTTGCACCGGGCCTGGATGGCGTTGATCTGATAGATGCAGGATTCCACCAGCTCCGGCTCCACCGCCAGATCGAACTGGTTATAGGCCGCCTGCAGATCACCCTGGGCGGCGGCCAGTTCCGCCTTCAGGTCCTCCAGTTCCGGGTCGGGAGCCGGCTTTTTCGAGAAGCACCAGGCGCGCATCTTCGTCCCCCCCTTACGATTGATTCTACGGGAAGTCTTTCCAAATATTCCAAAAATATTCCCGCCGGGGCGTGTCCCGGCGGAAAATCGCGCCCACGGGCGCCAGGAGGTTCTGATGGAACACGAGACCTATATGCGCCGGGCGCTGGAGCTGGCCCGGGAGGCCGCCGCGGCCGGAGAGGTGCCGGTGGGCTGCGTCATCGTCCGGGAGGGACGGATCGTCGGCGAGGGGCGGAACCGCCGGGAGGAAAAGCAGACCGCCGCCTCCCACGCGGAGATGGAGGCTATCGCCCAGGCCAACGCGGCCCTGGGTTCTTGGCGGCTGGACGGCTGCACGCTGTACGTGACGCTGGAGCCCTGTCCCATGTGCACGGGCGCGATCCTGAACGCCCGGGTCTCCCGGGTGTTTTATGGTGCCAGAGACCCGGCCATGGGGGCCTGCGGCGGCGTCATCAACCTCTGCATGGAGGACTTTCCCAACCGTCCTGCTCTGGTGGGCGGCATCCTGGCAGAGGAGTGCCAGGCGCTGCTGACGGCGTTTTTCCGGAATCTGCGGAAGGAAAGTTGACATAAAATTTTTGATAGACTGTCCGAATTTAAAACTTTTGTAACAAACCAGGCTGGCTTCCTTAACAAACCTCGGGTATCTTAATAATTGCAAGAGACAAACTTCTTTTCATCCAATCTTCCAAACAGATAGAGAAAGCGCCAGCCGGAAGGCTGGCGCTTTCTCTATTCCGTATTTTGTTTCCATAAAAGACAGTCCGGCGGCTCAACTGTTCTCCGGACCGGCGGAGGTCTCCTCTACGCTGGCCCGCATCAGAAGAAGGCCCAGCATCAGCACCGCGCCGCCCAGATACAGCATGGAGGCGGGCAGGTCGTGTCCATCCGCCAGTGTGGCCAGGCACAGGATCAGGGCACAGGCGGCGTACAGGGAGAGGCGCCGGGTCCGGCCGCAGTGGAACCCGAAGGAGGACGCGCGGTACAGCGCCAGGATCAGGAAGGCCAGGGCCAGGATCTCCACATAATAGGCAGCCAGGGATGGATTCACGGAGTCCTCCCGGTAGACCAGCACCAGCCGGACCAGCAGGCAGCCCGCCGGGACCAGAAGCAGGTTCCCGCTGAGGGAGGAGTCCCGGTTCTCCCGCTTTCCGCCCCGGCGGCAGGTGTCCAGCAGCACATACAGCGCTCCAGCGGACAGCACGGTGAGGATGCCCAGCAGGATATACAGCCGGGGCGTGATGGCGAACAGGATGCTGTCCGCGCTGACGCTGGGCCGGAACCGGGCCAGCACGATGTCCGCGATGCCGGACGCTCCCCAAAGGAAGACGCCCGTCACCATCAGGGTCAGGACGCCGGTGTTCCGGACGGAGAAATAGCCGGTGAACGTCAGGGGCGTATCCTCCTTTTCACCCGGCAGCCGCCGGGTCAGCAGAAAGATTACCAGCGCCAGCGCCGCCAGAAGGACGGGCAGCAAAAGGGCGAAGGGATTTCCCGCCGCAGGCAGGCCGGTATCGGCCTCGAAGCCGGTGCGGTTCTGGGCCAGCCGCAGGACGAAGGCGGCGGTCCCGCCCGCCAGGGCGGTCAGGGATACGGCTTGGTATTTTTTCATATGAAGCCTCCAAAACAGCACGGTCCGGTGTCTCCGGAGAGACGGGGGACCGTTCAGGATCAAAATGGGGCGCACAGTGCCGCGTTTGCGGCTCCGACTGCGATATTGTATCACAGATCCCGCCGTTTGTCTATGAGGGCGGCAGGCGGGACGGGGTTGCTTTTTCCGGCGGAGGGTGCTATGATGAATACGAAAACAGCAAAGCTCATATAGTTCCGCTGTCATGGCGCGGAAGTTTCTACGGGGCCGCCGGAGGTCCCGCTATGAGTGTTCGGCCGGAGGAAGCGCCGGTCCGGGCGCTCGTTTTGTTTTTATGAGAAACGTGTGAGGTGTATTTGCGATGATCACCATTTTAAAAGGCAATATCGTGTCCGCCCCCGCTCTGGGGGAACTGGACATCACGGAACAGGGCTATCTCGTCGCCGAGGACGGCGTTATCACCGGTGTGTTTCCGGAGCTGCCGCCCCAATACCGGAACGCGGCGGTGGAGGACTGGGGAGACTGCCTGATCCTACAGTCTCTGGCGGACCTGCACGTCCACGGCCCCCAGTACGCCATGATGGCCATGGGCATGGATCTGCCCCTGCTGGACTGGCTGAACGCCTATGCCTTCCCCACAGAGGCCCGGTACGCCGATCCCGGCTTTGCCCGGGAGGTCTACAGCCGCCTGGCCCGAGACCTGGTGGCCGGGGGCACCACCCGGGTGTGCATGTTCTCCTCCCTCCACCGGGAGGCCACGCTGATCCTTATGGAGGAGCTGGAGAAGGCGGGCGTTGTGGGCTATGTGGGCAAGGTGAACATGGACCGGAACAACGCCCCCTGCCTTCGGGAGACCACAGAGGAGTCGGAGCGGGAGACCCTGCGGTGGCTGGAGGAGTGCGGGCGGTTTCAGAATATCCGCCCCATGCTGACGCCCCGGTTCACCCCCTCCTGCACCGATGAGCTGATGGCCTTCCTGGGGAAGCTGGCGGCGGAGCGGGACCTGCCCATTCAGTCCCACCTGTCGGAGAACCACGCGGAGATGGAACTGGTGGGCCGGCTCCACCCGGACTGCGCCCGGTATTGGGAGACCTACGCCAAATTCGGCCTGTGGAATGACCGGACGCTGATGGCCCACTGCGTCCACAGCGACGCGCGGGAGCGGCAGGCCATGCGGGATGCGGGCGTGACGGCGGTCCACTGCGCCAACTCCAACAACAGCATCTGTTCCGGCGTGGCGCCGGTGCGGGTGATGCTGGACGAGGGCGTCAAGGTGGCGCTGGGCAGCGACGTGGCCGGCGGGTCCTCCATCAGCATGTTTGACGCTGTGGCGGACGCCATCCGGGCCTCCAAGGACCGCCGCATCATGGACGGCTGGCAGACCGACTTCCTCACCGTGGCGGAGGGCTGGTATCTGGGCACCTCCGCCGGTGCGGCCTTTTTCGGAGACGCGCCGGGCTTCGCGGCGGGCAACCCCCTCCACGCCCTGGTGCTGGATGACGGGCAGCTGCTCCAGCCCCATCCTCTGACAGTGCGGGAGCGGTTCGAGCGGTGCGTGTATCTCCGCCAGCCGGGAGCCATCCGGGCGGTGTGGAGTGCGGGGAAAAAGGTGTATACCGCCGGATAAACGCAAGATGGAAAAAGAGAGCCATAGAGACGGTGAAAGCCTGTCTCCATGGCTCTTTTCTCATGAGAGATCCGGTCATCCGCACCTCAGAACAGCCGCACCACGCCGATGGTAACGGCGGTGATGATGCCGCCGGCGATGATGACCCCCAGAAAGATGGCGGGCAGGGCCTCCCGGAGCCGGATGTCCAGTACGGAGGCCACCAGGGCCCCAGTCCAGGCACCGGTGCCAGGCAGGGGAATGGCCACCAGCACCACCAGTCCCAGCAGGCGGTACTTCCGCACCAGACGGCCCTTCAGATGGGCCCGATGCTCCAGCTGCACGATCCTGGGCCCCAGCAGGGGCGTGGCCCGGAGCCAGTCGAATACCCGGCGGGTCAGCAGGATCAGAAAGGGGATGGGCAGCATATTGCCTACCACCGCGGCGGTACAGGCCGTCCAGGGCTCCAGGCCCTGGGCCACGCCAATGGGGATGGCCCCCCGGAGCTCCAGTACCGGTATCATGGCCCATCCGGCGGTGAGCAGCAGTTTTTTAAGTATCGTGTCCAAAAAGCCCATGCGGTCCTCCAAAACGAAAGTCACGGTCTCCGGCAGTCCCGGAGACCGTGACGGAGCTGTGAAATATAGTTTACTCCAGGTTGAGGTGCCGTTTCAAGAAATAAGTTGTTAAGAAATAGAAAACAGCGCCATAAATTGCCGCGCAGGCGGAGAGGAACCACAGACTGGCGTGGATGGCCGCTGTTCCGCTGAGGTGAACGTCTGTCAGATCCATCAGGAAGTAGTAGAAGGCCGATTCGTCCAGCCCGATGATCAGCGCGGAACTGATCATCTGCATGGCGAACTGCAATACGAAGAAGAACAGCACGGACCAGGCCATCTTGTGGGAGGGACGGCTGTGACCGATGGCCAGTGCCGCGTAGAACTCCAGACACAGAACGCAGCAGCCCACGAAGCACAGCACCAGCAGCTCCACGCCGAAGGCCACGGCGTTGAAGGAGTACTTGCCGGTGAGGGCGTGCAGAAGCTCCCGGCAGAGGTCCAGGATCTCCTGAATGGCAGACACGTCAAAGGCCATAAGGACGCAGGCCAGACAGACCATCGCAAAGGACAGGGCGAACCAGACGGCGGAGACGATGAGCTTGCTCCACACCTGCTGGTGGATGGAGCAGGGCAGGGTCATCATGATGTAGCCCTCGTCCTGCAGCAGGTTCTTGTAGAACCGCTGGACCATCACCACCAGGCTCATGATGCACACGCCGATGATGGTCACCACGAAGGCTATGATCAGCAGGCCGCCCAGGATATCCAGCAGACGGTTGTCGGTCTCCAGCAGGCCCCGGGTGGAGAGATTGGCGCCCACGGAGGTGGCCAGCAGCACCAGATACAGCGGCAGCATGATCCGTCCCGTGGCGCGGAACTCATGCTTCAGCAATTTTCTCAGCATTTGAACACCTCCCGGAACAGTTCGTCCACACTCATGCCCTTTTCCTCCCGGATCTCATCCACACTGGCCTGCAGCACCAGACGTCCCTGGTTGATGAAGATGACCTCATCCAGCACCCGCTCCACGTCAGCGATGAGGTGGGTGGAGATCACCACCGCCGCCTCGGGATTGTAGTTGCTGATGATGGTGGAGAGGATATAGTCCCGGGTGGCGGGGTCCACACCGCCGATGGGCTCATCCAGCAGATACAGGCTGGCGGCCCGGCTCATCACCATGATGAGCTGTACCTTCTCCCGGGGGCCCTTGGACATCTGCTTGATGTGCTGGTTCTCCCGGATGTTCAGATGCCGGAGCATCTCCTCCGCCGCGTCCCGGCGGAAGTCCCTGTAAAAGTCCTGATAGAAATCCATCAGCTGCCGGGTGGTCATCCACAGGGGGATGCACGTCCGCTCCGGCAGATAGCTCACCACACTGCGGGTGGCCCGTCCGGGGGCCGTGCCGCAGATGCGGATGTCGCCCGCCGTGGGGGTCAGCAGGCCGTTGGCCAGCTTGATGAGCGTTGTCTTGCCGCTGCCGTTGGGGCCCAGCAGGCCCACGATGCGTCCCGGCTCGATGGCGAATGTGACATCCTCCAGCGCCGGGGTTTTGCCGTAGCGCTTGGTCAGCGCGTTACATTCCAGAACCGCCATGTTCCGTTGCCTCCCTCTCTGATTCCTGACGCACCAGGGTCAGGATCTCCTCTTTTTCATAGCCCAGATGGGTCATGGCCGTGAGGAACGCATGGATCTGCGCCTCCGCCAGACCTCGCTTTGCCGCTTCGATCATGTCTTTGTCCTCCGTTACAAATCGTCCCGCGGTCCGCTGACTGTACACCAGACCGTCCCGCTCCAGCTCCGCCAGCGCCCGCTGCATGGTATTGGGATTCACACCGGCCTCCGTAGCCAGATCCCGCACCGAGGGCAGCCGCTCTCCCGGCGGGAAAATGCCGGAGACGATGCCCTGCTTGATCTGATGGATCAGCTGGGAATAGATGGGCGAGCCGCTGTTGAACTGCCAAAGCATCCGAACACCTCCTCGTAAGAATCAACTGTATCAAGCAATTAATACAATAACACAAGATAGGGATTTGTCAATAGGGAATTTGAAAAAAATAAAAAATCCGCGCCCGGGCAGATCCCCGGGCGCGGAAGTATCGGTGCGAAGGGAGATCAGTATTTCCTGTCCAGGATGGCGATGACGTCTGCCAGTGCGCTGTGACGGGCGTCGGAGACGATGGTGGCGCCGCTGGCGCGGACGGCCTCGGAACAGTTGGCTGGAGCGAAGCCCTGGGCAGCCACCGTCAGCATGGTGATGTCGTTGGACTCATCGCCCACGCAGTAGAGGTCCTTCCGGTCCACGCCCAGCAGTTCCGCCAGCCGCAGGACCATGCCGCCCTTGTTGGCGCCCTTCCGGGTCATCTCCAGCAGGACGTCGGAGGAGAAGGTCAGTTCATAGTCGCCGGCCCAGCCCTTTTCCTCCATGAACCGCACCACGTCCTCCAGAACGGACCGCTTCTCTTCAAAGAGCAGCTTACCCAGAGGCAGGGGGACGTCCGCCATGCAGGCGCGCTCGTCAGCGCCCACCTTCGTCAGATGCTCGTGTTTCCGGCTGTAGGCGTTGGGGTGGACGGTGTGGACCACATTGTCGATGTGATAGGCCTCCAGCGCCACGGCGGGGAAGGTGTCCAGCACCACCTGGGCCCGCTCCTTGGCCGTCTCATCCAACAGGGAGAACTCCAGATATTTCTGGCTGTTCCAATCATAGATGGCGGCGCCGTTGCACACCACGCAGGGAGCGCTGATGGGCAGCATGGGCGCGATGGGGGAGAAGGCCGCCAGCGCCCGTCCTGTGGAGATGGCGAAGCGTCCCCCTTGGGCGGTGAAGGCTTCGATGGCCTGCCGGTTCTTCTCCGACAGCGGGGGGATGGGCAGGCCGCGGCGGAGACAGTCCTCCGTGAAGATCAGGGTGTTGTCGAAATCAGTGGCGATAAGCACGCCGTCGAATTTTCCCATGGATCGGTCCTCCTTTGAGATGTGGCAGATGGAGCTGCTTTCAAAAATCCCGCCGCCCGGGTCACGGACGGCGGGACGCCTTTTCTGTGGATATCGGTTTTATCAGATCACTCGCCCTGGGAGGGCGCGGGTGTTCCGCCCTCTCCGCCGCTCTTCCGGCGGTTTCCCCGGTGATGGGGACGATGACGCTTGGGCTTCTGTTCTCCGGAGGGCTGCTGTCCCGCTGCTGCGGCCTTCGGCGGCTTCGGATTCTGGGGCCGCTCCTCCTGCTTTTTCGACTGCTGGCGGGCCTGTCCGCCCTGACGGGGCTTTCCTTCGGAGCGGCTCTCCTGACGGGGCTTCCCCTCGGGACGATTCTCCTGCCTGGACGGCTGAGCCTGGGAAGCGGTCTCGCCGCCTTCCGCGGGCTTTGCGCCGCCCCGATGGCCCCGGCCCCGATGACGGCGCCGGCGCTTGTCGCCGCCGCTGTCCGGTCCGCCGATCTTCTCCCGGACGGGGGCCTCCTCGGCGGCCATGGCCTGGCTCTCCAGGCGGCTCATATAGAACGGCGTGGACATGGCGGGGGACAGCGCCGGCTCCTCGTCCTCCTCCGCGGGCTCCACATACCGCTCCGGACGCTCCGGAATGGCGATACCGTCCCGACTGCCCTTGCCGTTCCTCAGAACGCAGATCTCGCAGTTGTGATAGCACTTCAGGGGATCAGAGGGCGCGGCAGAGTCCAGCGCAACCTTCACCTGCTCCCGCAGCAGATCCACGCTCTTGACGTTTCCGGGGCCGTCCGGCGTCTGCACGAAGGACTCGTTCTTCGGCATCCGCTTGGCGGCGTCCTCGTAGGCGTTCTGCTCATATTTCAGGCAGCACATGAGCCGCCCGCAGATGCCGGAGATCTTGGCGGGGTTCAGGCTCAGGTTCTGGGTCTTGGCCATCTTGATAGACACGGGCATGAAGCCGTCCAGGAACTGGGAGCAACAGAAGGGCCGCCCGCAGATGCCCAGACCGCCGATCATCTTGGCCTCGTCCCGGACGCCGATCTGCCGCAGCTCGATGCGGGCCCGGAACACGCTGGCCAGATCCCGCACCAGCTCCCGGAAGTCCACCCGGCCGTCGGCGGTGAAAAAGAAGATGATTTTGCTGCCGTCGAAGGAGCAGCTGACGTTCACCAGCTTCATCTCCAGGCCGTGGTCCGCGATCTTCTTCTCACAGATGTCGAAGGCCTCCCGCTCCCGCTTCCGGTTGTACTCCACGGTGCGGCGGTCGTTCTCCGTGGCCATGCGGATCACCGGGGACAGCGGCTTGACGATGGCGCTGTCCTCCACATCGTGGTTCCCCTGGGTCACCGTGGCGAACTCCATGCCCTGGGCGGTTTCCACGATCACCTCGTCGCCCATCCGCGCCTGGATGCCCTTGGGGTCAAAATAATAATTCTTGCATCCGCCCCGAAAGCGGACGCTGATGACTTCTGTCAAAGGATACCCTCCAATTCCACGGTCAGGGCGCCCAGCGTCTGACCGGCACTGACGTTGTACTGGCATTGCTGCCGGTAGTTCTGCAATATTTCTATTGTGCCCATGATTTGTGCTCTTGTCAAGTTTTTTGCGAGGGAAGCGGCGGTTTTTCCCATGTTTCCGGTCTCCGGGCGACCATATTGCGCCAGAAGCGCCGCCGCGAAGGCCCCGTAGGTCTCCTCCAGAAGTGTCTGAAGGCCCTCCCGGGTGCATTTGCTCTTCTCCAGCCGCACCAGCACCTCCGCAACGCTGCCCCGCTTTTTGCCGCCGATGGCCCGGCACAGGGCCTGGGCGTCCTCGGAGAGCGTCCGTTCCGCCTCGCCGGCGGGCCGGAGCTTCAGTTCCACGCACCGGGACCGGAGGGTGGGCAGAACCGCCGCCGGATTTTCCGCGCAGAACAGGAACGCCGCGTAGGGCGGGCCCTCCTCCACCACTTTCAGCAGCACGTTCTGATCCGTCTCCGTCAGGATGGCGCAGTCCGGAAAGAGATAGACCTTCCTCCCGCCCTCATTGGGCCGGATATAGGCGTCCGCCCGCACCTGACGGATGACATCCACGGCGATGTTCTTGTGCTCCGTGTCCTGCACCACGGTGACGTCGGGATGGATGCCCTCCCGGACCTTCCGGCAGCCTGCACAGGCGCCGCAGGGCCGGGTGTGTTTCCCGGTACACTGAAAAGCCGCCGCGGCAAACAGGGCGGCAGCCATGCGGTCGCCGCTGCCGGTGAACAGCAAAGCATGGGCCAGAGTCCCGCGCTCCGCCGCCTCCCGCAGCCGCGCGGCCACGGCCTCATTTCCAGGCAGTTCCAGTTCTGCCAAGGCGCTCACTTCCTTCCTGTTCTTCCGCCGCATCCCGGATGGCGTCAGGACGCGGCTGCTCAGGTAGTCATTTCTTTTCATCATACCACGATTCCGGAAAAATCGGAAGCCGGATCCGGAAAAAATTCCGCAGGACCGGAGACATCTTCCTTTGAAATTGAAACGATTGCCTGTGGGTTTTGCACAATTCACTCTGAAATTTTTCATCCCGGATTTCTCGTTCTCATCAGAAAAAAACATTGTTTTTTCCGACCTTACAAATTATAATTTATATGCTAATTTCTGCATTCCCTGAGTGGCAAACATTTTCCGCGAATTTGGCAAGGACAGAAAAACGGAGGAGTATGCGTAGTATGAGCAAAAAGTATTGTTACCTGTTCACCGAGGGCAACGCGAACATGCGCGAACTGCTGGGCGGCAAGGGCGCGAACCTGGCCGAGATGACCAACATCGGCCTGCCCGTTCCCCAGGGCTTCACCATTACCACCGAAGCCTGCACCCAGTACTATGAGGACGGCCGTCAGATCAACGACGAGATCATGGCCGAGATCATGGAGTACATCGAGAAGATGGAGCAGATCACCGGCAAGAAGTTCGGCGATATGGAGAATCCCCTGCTGGTCTCCGTCCGCTCCGGTGCCCGGGCCTCCATGCCCGGCATGATGGACACCATCCTGAACCTGGGCCTCAATGAGACCGTGGTGGATGTGCTGGCCAAGAAGTCCAACAACCCCCGCTGGGCGTGGGACTGCTATCGCCGCTTCATCCAGATGTATTCCGACGTGGTCATGGAAGTCGGCAAGAAGTATTTCGAGCAGCTCATCGACAAGATGAAGGAAGAGCGCGGCGTCACCCAGGACGTGGAGCTGACCGCCGAGGATCTGAAGGAGCTGGCCGGCCAGTTCAAGGCCGAGTACAAGGCCAAGATCGGCGAGGACTTCCCCTCTGATCCCAAGGAGCAGCTGATGGGCGCCATCAAGGCTGTGTTCCGTTCCTGGGACAACCCCCGCGCCAACGTGTATCGCCGCGACAACGACATCCCCTATTCCTGGGGCACCGCTGTCAACGTGCAGTCCATGGCCTTCGGCAACATGGGCGACGACTGCGGCACCGGCGTGGCGTTCACCCGCAACCCCGCCACCGGCGAGAAGAAGCTGATGGGCGAGTTCCTGACCAACGCCCAGGGCGAGGACGTCGTGGCCGGCGTTCGTACTCCCATGCCCATTGCCCAGATGGCTGAGAAGTTCCCCGAGGCGTTCGCCCAGTTTGAGAACGTCTGCAAGATCCTGGAGGATCACTACCGCGACATGCAGGACATGGAGTTCACCGTGGAGCACGGCCAGCTGTACATGCTGCAGACCCGCAACGGCAAGCGCACCCCCGCCGCCGCCCTGAAGATCGCCTGCGACTTGGTGGACGAGGGCATGATCGACGAGAAGAAGGCCGTGGCCATGATCGAGCCCCGCTCTCTGGACACGCTGCTGCATCCCCAGTTCGACGCCGACATCCTGAAGAAGACCACCGTCATCGGCAAGGCTCTGCCCGCCTCTCCCGGCGCCGCCTCCGGCAAGATCGTCTTCTCCGCTGAGGACGCCAAGGAGTGGGCTGCCCGCGGTGAGAAGGTCGTCCTGGTCCGTCTGGAGACTTCTCCCGAGGACATCGAGGGCATGAAGGCCGCTCAGGGCATCCTGACCGTCCGCGGCGGCATGACCTCCCACGCTGCCGTCGTGGCCCGCGGCATGGGTAAGTGCTGCGTCTCCGGCTGCGGCGACATCAAGATGGACGAGGAGAACAAGAAGTTCGAGCTGGCCGGCAAGACCTACGGCGAGGGCGACTGGCTGTCTCTGGACGGCTCCACCGGCAACATCTATGACGGCGCCATCCCCACTGTGGACGCCTCCATCGGCGGCGAGTTCGGCCGCGTCATGGGCTGGGCCGACAAGTATCGCCGCCTGAAAGTCCGCACCAACGCCGATACTCCCCACGACGCCGCTCAGGCCAGGAAGTTCGGCGCTCAGGGCATCGGCCTGTGCCGCACCGAGCACATGTTCTTCGACGCTGACCGTATCCCCGCCATCCGTGAGATGATCTGCTCCGACACCGTGGAGCAGCGCGAGAAGGCTCTGGCCAAGTTGGAGCCCATGCAGCAGGGCGACTTCGAGGGCATCTACGAGGCCATGGAGGGCTGCCCCGTTACCATCCGCTTCCTGGATCCCCCCCTGCACGAGTTTGTGCCCACCGAGGAGGCCGACATTGCGTTGCTGGCCAAGGACATGGGCAAGAGCGTTGAGGACATCAAGGCCATCATCGCCGGCCTGCACGAGTTCAACCCCATGATGGGTCACCGCGGCTGCCGCCTGGCTGTCACCTATCCGGAGATTGCTGCCATGCAGACCCGCGCCGTCATTAAGGCCGCGCTGAACGTCCAGGCCCGTCATCCCGAGTGGACCATGGTCCCCGAGATCATGATCCCCCTGGTGGGCGAGGTGAAGGAGCTGGCCTATGTCAAGAGCGTCGTGGTGAAGACCGCCGACGAGATCATTGCCTCCGTCAAGTCTGACATGAAGTACAAGGTCGGCACCATGATCGAGATCCCCCGCGCCGCCCTCACCGCCGACGAGATCGCCAAGGAAGCCGACTTCTTCTCCTTCGGCACCAACGACCTGACCCAGATGACTTTCGGCTTCTCCCGTGATGACGCTGGCAAGTTCCTGGGCGCTTACTACGACAAGAAGATCTACGAAAACGATCCCTTCGCCAAGCTGGACCAGAAGGGCGTCGGCAAGTTGGTGAAGATGGCCGCCGATATGGGCCGCGCCGCCAACTCCGACATCCACCTGGGCATCTGCGGCGAGCACGGCGGCGATCCCTCCTCCGTGGAGTTCTGCCACCGGGTGGGCCTGGACTATGTCTCCTGCTCTCCCTTCCGCGTGCCCATCGCCCGTCTGGCCGCCGCCCAGGCCGCTATCAAAGATTGAAGGAAATAAAATTTTCCTGTATCTGACAGATTAACCAAAACAACGTCCTCGATTCCAAAGTGAATCGAGGACGTTATTATTAATACGATCATCTATTTGAGTCATCCTCAGAGTCTGATCAAGTCTAAATACTTATGGAGAACTGTCAAAACAGCAATTCTCCATACTTCTTAATGGGCTATTGGTATTGAAGTATGACTCCAAGATTGTATTTTTCACCAGACCATGAAAGGACTGGACGGGGAAACGGCTCAGTAAGCGGTGGTCATGGCGCCGTCGACGCAGATGACCTGGCCGGAGATGGCGCTGTTGGCGGGAGAGCACATAAAGACCACGGAGCGGGCGTACTCGTCGGCAGTCTGATAGCGCTTCTGGGGGAAGCTGGCGGCGTCCCGGGTGTTGTACTCTTCCAGGGTGATGCCGGCCTTCTCGGCGCGGATGGTGTTCAGGTACTTGATGCGGTCGGTGTAGATTCGGCCGGGACCCATGGTGTTTACCAGAATGTTGTACTGGCCGAACTCCCGGGCCATGGTCTTGCTCATGCCCACCACGCCCATGCGGAAGGTGTTGGACAGAATCAGGTTGTCCAGCGCCTGCTTGATGGAGGAGGAGGTGGAGTTGACGATCCGGCCGCCGCCGCCCTGCTTCATGTAGGGCAGCGCTGCGCGGATGGCATAGGTGTAGCTGTGCAGGCACTTCTGATAACCGTCGGCCCAGTCAGCCTCGGTGAGCGCCTCAAAGGTGCCGGCCTTGGGGCCGGGGCAGTGGTTCACCAGGCCGTACACGCCGCCCAGGTCGGCAGCCACCTGGTTGATCATGGCGGTGATGCTGTCGTTGTCCAGCACGTCGTACATGTAGGCGTAGGGACGGTTGCCGGTCTCCTTCTCGATGTCGACAACAGCCTGATCCAGCTCAGCCTTGAAAGCTTCGGAGGTGCAGATGACCACCCTGGCGCCCTCCCGGGCCATTTCCGTGGCGATGCCCTTGCCGAAGCCGGAAGCGCTGGACATGCAGATGACAACCTTATCCTTCAAACCGAGATCCATAATGAGTACCTCCTGATAATGTGAATTGAATGGTTTTCTGAGAGCGCGGGGAGATCACACCTGCTCGGGGTGCTTTTTCAGGTCCACAACCGGGTTTACCAGGGGCGCCATCTCGAAGCCGTCGGGGCCGTAGATGCGGCACTCGGCCACGTCGCCGTCCTGGATGTGGAAAGCGCGGGGGGTGCCGGTGGACAGAATATCGCCGGCGTACCAGCCCTGAATGCTGCTGTGGAGGGAGACCAGGCGTGCGGGGCGGTGGGTCATATTGGCCACCACGTTCTTGGCGTAGACCTCGCCGTTGTGTACGGACTGGACCTCCAGGGCCAGCACGTCCGGCACCTCGTCGGGGGTCACCAGCTGGGGGCCGAAGGAGAAGAAGGTGGGGAAGTTCTTGACGATGCACAGGTAGCGGGGATTGCCCTTCACATAGTCGTTGCCCTTCAGGATGGACTCCTCCGTCATGTCCAGAATGGTGGTGTAGCCCACGATGGCGTCCTGCCAGTTCTCCTCGGACACGTCCCGGCAGTCCTTGCCCATGATGACGCCCAGTTCCGCCTCGGCGGTGGTCTTCTGGGCCTCTTTCAGCATGGGCAGCTGGATGGTGTCGCCGGGGCCGATGAGGGTGTCCGCCATTTTGAAAAAGCTGCCGGGGAATCCTTGAGGCGCGGCGGAGCCGATGTCTCCGGCGTGGTCGACGTAGTTCAGGCCAATGCCGAAGATGCGCTTGGGATTGCGGTACAGCGGGGCGTACTCCACCTCAGCGGCGGGAACGGCGCCGGCCATGGCTTCCACCTCGGCCTTGCCGCCGTTGTTGTACCAGTGGGTCATCTGGGGGATCTCGCCGGCCTGAATCAGGCTCATCATGTCGTTTTTCCATGCGGTGCCCCTGACGGCATTCAGGGTCTCCACAGGCAGGACGCCTGCGGCAGTGACAATGCCGGCGACTTCCGCGCCGTTCAGCTTGATGGTTGCAAGACGCATAATATTACCTCCGTTTTATTTTGCTTTGCTGAAGTAGCCGCGGGTCAGCTTCCTCAGTTCCTTGGTCAGGAACAGCATGCCGCCCACGTTCAGGACGATCATGATCATATTGGCAAAATCAACCCAGGAAAGGAAGGCGTCCACGCCGACAGTTCCGCCTGCCAGAACGGCCAGGAAAACGGCGGCAGAAGCAGCATAGCCCACGTATTTATTGAACATCTCCTTTGCCAGCAAGCCCACAGAACTGGTCATGGAAAGAATCGAGGAAAGAGCAAACAGAAGGAGACCGCAGGAGGAAATGATTTTTCCGACGCTTCCCAGCGTCTGGCTAAAAGCGTTGATGGCAAGTACGGAGCCGGCATCACCGGTGGTCCAAGTCTGCGTAGTCAGGATAATAAGAGCGGTAAAGCTGCAAACGATAATGGTATCCACAAAGACTTCAAAAATACCCATCATGCCCTGCTCCACCGGTTCATTGGTGTCAGCCTGTGCATGCAGGATACTTGCAGAGCCATTACCGGCGTCGCTGGAGTATACGCCACGGGAAGCGCCGTTGCGGATTGCCGCGGAGAGGCTGGCGCCCACAAAACCGCCGGTTGCTGCAGTGCCGGTAAATGCTCCAGCAAAAATGCTGCCAATCGCGGGGATCAGGTTGCCGATATTCAGCAGAATGACCACCAGGCCTGCGCCTACATAGATGAGGGTCATCACTGGGACCAGTTTATCAGTGATCTTAACCAGAGTCTTCACACCGCCGAAAATGATTGCCGCGACGATGGCAGCAATGATGATGGTCGTGACGGTGGTGGGAATTCCAAACTGAGCAGCAGCAGTTCCGACGCTGCCTGTATGGGCACCGCAGCCGATAGCCATGCCATAAAGGGCAGCAATACCCCAAATCAAACCGAGAGGCTTCCAGACTGAGCTCAGGTAGCGGGACGCACCGCCCTTCCATTTGCCGTTTTCGTCTTTTGTGCGCGTATGGACGCCCATGACAGCCTCGCTGTACTTAAGAGCCATTGCAATGAAACCGATCACCCACATCCAGAATACTGCGCCAGGGCCTCCCAGCGCAATGGCACTGCCGACACCCACAATGTTGCCGGTGCCAATGGTGTTGGCGAGGCAGGCGGTCATGGCCTGGTACCCGGTGATCTT
Organism: Dysosmobacter sp.; assembly: GCA_022778785.1. Lineage (GTDB taxonomy): Bacteria > Bacillota > Clostridia > Oscillospirales > Oscillospiraceae > Oscillibacter. The sequence goes on along the minus strand of JALFSO010000032.1, from coordinate 3,594 downwards.
TCCTTCGCCCTTATCTCCGTGAAGCGCGTTGCCCACCGCATGCTTGAGGGCCTGTCCCAGATGCTTGACCTGTACAAAGTCGCAGGAAACCGTGATCCAAAGACCACCGCCGATCAGAACGACCAACATCGGAAGTCCCCACATCCAACCGGTGAATGCCATGATTGCGTTGTAAATCGTCATCAACATAGGTATCTACTCCTCTATTTTTATATTGTTGGAAAACCTTCTCTTAACCTGTGTTGTGCTATATTTCGCGTGGACATTGATTTAGTCCTTCTGCCGGGTTTCCTCCATCATTTTGCAGAAATACGCAGGGATTTTGCTCAGATCAAGGTGTTTGCACCAAAGCTCACCCTTTAATTCGGGATGCCACTGCAATCCGATGAAGGGATATTCCTCATGGTAGATGGCCTCAATGATGCACTCCTCTGTACCCTCATGCAGCTCGCCGGCTTCGGCAAGCGCAATGCAGGCGTCATACTGTTTCTCGTCTGCGCACCACAGCTGTGAAACGCGGAAACCGCTTGGCAGCTTTTTAATTGCCTGATGATGACCGCTGTTGCTTTTCATCTTATCGCCGTAGAGCTGATTCATAAAGGTGCCGGGCACATTACGGATCATGTGAAATCTTGGGTTTCCGACTTCATAGCAATGCTCTTTCTCATAGGTGATATCCTGAATCAGAGTTCCGCCAAAATAGACGACCACCAGCTGCAGCCCGCGGCAGATACCAAGCATTGGCTTGCGTAGCTCCACCGCGCGCTTAATCATTGCCATCTGCTGCCGATCCATCTCTTCGTCCACAACATGACAACCAGTGTTTTCTTCATCCCAATATGCGGGACTTACATCCGGAAGACCGCCAGGGACGATCACGCCGTCGCACTTCTCAATGTCATCCGGATTCATAGAACTGAAGCATTCGACCTGCTCCGATTCAAAATACGCGGTGGTTTCGACATTCAAATCAATATCTACGCCGGGGTAGCAGCCGTCCGGGCCAGCAATCAGAATCTTATACATATGCACTCCTCACTTATTCTGCAGCGCCTGCACGGCCTTGCGCATACGTTCACAGCCCTCCACCACGTTTTCGTAGCTGTTGGCGAAGGACATCCGCAGGTAGCCCTCGCCGCCGGGGCCGAAAACGTCGCCGGGGACCAGGGCGATACCGGCGTTCTCCAGCAGATATGCGGACAGGTCGGCGGACTTCATGCCCAGGGACTTGCAGTTGATGAAGATGTAGAAGGCGCCCTTGGGGCACTGGCAACTGATGCCGTCGATTTCGTTGATGGCCTTCACGGCGTAATCCCGGCGGCGCTGATATTCCCGGACCATATCGGCCACCTCGTCACCCTCCTGAGTCAGGGCCGCGATGGCGGCCACCTGAACGAAGTTGGGAGCGCAGGTGGTGTTGTGCTGGTGGAATTTGTTCATGGCCATGATGTACTCCTCGGGGGCGGCCACGTAGCCCAGGCGCCAGCCGTCCATGGCGTAGGCCTTGGACATGCCGTTCATGGTGAAGGTACGCTCCTTCATGCCGGGCAGGGAGGCAATGCTGATGTGCTTGGCGCCGTCATAGATCAACCGTTCGTAAATTTCGTCGGAGATGACCATCAGGTCATTGGAGATGACGATCTCCGCCAGTTCCTTCAGCACCTCCTCAGACAGCACGCCGCCGGTGGGGTTATTGGGAGTGACGATGACCACGGCCCGGGTCCTGGGAGTGATCTTGGCGCGGATCTCGTCCAGATCCAGCTGGAAGCCGGTCTCTTCCTTCAGGCTGTACGTCACGGCCTTGGCGCCCAGCAGATTGGGGACGTTGATATAGTTCAGCCACACGGGATCGGGCACCAGCAGTTCGTCGCCCTCCTCAAGAATAGAGGCCAGCACGGCGAACACCGCCTCGGACAGGCCCACAGTGACCAGTACCTCGGTGGCTTTGTAGGGGATGTTGTTCTCCCTGACCAGCTTGTCTGCGATGGCCTGACGCAGCTCCATCAGGCCGAAGTTGGATGTGTAGTGGACCTTACCCTCGGCCAGGGCCTGAGCCGCCGCTTTCTTGATGTACTCCGGGGTGTCGAAATCGGGGCGGCCAATCTCGAAGTGGATGACCTTCTTGCCCTCACGCTCCATGGCCAGTGCCTTTTCGTTGACCTTGCGAATCCCGGAAGGCGCCATCCGATCCATCCGGGACGCGATTTTCGCTGCCATACGCCGGATTCCTCCTTCAGTTTTTAGTATTGTTCAGACAAAGAAACGGGCCCTTGTTCTCTGCTTGACTTTCTGCTATAATTTTAACAAGATAATGTAGGAAAAGTAAAATACGCAAATAATTAATGGTATATTTATTTTCGTATAGGAGGATGGGATGACGGTATGACGGACTATAAGGAATATATCTATGCGGTCTATAAAGAGAAGAGCTTTTCCAAAGCGGCGCAAAAGATGTTTGTCTCCCAGCCTTGGCTGAGCACCACGGTGAAAAAGGTGGAGCAGGAACTGAACACGCTCCTGTTTGACCGCAGCACAAATCCGATCTCCCTTACCGAAGCCGGACGGTACTATATCGACCGGGTGGAGCAGATCATGGCCATTGAGCGGGAAATGCAGCAGTATTTCGAAGAACTGCGGAATAAGGAAGATATGGAACTGCATATCGGCAGCTCCATGTTTTTCTGTACCTATGTGTTGCCCACCCTTCTGGCGGACTTTCGTGCTCAGTACCCTCAGATCACACTCACTTTTTCGGAAGGCAACAGCCAGAACCTGTCGGAAAAACTGCTGGAGGGGAAATTGGATCTGCTGCTGGAGGCAGAGCACCCCAACAGTGAAAAGCTCCATACCATCCCCTGGACACGCGAGGAACTGGTGCTGGCTGTTCCTGCCCACTATCGGATCAATCAGCAACTGACGGAATACCGCTATACCTTCGATCAGTTTCTGCATCGTCATACTTCTGATCTCAGCAAACCGTCGGTGCCGCTGAAAATCTTTTGTGAGGAACCGTTTATTCTATTGAAAGAGGGAAATGACAGCTATCAGCGGAGCATCGAGATATGCCGGAATGCCGGCTTTCATCCCAACGTCTCCATGTATGTGACGCAGATGATGACGGCTTATTATCTGGTCTGTGAGGGAAGGGGAATCGCATTCATACGCTCTTTTATTCCGGAGTATGTCATTTCTAACGATAGCGTAGTGTTCTACCGTCTGGGTGACCCACTGGCGACCCGAAATGTCTATTTGTCCTATCCGAAACGGAAAGTAAGTCCCGTGCGTCAGAAACTGATCGATTTTATGGAAAAGGATATTTCTCTGCACAAAGGTGCCAGGGTTCTTTGACCGGAGGAGTTTGCTGTCAAAAGAAACATTGACACTTTCTCCACTCTCTCCCATCTATAACGGCGTGATGAAAAAGAGCGCAGGCTTCACTGTGAAGCCTGCGCTCTTCAGGCTGTCGAAAAAGTCCAGCATAGCTGGGCTTTTTCGCATTTATATGGTAAAATAAGCATGGGTGATGAAAGATGCTTGAACGAGGGAAGCTGGATCGTGGAATCGTAGAAATCGTGGATACAGAAAGTTTGGTGC
>JALFSO010000116.1 GCA_022778785.1 Dysosmobacter sp. | reverse complement strand
ACCTATATCAACTGGATGGAGAACGTCCATGACTGGTGCATCTCCCGCCAGCTGTGGTGGGGCCATCAGATCCCCGCCTGGTACTGCGACGACTGCGGCCACATCAACGTCAGCCGGGAGGATCCGACGAAGTGCGAGAAGTGCGGCTCCACCCATCTGACCCGTGACCCCGACGTGTTGGACACCTGGTTCTCCTCCGCCCTATGGCCCTTCTCCACCCTGGGCTGGCCCGAAAAGACCGAGGACCTGGACTTCTACTATCCCACGTCCGTCATGGTGACCGGCTACGACATCATCTTCTTCTGGGTGGCCCGGATGATCTTCTCCGGCTGCGAGCAGATGAAGAAGATTCCATTCCACACCGTCCTCATCCACGGTCTGGTCCGGGACGACAAGGGCCGCAAGATGTCCAAGTCCCTGGGCAACGGCATCGACCCCCTGGAGATGGCGGAGAAGTACGGCGCCGACGCCCTGCGCTTCAACCTGATCACCGGCAACTCCCCCGGCAACGACACCCGGTTCTACACCGAGAAGTGCGAGGCCATGCGGAACTTCGCCAACAAGATCTGGAACGCCTCTCGCTTCGTGCAGATGAATCTGACCATCGACCAGTACCAGCTGCCCGCGGCGGACAAGCTGGAGCTGGAGGACAAGTGGGTCCTCAGCGAGCTGAACACGCTGGTGAAGGAAGTCACCGAGAATCTGGACGCCTACGAGATCGGCGTGGCCTCCGCCAAGGTCTACGACTTCCTGTGGGACACCTACTGCGACTGGTATATCGAGCTGACCAAGTCCCGCCTCAACGGCGCAGACGAGGAGGCCAAGCTGGTGGCCCAGAACGTGCTGTGCTACGTGCTGGTGGCCCTGCTGAAGCTGCTGCATCCCTTCATGCCCTTCATCACCGAGGAGATCTGGCAGGCCCTGCCCAAGACGGCAGGCGAGACCAGCCAGTACCTGATGACCTCCCAGTGGCCGGAGTACGATCCGGCGCTGGACTTCGCCGCTGAAGCAGAGGCCATGGAGGCCGTCATGGACACCATCAAGGCTATCCGCGCCCGTCGGGCGGAGATGAACGTGCCGCCCTCCAAGAAGGCGGAGATCATCCTGGTGACGGCGGAGCCTGCCATCTACGAGCAGGGCAGCCACTTCATCCAGCGGCTGGCCTACGCCGACAAGGTGGAAGTCACCGGCGAGGCCCCTGCAGATCTCAACGGTCTGGTGAGCATTGTCACCCGGAAGGCCAACGCCTATATCCCCCTCAGCGAGCTGGTGGACTTCAAGGCGGAGCTGGAGCGCATCGCCAAGGAGAAGGAGAAGGCGGAGAACGGCCTGCGCATCACGGAGAAGAAGCTGGCCAATGAGAAGTTCGTAGCCAACGCCCCGGAGGCCGTGGTGAATGCCGAGCGGGAGAAGGCGGCCAAGTACCGCGAGCTCATCGCCAAGCTGGAGGAGTCCGCCAAGGCCATGCAGGCGTAAGCGAACAAAACAGAACAAAGGCTGAAAGGAACAGCGTCCCCGTATCTTCGGGGGCGCTGTTTGCAAAAAGGAGAGTACAGATGGAGATCCGAAAACTGACCGAAGCGGAGAAACCGGCGGCCCTGGAGCTGGCCTGGCGGGTCTTTCAGATATTTGAGGCACCGGAGTACGCCCCCGAGGGGGTGGAGACCTTCCGGGCCTACGTACAGGACCCGTCCACGGCGAAGCATCTGACCGTGTACGGTGCCCTGAAAGGGGAGACGATGGTGGGCGTCCTGGCCCTCCGGACGGGAGAGCGGCACATCTCCCTGTTTTTCGTGGATGCGGCCTGGCACCGCCGGGGCGTGGGGCGGGCGCTGTTTCAGGCCCTGCTGGGAGACACCGGCGGAGCGCCCCTGACGGTGAATTCCTCGCCCTACGCGGTGGAGATATACCGTCATCTGGGCTTCCAGGCAACAGACACGGAGCAGGTGCGGGACGGCATCCGCTATACGCCCATGCAGTTCGATGAAATCGGGAAAACAGACATATGAAGTCCGGGGCGCCATCGCCCCGGACTTTTCCGGTCCTCCGGCGGACCTACGGCCGCCTTGACCGCTGCATGGCCGGATGCTACAATGGAGCTGCAAAGATCAAAACACGGCCCGGTTGGTAGTCCGGGCGCGGCTTTGGCCGTCAGTAACCTGCCTCCTTGGTTGTCCATTCTTTGCGGAAGCTATTTTAAGGAGGAATTTGCCATGGGTGGAAACACACTGTACCTGACCGTCCTGTTTGAGCAGCCTTTCTGGATCGGCATTCTGGAGCGCAGCGGGGAGGGGCGGTACGAGGCCTGTAAAGTCAGCTTCGGCGCGGAGCCCCGGGACGCGGAAGTCTACGACTTCCTGCTGCGGAATTACAGCCGCCTGGTCTTCAGTCCGGCGATCCGGCAGCCGGAGATGCCGGAACGGAGCATCAATCCGAAGCGGGCCCTGCGGGAGGCGCGGAAGGCGCTGGAGAGTGCCGCCGGCATCGGGACCCGCGCCCAACAGGCGCTCCAGCTCCAGCGGGAGCAGAACCGGCAGGAGCGGGAGGTCCGCACCCGCCGGCAGCGGGAGGCGGAGGAGAAACGTCGGTTCGATCTCCGATAGGAAAAGCGAAGGGAAAAACACAGGGGACATTGAGACCAATGGCAGAAAAACCGTCTGCGGAAGCAATTCCGCAGACGGTTTTTTTCTATGCAGAGCAGTTCAGCGATGGCTGAGACAGCGGATACTGTCCGCGCTGATCTGCGGGGGAAGGCTCATGGTCATGATGCCGCTGAAGTGGATGCAGACGCAGTCCCCGGCGCAGAAATCCCCGGCACAATCCGTGTGTACCAGGACCTCCTGCCCCGTGCGGCAGTCCCGGACCAGCAGATCGCCCTCACGGATCTCCAACACCCTGGCCCGCATGACGGCGGACATAGTGGATTCCATCAAATCGCCTCCTTGTCAAAGAGGATACGGTATTCTATTCCCTGGCGGTCGGATGTGTGATTGGGGAGAAAACGTAGAACAGAAATAACTATAAAGGAAACATACTTTACAGAAAGCGTACCTGACAAGAAAACGAAAATTTTCCGTCCGGTGCCAAACGATTCGACAGAAAGCAGGCGTCCGGCATGATATCATCACCGTAAGGCGAGTTCACAGGCGAATATCTGCGGTTTTCCATGCCGCTGACTGTTGACAACGAGGTGAAAGAATATGGAGATCAACGCGAGAAGCGCGGACCGGAATCTGCTGCTGGAATTTTCCGGCGAACTGGATCATCACGGCGCCAGAGACGCCGCGCGGGAGGTGGAGCAGGCCATCGACGTGGCGCTGCCCCGGAAGCTGGTGCTGGACTTTGCCGGCGTGACCTTTATGGACAGCTCCGGCATTGCCGTGCTGCTGCGGGCCCAGCGACGGATGCAGAATCTGGGGGGCAGCGTACTGGTCTGCAACGTGCCCCGTCAGGCGAAACGGGTCTTGGACGCCGCCGGCATCGGCCGGCTGGTGACGATACAGGCAGGAGGGACAAGTCATGAAAACGAAGGCAAGTAACTACATAACGGTGGAATTCCCCAGCCGCAGCGCCAACGAGGGCTTTGCGAGAGCGGTGGTGGCCTGTTTCGCGGCCCAGATGGACCCGACGCTCAACGAGCTGGAGGACATCAAGACCGCCGTCAGCGAGGCGGTGACCAACGCCATCGTCCACGCCTATCCCACAACTGTGGGCAAGGTGGTGCTGAAGGCCCGCATCTGCCAGGGAAACGTGCTGGAGATCACGGTGAAGGACCACGGGAAGGGCATCCCGGACATCGACAAGGCCCGTCAGCCCATGTACACCACCGGCGGAGAGGAGCGCAGCGGCATGGGCTTTACCATCATGGAGAGCTTTATGGACAAGCTGACCGTCCGCTCCACGCCGGGGAAGGGCACCACTGTGATGATGCGCCGGAAGATCGCCACCCGGCTCGCGGCGCAGAAATGAACGGGGAGCTGCTGCGGGCCGCCCAGTCCGGGGACAATGACGCCTGTACCCAGGCGGTGCAGGAGAACAGCGGCCTGATCTGGAGCATCGTCCGGCGGTACTGCGGCCGGGGCGTGGACCCGGAGGACCTGTATCAGCTGGGCTGTCTGGGCTTTCTCAAGGCGGTGCGGGGCTTTGACTTCTCCTACGGCACCTGCTTTTCCACCTATGCCGTCCCCAAGATCGCCGGGGAGATCCGCCGCTTTCTGCGGGATGACGGCGCCTTGAAAGTTGGACGCACCACAAGGGAGAAAGCACAAGCGCTTTACACAATGCGGGAGAGCCTGCGGCAGGAACTGGGCCGGGAACCGGCTCTGTCGGAGCTGGCGGAGGCCACCGGCATGGAGCCGGAGGAGATTGCCCGGGTGGATCTGGCCACCGCGTCGCCGGAGTCGCTGCAATCCGAAAACGAGGAGGGTCTGACGCTGGAGGGGACGCTGGGCACCGACGCGCCGGAGGACTCCATGGTGGAGCGCATCGCCCTGCAGGAGGCCATCCGGCAGCTGCCGGAGAAGGAGCGCATGACCATCCTGCTCCGCTACTTCAAGGGGCTGACCCAGGAGCAGACGGCCCGGGTGGTAGGGGTGTCCCAGGTGCAGATCTCCCGGCTGGAGAAGAAAGGACTGGCCCGTCTTCGGGAGATCTTCGGGCCCTGAAGGCCTCCGGCCCCATGAACTCCGTCATGGTGCCCCGGTAGCGCTTGGGCATGTGGGTGTTCTGACACCGGGGATTCTCCCGCTCCTTGATGGCGATGGTGTCGTAGAACCGCTTCCACAGCAGGCGGTAGGAGACCTCTGTCTCATCCGGCTCCGCCATCTGGAAGTGATCCAGGGGCAGGATCACCGCCTTCCCGGCGGCGTAGAACAGCGCCTCCCGGTGGGTGCGGTCGTAGATGAAGAACTTCTCGTTCTGATAGCGGCTGCAGAAGTGGTTCCGCAGGACAGGCAGCACCCGGTTTCTGGGCTCGATCTCGCTGCCCAGCACGCCGCCCAGATCGGAGAACCGGACGAAGCCCCGGAGCTTCTCCACCTCAGCCCCCAGAAACCGGACGGCCTTCAGCACGGGGTACAGCGTCCCATCGGACAGGTTTTCCAGAAACCCGGGGCCGTCCTTCAGGAGCTTGGCGATGAAGCGGTACAGGTGCAGTTCCATCTCCGGCATGCAGGAGAGAAAGCCCCGGCGCAGCAGGGAAGCGGCGTCGGGGGAGATCTGCCGGATCTTCCGGTAGACCCGGCGGGCGTGACCGGTGTCCGTCACCACCTGCCGGGTGGCAAATAATGTGGGTTCGAAGTCCTCATCGCGGGTGATAGCGGTGGGGACTTCGTGATTTGCATAGCTGTCGAACACGCAGCACAGGAAGCCATCGAAGCTGCCGTCGTAACAATAGACCAATTCCGTCATGGAGGATATGCCTTTCAAACCGCGCTGTCGAACAGGGACAGCTGTTCCATCTCCGGCTGGGGCAGGCTGGACCGCTCCGCGGCGATGAGGGACCGCAGCAGGCTGTCCGGCGTGAACCGCAGGCCCTCCGCCATCTTTCCGGAGGCGGTGAGGAAATACTGGGCCCGCTTCATCACCACGCCCAGCTTCCGCAGATCGTCGATCCGGAGCCGCCCGGCCCGCCGGGAGACTAAGATCCGTTTCGCCGAGGTAACGCCGACGCCCGGCACCCGCAGCAGGGTCTCGTAGTCCGCCGTATTTACCTCCACCGGAAAGAAATCCAGATGGGCCAGGGCCCAGCTGCACTTGGGGTCCACCTGGGGATTGAAGTCCGGCGTCGTCTCGTCCAGCAGTTCCTCCGCCCGGAAGCCGTAGAACCGCAGCAGCCAGTCCGCCTGATACAGACGGTGCTCCCGCAGCAGCGGCGGCTTCACATCCTTGGACGGCAGCAGGGCGTTCTCCACCACCGGCACATAGGCGGAATAGAACACCCGTTTCAATCTGTATTGATCGTACAGTCCCTGGGTCAGCCGCAGAATATGGAAGTCGCTGTCCTGGGTGGCCCCTACGATGAGCTGGGTACTCTGACCGGCGGGGGCGAATTTGGGGGCGTGGCGGTATTTCACCAGATCCTCCTTGTTGGCGGTGACCCGATTGCGGATCTGCCCCATGGGAGCCAGGATGGCCTTTTTCGTCTTGTCCGGCGCCAGGGTCTTCAGCCCCGCCTCTGACGGCAACTCGATGTTGACGCTGAGCCGGTCCGCCAGATAGCCCAGCCGCTCCACCAGCTCCGGCGACGTGCCGGGGATGGCCTTGGCGTGGATGTAGCCGTTGAAGCGGTACTGGTTCCGCAGAATGGACAGCGCCCGGATCATCAGCTCCGTGGTGTAGTCCGGGCTGCGAAAGACGCCGGAGGAGAGGAACAGCCCCTCGATATAGTTCCGCCGGTAGAACTGGATGGTCAGGTCCGCCAGTTCCTCCGGCGTGAACATGGCCCGCCGGGTATCGTTGCTGCGGCGGTTGACGCAGTATTTGCAGTCATAGACGCAGCAGTTGGTCAGCAGGACCTTCAGCAGCGTCACGCACCGGCCGTCGGCGGAGAAGGTGTGACAGCATCCAGCCACGGCGGAGGAGGTACAGCCGATCATCCCTTTCCGGAAGCCCCGCTTGGCGCCGGAGGAGGTGCAGGCCGCGTCGTATTTGGCCGCGTCCGTCAGGATGGTCAGCTTTTCCAGAACGTCCATGGGACTGCGTCCTTACCAGCGGGCGGCTCTGCGGTGCCGGGAGGGACACTCGATGAGATCGATGATCCGGAACAGCTGCACCGTCAGGAAAACCACACCTACCACTGTAAAAAAGAGCGTCCAGCCAGTCATACTCGTTTCCTCCTATCGAACAATTGTTTTATTTGTTGATCTTACTATAACTCGAACAAATGTTCTTGTCAAGAGAAAACACAGGAAAAACCGCAAAAAGAGTCCCGCCTTTTTAAAAGGCGGGGCTCTTCAGGCTGTCGAAAAAGTCCGATGGACTTTTTCGACAGCCTTCACAATGCCTCGCTTTTCTGCCCGCGCATCGGGCCGAAAAGCTGCCGCTGCGCGGCGCAAACGCCTGCTGACACAGGCTTTTTGCAGGGGGAGTAGGGGGGGGGGG
>JALFSO010000044.1 GCA_022778785.1 Dysosmobacter sp. | reverse complement strand
CCCCCTTGTAGTAATACGGCCTGATGAGTGTGAGCCACTCTCCCCACGGGACGATGCGTTCTATCTGCGATAGAAATTCTTTTTTCTTTGTCCGTACCTGCGCCAATTCATCGCTCAGGCCAGACAGACTTACTTGCTTATCCATGCCCATATTTTACCACACTTACCTTTATTCGCATCTTTTCTGTGCGGTATTGCCTTAATCTTATCGTCAAACTGCGCCAGGCTGGTTCTGGTTTGCCAGGGTGCCTTACAAGGAGCCACGTGCGCGTGAAGCTGCTTTGCTGCGAGAGCTGACAGTCCATATACAGAGATCCCCCGGTTATCATGACCGGGGGATCTCTGTATATTATGACTTTACCATAACTTCAGGGATCATTCCTGATCCGATTGGAGGTGGGCGAGCTTTTCTTCCCGACGATTTTTCACCGCATCGGACATGGGCTTGATATCGCCGGCCTTGGTAAGCGCCTGCTTGGTGAGGACGGGACCTATCAACTCATAGATCAGAACGGAGAACAGGATGATATTGCGGATGAGATCGCCTTCGGCCCCCAGCTGCCGGGCTGTGATGCACATGCCCAGCGCCACGCCGGCTTGGGGCAGCAGTGTGATGCCCAGATACTTGCACACGGCAGGGGGACAGTGAGTCATACGGGTGCTGAAAAGGGCACCGCAGTATTTGCCGAGAGAGCGGAACAGAATATACACCAACCCCACGCCCACGATGGCCGCGTCGCTGAATACGTTCAGCTCCAACTCGGCGCCGCTGGCCACAAAGAACAGGGCGAACAGCGGGGAAGTCCAGCGGTCGGCCTTTTCCATCAGATCAGAGGACAGGGGGCAGAGATTACAGAAGGTGGTGCCCAGCATCATACAGACCAGCAGGGAGGAGAAGCCCACCTGCACGGGGCCAATGCTGAATTTCGCCATGGAGATGGAAACGGTGAGAAACACAAAGGCAATGGTCAGATTTAGACGGTTGGTGTTGGAGCGGAACAGCTTTTCCAGCTGGGTCAGCAGCCATCCGCACACCGCGCCCAGCAGCAGGGAAGCGGAGATCTCCACCAGCGGGTCTACCAAAATGGAGATCAGATCTACCACGCCGCTGGACAGGGTACGGGCGATGCCGAAGGAGACGGCGAACACGATGAGGCCCACGGCGTCATCCAGCGCCACCACCGGCAGAAGCAGATCCGTCAGAGGGCCTTTCGCCTTGTACTGCCGCACCACCATCAGCGTGGCGGCGGGGGCGGTGGCGGTAGCGATAGCACCCAGCGTAATGGCCTGGGCGACGGAGAGCTTGTCCGGCATGACCAGGTGCATCATCAGCAGTGCCGCATCCACAAACAGCGCGGCAGTCACGGCCTGGATCACGCCCACCACAGTGGCCTGCATACCCGTGTTCTTCAGATCGTTCAGCCGGAATTCGTTGCCGATGGAGAAGGCGATGAAGCCCAGGGCGATATTCGAGATGGGGGACATGACTTCCACGGCTTCCATGCTGACAAAGCCGAGACCATGAATGCCCAGCGCACCCAGACAGTAGGGGCCCACCAGGACGCCGGCCACCAGATAGGCGGTCACGTCGGGCAGCTTCAGCGGTTTGACAAGACGGGTCATCAGCAGACCCGACAGAAGTGCAACAGATACGGAAAGCAAAGAAGACATGGCGGAATCCCTCTCAAAATTCGGCGTTATCCAAGAGTATACGCTGAAAGTTCGAAAATCACAAATAGAATGTTTTTCAAATTTTTGGTCGAAATGCACAATACTATGCGAAAAATACATGGAGATTTAATAAAAATGGTATGCATTGACGGGCGGACAGTTCCCGGAATTTGTCTGGGAGCAGGCGTCCCGCCGTTCCTGGGCACGGCTCCGCACAGGGATTTTCTCTGTGCTCATCTGTCGGGACAGCGGAACTTCTTTTCCCTTTGGAGACAGGACCGGAGCGTACGCAGCCCTGCCGGACAAATCAAACGCCCCGCCCAATTCGGGCGGGGCAGCTGTCGTATCACGGAGATCATTTCTGAGATATCGGAAATAAAATCGAAAAAATTTCTGATTTGTTGTACTGATATTACCACATTTTCGCTACTTTTTCAAGTCTTGAAATGATAGGGCTTCCGGTGTAGAGAATATAGGAGAGAAGCGTGATGGTATGGAATGGACATTGATGCCGGTCTCCCCGCCGGAAGAGACGGTCAGGGCGCTGGCGGCGTGCAATCAGAAAACGGAGCGGTTCGGTCTGACGCTGTCCCCCCGGCAGATGGCGGCGCTGGCGTCCGGACGGAGGGAGGCCCTGCGGAGCACGGGACGGGTGGAGTTCGGCGAGGGCATCCTGCCGCAGCTGATCCATCAGTTCTGCGATTCCCCGTATGTGGACAGCGAGACCTGGGCGGAGACGCTGGAGGAGCTGCAAGGCCTGTTTTACTGCTTCAAAAATGAGTTTCCCCTCTCTGATGAGGACCTTCTGGCGGCCATGCGGGCGGTGTTCGACGGCCCGGCCCACGGCGCTCTGGAGCTGCTGCCGGACCGTCTGCCCGGATATCTGGCGGGAGAGGATGCGGAAAGGGAGGTCCGGGATGACTGACAACACACTGTCCGCGCCGCTGACGGCGGAGGAACAGGCGGAATTTCAGGACGCTCTCTGGCGTCTGCTGTCGGCACAGGCGGCTAGATTCACCATGGGGGAGAGCACGTCCCTGCCGGCGGAGAAGGCGGAGGCGCTGCTGGCGTCCGTTGTCTATACGCTAGGCGTGTCCCCGGACGATCTGGAGCGCATCCGGAGGTGTCTTTCCGCAGGGCTGGAGCGGGCACTGCACACCGGCCAGTCCCGGCTGCAGTGGAAGCTGCGGCAGGGAGAGCGTCTGTGGCAGGCAGCGTGCCTGACGGCGCCGGACGTGGGGAACCGATCGCTGACGGACACGCTGAAAAGCATCGGCACCTTCTGGAAGCGGTACGACTGGCGGTATTTCGCCTGTGAGATCCCCTGTGACATCGACTACCAGCTGTCCCGACCGGTGCCGGACATGCTGGAGGGCGTGGATTATGTCAATGAATATCTCCTCCGCCTCCTGACGGAAAATCGCTTTCTGGCCCGGCTGGAGCTTCCGGCGGTAGAGCGGGTGCTGGCGGCCAGCTGTCCCGATTACCGGGGCCTGCTCATCAACCTGTTTGAACCCCCGGCGGCGGTGGCGCTGGGACGGGCCCTTCTGGGCGAGGACCCCCGCACCCTGGAGATGACGGACCGCCGCCGTAATGCATTGGGAGAAAAGCTGGGCTGTCTGCCGCCGGAGACGCTGCGCCGGACGCTGGAGGATGGGGCGGAGCGTCTCGCCGATGTGTTGGGCGCGGAAGAAGCGGAGCGGGCCTGCCTGCGGCAGTTTGCCGGGGATCTGTGTCCGAGACTGTTGGCGGCTATGCCGACGGGAGACCTGACCGGCGTGTTTCCCGGCGGATAGATTTTGAACAAAAGACTTTCAGAAACTTTTAAGGTTTCAAAACAAGGAAAAACCCCGGCAATATTTGAAAAAACAGGAGAAATCTTCAGAGTGATTTTAGCTTGGTTTTAGGGAACCTCTGAATAATAGACTTTGTCCTGTTCCTGCTCGATGTATTAGCCGCTATTTGCATTTGGTTCAGGTAATTTAAGCAAAAAATAGCCATTATTTCTCTGCTTTTCTGCTTCTTTTTCTGAAAAAGGGCAGACTGCCCCTGTATCAGGTTGCGGAGAGTTTTCGCCCGGCCATGGCAAGTGCATACAAATTGGCACAAGCAAACATAGCGTACAGTCGGTTCTCGTTTTTCTTCAGACCACGATACACAGTT
>JALFSO010000055.1 GCA_022778785.1 Dysosmobacter sp. | reverse complement strand
TTGTGGTAGGAGGCGATTACCAATCCACAGCATCCCTTACAGTGTAGCACAGCCCTTGGAGAGGGGCTCTAATAACTACTACTCTATAATACAAGGAGGTATTGCCGTGGAAGATAGTAAAATCGTAGAGCTCTACTGGCAGAAGAACGCAGACGCCATCAAAGAAACCGACAGCAAGTACGGTGCTTACTGTTTTGCCATAGCGGACAATATCCTGCGAAACAAAGAGGACTCCGAGGAGTGCGTCAATGATACCTGGCTGAACGCATGGAACGCAATGCCTCCTCAAAAGCCCACGAAGCTTCAGATGTTCCTGGCGAAGATCACCCGCAATCTTTCATTCAACCGTTTCAATGCCCGCTCTGCGGAAAAGCGTGGCGGCGGTGAGATTGTCCTCGTTCTGGATGAGCTGGCAGAGTGCCTTGCCGGAGAGTCAGATGTGGAGAGCGAATACGAGGCCAGAGAGCTTGGCCAGTGCATCCGGATGTTTGTCCGTGCGCTGCCGGAGCGGGACGGCAATGTATTCGTGCGCCGCTACTTCTTCACCGAGCCTGTGGCGGAGATCGCCAAGCGATATGGCCTGACGGATAACAACGTCATGGTGATCTTGAGCCGGACACGGAAGAAGCTGAAAGTTCATCTCATAAAGGAGGGATTCTTCAGTGAATAGAAAAGACCTGTATAATGCCGTCAACGAAGTTGACGATGATATTCTGGAGCGCAGTGAGACCGCATCCCGCAGTAAGAAGAAACCCGTATGGCTGAAGTGGGGTGCTATCGCCGCCTGCCTGTGCTTGGTGGTGAGCATCGCTATTCCTGTACTGTTTCAGCAATCTCCAGATACACCACACGATACAATGGATCCAAGTGATGGCCCATCCTCTCTTGTAGTGAATGGGGTATCTTATTTGATTTCCCCTCATTTGGCTGTGTCGAATGATCTGCCAGACGGATTTGTTCACGCCGGTGAAGCCAGTGTTGGCGGTTTTGAGAATTGCCCCTATTACACCAATCCTGATATGCCTGAATGGGTCTATGTGTATCACGAAGTATCTACAGACGGAAAAGTAGATGCGACTGGAACACTGAATCGCACAGAACCGCATAATGCCTATGTTCGTTATGTTGATGAACGGCTTCGCGGAAAAGACCTTGTTTGCTACAATGGTGAGTATTACATTTCCATGTGGAGCGCACAGGATTATGGTAGTGCCCCGGATGTCAGCCACGAATACTACGATAAGATGGAAAACACTTATGGTATTCGGATTGAGGGTGATGCTCCCGCCGGGTTTGCGTCTGTAGGTATCGCGGAGTTCTCCGGCAACGACACGATCCCGCGTGGTATGTTGGTTAGCAACGCAGGTGCATACGAGGTCTACGCAAATCCCGGTGATCCAGATGTTGTTTTAGTAGCCACCACATGGGTTACAGCCCCTGTCGGAGAAAATGGTGAAACAAACCATAGTGGATTCAATGTCTATATCCGCTATGACTGCCCTTTGGATTGACACGACAATACGCAAGAGGCTCCCACCGTCCCGGTGAGAGCCTCTTATCATATCCGCCGTAGATCTTTCTTATAAAATGTAGCAATATCTTGATTTTTTGGTCGGTGTTGCGTATAATATCGTTGTTAGGGTGACAACCACCCGAAACAACTGTTATGACCGTCCCATGGTGATTTATCACCGCTGATAAGATTTTGATAAGCATCCATCGTACAGCTAAGACAATATGGGTAATCAAAATAATCAGAACAGCAGGCGCAATATCTTATAAGCAAAATTGTTTAAGATATAAGTCCCTGCATCGAGGAGGAGTACACCAAGCGGGACAGCGCCAGTTTCCCCCAGCGCCGCTATCAGACGGTGGACGAGTACGGCCGCACCGCCGTCTTCCTGATCAGCCCCGCCAACGGCAGCGTCAGCGGTCAGGCCTTCATCTGCGACGGCGCCATGACCACTTCCTACTGATTGGCTCCGGCACTTCTCAGAGTCCTTCCTGTCTCATATCTGCTGCATATCTGAAAGATCCTCTGACGATACTCAGACGCAGACGCGCCAGCAGTCTGCAGGTATCAGAGAAAACGGTCTTGCTGATTTTGAAAATCGGCAAGGCCGTTTTCAATATCTGTTCTCCTGCGCTGGTTCTTCCTCACACAGAATGCGCTTCCGTTCGTCCAGGCTCTCCCAGAGAAGCTGCTCATCCATATGGAGCCAGCGGATGTCTGAGTCATCATCCGCAAAACCGCCATTGCCCCATTTTCCTCTTGCACTTTGGGCGCTCCGCGGTACAATTCCGTTAGGAGATCATCTCCTATCAGGAGACTGTCATGTATCAGTACAACGTCGGTCCCACCCTGACGCCCCTGTCCGGGGCCGCGGAGGAAACGGCGTGCGGGCTGCTTCTGCTGACCCCGGCCCCAACGACAGCCATCACATCCCACCGGACGGGAAGCATCCCTTCGGCTGCGATTACGGGGACCGCGCCGCGGAGGACACCGCCCGGGAGGTCCGTTCGCTGCGCCGGAGGGGCGTCCGGGTGGCGGCGGTCTTCATGGGAGAGGATCCGAGCGTCCCCGGTGCGGAAGAAATTTACGAAAAACCTGGT
This sequence comes from Dysosmobacter sp., assembly GCA_022778785.1. Taxonomy (GTDB): domain Bacteria; phylum Bacillota; class Clostridia; order Oscillospirales; family Oscillospiraceae; genus Oscillibacter. The sequence goes on along the minus strand of JALFSO010000055.1, from coordinate 51,289 downwards.
CCGCATCCGCAGTATGGGCCAGCTGGCCGGTGCGGCAGGCGCCCTGATCCGCCGGGAAATTCAGGAGCTCTCCGATTAAACGGCAGGTGCAATGTGAATAAAATTCAGACAGGAGGAATTTTTGAATGTTAATATTCGGAAAGAAAACTACCATTTTCAGGAAGTCAGACAAGGCGGGCTGGCAGACCGCCAGGGAGACGCTGAAAACCGCCGGCATCCGGGGGATCCGGGCCGGACGGTACGATGTGGAACCGCCTGTCTGCGGCTGCGGCGCCAAGCTGGACCCCAGGAACTTCGGCGCAAAGGGACCCATCGACCGCAGCATGTATTTCATCGAAGTTCCGGCAGAGGAGGCGGGCCGTGCCCGGGCGCTGCTGGGCATATCCGACGCCGCCTCTCAGTCATAAGACAATATCTTTCGCTGTTTGACATCAGTCATTATTTGCCTTTTCTAATGCCCTCTTTTTTGCATATTTATTCATCTATATATGAAATTTTAAAGAGTTTTCCTCTCGACAAAAAATTTAAAAATAGTCTAAATTTAGTATTGCATTTTCAAAAAAACAGGCTATAATGCCCTTTTAGAGTGTTCCGGTTGTTTTGCTGTGTGCAGCCGGGGCAAATAAAAAGGGAGGCATATCTATGGTCAGTTTTATAATCTGTCTGGCAATCCTGATCGGCGGTTACTTTACATACGGTAAAGTCGTCGACAACACATTTGGTCCGGACGACCGTGAGACTCCCGCTGTCCGCATCAACGACGGTATCGACTACGTCGTCATGCCCCAGTGGAAGCTGTTCCTGGTGCAGCTGCTGAACATCGCGGGCCTTGGCCCCATCTTCGGCGCTCTGACAGGTGCTCTGTGGGGACCCATCGTGTTCCTGTGGATCACCTTCGGCACCATCTTCGCCGGCGGCGTGCACGACTACTTTGCCGGCATGCTGTCTGAGCGCAACGACGGCGCTTCCGTCTCCGAGATCACCGGCATCTATCTGGGCAGCGGCATGAAGAACGTCATGCGTGTCTTCAGCGTAGTGCTGCTGGTCATGGTGGGCACCGTGTTTGCCGTGGGTCCCGCCGGTCTGATCCAGCTGCTGTTCACCAACGCCGGTTTCTCCAACGTCCTGTCCAACAAGCTGTTCTGGCTGGTCCTCATTCTGATCTACTACTTCATCGCCACCTTCATCTCCATCGACAAGATCATCGGCAAGATCTATCCCATCTTCGGTATCTGCCTGATCATCATGGCTGTGGGCGTCGGCTTTGGTGTGCTCACCAACCCCGAGTATGTGATCCCTGAGATCTGGGACAACTTCACCAACATGCATCCCAAGGGAACGCCCGTCTGGTCCTTCATGTTCATCACCGTGGCCTGCGGCGCCATTTCCGGTTTCCACGCCACGCAGTCTCCTCTGATGGCCCGCTGCATGAAGTCCGAGAAGCAGGGCCACATGGTGTTCTACGGCGCCATGGTCAGCGAGGGTGTCATTGCTCTGATCTGGGCTGCTGCCGGCTGCTCCATCTATGAGGGCGCCAAGCTGCTGGAGATGGGCGGCGGCTGCCCCGCCACCGTCTACGACATCTGCTCCAAGACGATGGGTTCCGTCGGTCTGGTGCTGGCCATGCTGGGCGTCATCGCCTGCCCCATCACCTCCGGCGACACCGCTTTCCGTTCTGCCCGTCTGACCCTGGCTGACTGGCTGAAGATCGACCAGAAGTCCTATGTCAACCGTCTGAAGCTCTGCATCCCCGTGCTGGGTGTCGGCGCCATCCTGGGCATCGGCAACGCGCTGGGCAAGATCGACTACAACGTGATCTGGCGTTACTTCAGCTGGACCAACCAGACCCTGGCCATGATCGTTCTGTGGGCTGCCAGCATGTATCTGTTCCAGCAGAAGAAGAACTACTGGGTCACCGCTGTGCCCGCCACCTTCATGAGTGCGGTCTCCATGACCTACTTCATCTGCGCTCCCGAGTGCCTGCACCTGAGCACTTCCATCGCTTATCCCGTGGGCCTCGTTCTGGCAGCTCTGTTCCTGGGCATCTTCCTGTACAGCACCAAGAAGCAGCCCAAGAGGGTTTAATGGCCGGAAGACCGGCGCACATTCCCTGCCCGATCCAATGAAAAAGGGGACGCTGATACCGGCGTCCCCTTTTCCAACCGTGCATAAAGAAGAGGAGCTGTCCTATGATTTTGAAACCGCATCCCCTGTCTGACACGCTGCCGGCCGCCGAGCTGGAGGAGGACAAGAAGCGCTGCAAACGGTTCGGCCCCTGCGGGGTAGGATCCAAGGCGCTCTATCTCAACAGTTTCTTTCTGGAGCGCCGGTACTACGTCCCTTTCACCTCTGTTCACCGGGTCTATAAACGTCTGGCCATGAGTAAGGGCGGCTTTACCGGCAAGGGCCTGTTCGCCACGATCCCCTATCTGGTAGTGGAATTTGACGATGGGAAAGAGAAGCAGTGCAATTTCAAATATGAAGAACAGGTGGACCAGCTCCTGACATATCTGGAAAAGGAGCACCCGGAGATCAAGCTGGTCAGCGCCGCCGCGGAAAAGCGTCTGGCGGAGCGGGAGCGGAAGCTGGCCGCCCGGAGCAAGCCCGATATCTCTCCCCAGGCCCGGAAGAACATTCAGTCCCTCCAGGACGCAGCGGACTATCTGAACAAGAAGCCGGAGCTGGCTCTGGAACTGAGCCAGTCCGCCCGGCGGAAACGCTCCTTCCTGCGCAGCAATCCCAGCTACCGCTGGGTGGCCCTGGTGATCACGCTGATGGGCGTGGCCGCTCTGGTGTACGGCATCTTCCTCTTTATCCGGCACGGCGGCTTCGCGGTGTACTTCACGCTGTTCGGTCTGGCAGCCATCTTCATGTTCTCCGGCGCCAGCGTCCTGCCCACCGCCCGGAACAACAGGGTCGCCGTCATGGACCGCGCCCGGAAGGCCCAGCAGGCCATGGAGGGGTACATCAGCTTCTACCATGACTTCCCCCTGCCCGCCCGGTATGCCCACCCCATCGTGCTGAAGCGGATGCAGCGGGCCATTGAGGACGGCCGTGCCGTCTGGCCCGCGGACGCGCTGGACGTGGTGAAACAGGACCTGAAAGCCCTGAATTCCAGCGTGGAGGTAGACCAGGAGGAGTACGACGAGGTGGTGGCCATCAAGGCCCTGTTCCTCAACGAGGATTACCAGTAAACGCAAAATACATGAAAAGACAGCCCGGACCGCGGTCCGGGCTGTCTTTTACGGTTTGGATGGCCTTCCGCTCTCACAGTCTGGGGGCGTCCTCCGGCAGCAGGAACTCCGGCTCCCGCACCTGGAACCGGGGCGTGTGGATCAGATCCGCCTCGATGAAGTCCCGGACGTAGCCGATGAACTCCCGGACCAGCGTGGTCTGGAGGCGCTGGCTCCGCTCCCAGACCAGCACATATTCCGCCTGCTTCGGCGGCTGTGTAATGAGCTTGGAGACCACATGGGCGTTGGGCGTGTAGGTGGTCTGAGGGAAGATGCTGATACCCACGTTCTGTTCCGCCAGGGCCACGGCGTCCATATAGTTGGACATCTCGCACAGGATATCCGGCTCCGCGCCGATGCCGGCGAACCACTGGCGGATGGCCTCCACCCGGGATCTCCGCCGGGGGACGATAAGGGGCTGTCCCACCAGGCTGGAAAGGGGGATCTCCGTTCCCGGAAGCGCCGCCAGGGGATGGGCCCGGGAGATCATGGCCACCCAAGGCTCCCGTCCCACCACGAAGCCGTCCAGATGCTCCATGTCATAGGGCGCGGCGATGACCGCCAGATCCGCCAGTCCCCGGTGAAGCTGGTCCAGTACATCGTCGCTGCTGCCGTTCCACAGCTCATAGCGCACCAGGGGGTATTCCTCCCGGAACCCGGCGATCCATCGGGCGGCCAGATAGGGTGCCCGGCCCTCCACCATACCCAGGCAGATGGTGCCGGACAGTTCATTCCCAAGAGAGGACAGGTCCCGCCGGGTCTTCTCCGCCATCTCCAGCATCTGGACGGACCGCTGGAGCAGCAGCCCGCCGGCGTCCGTCAGCGTCAGCCGCCGCTTGCCCCGGATGAACAGCTGCACGCCCAGTTCCTCCTCCAGCGCCCGGATCTGGTTGCTGAGGGGCGGCTGACTCATTTGCAGCTTTTCCGCCGCCCTGGTGAAGTTCAGTTCCTGGGCCACCGTTACAAAGTATTGAAGCGAACGAAAATCCATCCTCTCACCTTCCCTGCCTTTCGTTGATGCAGTAATTTTATTATATCAATAACGTATGGTAAATGCAAATTTATATGTATTTTACATTTTGAAAAAAGAGGGGTATCATCATAACTGTCAAAGGGAACAGCAAGTTCCCAAACCAAAACGACAGGAGGCGAACAAAATGAAGAAGCTGGAGGCGTTCCTGAGTTCCTATTACCATCTGTTTGCCTGAGCCCCATCGTTCCCGCGCAGAACTTCACCTGAGAGGAGGGTCACTTATGAAGAAGCTGGAGGCGTTCCTGAGTTCCTACTACCATCTGTTTGCCTGGGTTCCACCGTTCCCGCGCAGAACTTCATCCGAGAGGAGGGTCACTTATGAGAAGCTGGAGGCGTTCCTGAGCTCCTACTACCATCTGTTTGCATGATATTGGAAACCACACTCCAAATCAACAGAAAGGACAACAGAATATGGCAGAGCGAAACAGGTAGGCAGTGTCCGTTAGGGGATGCTGCCTGCCTTTTTGATGGCCCGCCACCGGTCCGGGGCGGCCAGATCTTTTACACGGCACCCAATTCTGTCCGATGGAATTGCCTATTATCCTACTATTTTTATGGTTGACAGATGGCCGGTCACCGCCTATAATGGGACCATCATACCAGAATGCGGCGAAAGAAAGAGCATCGGAGGCCCGCAGGGAGGTCCCGGACAAGCTTCGGGAGCTGCGGAAGCGGTACCACGGGCACAGCGTTCGTCTTCTATGAGGGAGTAGAAGATGGGCGTTTATTTTTATCATGGGAGAGATCCAAATGAAACGGAGAAAGTCTTTTCACATCACAGCGGCCATCTTTACCGGCCTGGTCCTGGGCATTCTGTTCGGTCTGTTCATGCCGGGGCGGTATGAATTTCTGCTTCCGGCGGTGGATCTGGTCAGCAGTCTCTACATGAACGCCCTGCGGATGATGATCTATCCCCTGGTGTTCTGTTCTCTGATCGTGGGCATCCAGGGCATCGGCAGCGTGTCCGCCACCGGACGGGTGGGCGGTCAGGCCGTGCTGTACTTCACCGCCACCACCCTGTTCGCCAGCCTGCTGGGTCTGTTCCTGCCCAAGGCGCTGAATCTGGGCGCCGGGATCACCATTGAGATGGCGGAGGCCAATGTAGAGGCCACCCAGTTCACCAGCCTTATGGACACGGTGAAAAACCTGATCCCCTCCAACCCCATGGCCTCCTTTGCCAACGGCGACATGCTCCAGGTGCTGGTGTTCGCCATCATCGTGGGCATTGCCTGCCTGTCCTTGGGAGAAAAGGCGGCCCCCTTTGTCAGGGTGGCGGAGGCCGTCAACGACATCTCCGTGAAGATCGTCTCCGTGGTGATGTACTTCACTCCCATCGGCGTCTTCTGCTCCATCGCCGGGGTGATCTACGCCAACGGCACGGACACCGTCATCGCCGTGGGCGCGGTGCTGATCGCCCTGTATGTGACCATGTTCCTCTACATCCTCATCGTCTACGGCGGCATCGTGAAGCTCATCGGCAAGTGCGGCCTGCGCACCTTCTTCAGCACGGTGCTGCCCGCCGCCCTGAACGCCTTCGGCACCTGCTCCAGCTCCGCCACCCTGCCCATCAGCAAGCGCTGCGCCGACGAGCTGGGCGTACCCAATGAGATCTCCTCCCTGGCCCTGCCCCTGGGGGCCACCATCAACATGGACGCCGTCTCCGTGGTCATGTCCTTTATGATCGTCTTCTTCGCCAACGCCTGCGGCGTGGAGGTCAGCTTCAGCCTGCTGGCGGTGGTCCTGCTGAGCAACACCCTGCTGAGCATCGGTACTCCCGGCGTCCCCGGCGGCGCCATCGCATCCTTTGCCGCCCTTGCCTCTATCGCCGGACTGCCCGCCGGCATCATGGGCGTCTACATCAGCGTCAACACCCTGTGCGACATGGGCGCCACCTGCTGCAACGTGCTGGGCGACCTGGCCTGCTCCGTGGCCATGAAGGAGACCGTCCGGCTGGACGCCCCAGCGGAGCCGCTCCGGCCCGCCGAAGCCGTACATTGATCACAGAGTTTGGAGGAATGAATAATGACAGCCTATGATTTTGACCAGATCATCGACCGCCGCAATACCAACAGTCTCAAATACGACTTCGCCGTGGAACGGGGCCTTCCCGCCGACGTGCTGCCGCTGTGGGTGGCGGACATGGACTTCCGGGCCCCGGAGCCGGTGCTGGACGCCCTGCGGAAAACGGTGGACCACGGCATTTTCGGCTACAGCGATGTGAAAGACGGCTATTACGACGCCGTCTCCCAGTGGTTTCTCACCCGCTTCGGCTGGCAGACCCGCCCGGAGTGGCTGGTAAAGACCCCAGGCGTGGTGTTCGCCCTGGCCATGGCGGTGCGGTCGCTGACCCAGCCCGGCGACAGCGTGCTGATCCAGCCCCCGGTCTATTATCCGTTCTTCAACGTGATCCGCAGCAATGACCGGAAGGTGGTGGAGAGCCGTCTGGTCTATAAGGACGGCGCGTACGCCATCGACTTTGCCGACTTTGAGCGCAAGGCGGCAAAGGAGCACGTGAAGCTGTTCATCCTGTGCAGTCCCCACAATCCCATCGGACGGGTCTGGACGGTGGAGGAGCTGCGGCGGCTGGGAGACATCTGCCGGAAGCACGGCATCTATGTGGTCTCCGACGAGATCCACTGCGACTTCACCCTCCCGGGGCACCCTCACCACGTATTCCTGGACGCCGTTCCCGAGCTGACGGAGCGGGCCATCGTCTGCACCGCCCCCAGCAAGACCTTCAATCTGGCGGGTCTCCAGGCGTCCAACATCTGGATCCCCGGTGAGGAGATCCGGAAGCGGTTCGTCAGGGAGATGAGCCGCTGCGGCTATTCCGGCCTGAACCGGATGGGACTTATCGCCTGTCAGGCGGCCTATGAGGGCGGCGGGGACTGGCTGGACGGCTGCCGGACGTATCTGCGGGACAATCTGGATTTCCTGCGGGCGTTCCTGGCGGAGCGCATCCCACAGGTCCGTCTGGTGGAGCCGGAGGGCACCTATTTCGCATGGCTGGACTGCTCCGGGCTGGGGCTGTCCCAGGAGGCGCTGGACGAGCTCATCATCCGGCGGGCGAAGCTCTGGCTGGACGCCGGACACATCTTCGGCGGAAACGGCGGTCAGTTCCAGCGGGTGGTGCTGGCCTGTCCCCGGGCGACGCTGCGGCAGGCGCTGGAGCAGCTGGCCCAGGCCGTGTCCGGCGTCTGACCCGCTTCCATCCGCAGCATTGTCAAAGAGCCATCCGCGGCCCGTGCCGCGGATGGCTCTTGGTATGTACGGGTCTGTAGCTTACCGCACCTGTTCCATGATCCGCCGCATCAACTCCACCCGGCGGAAGGGGGTCATCAGATACAGGCCGTCGGTGTAGGGGGCGATCTCCCGGGCCACACGGGCGGAGATGGTCACCGCCAGCTCCTCGGCGGCCTCCCGGTTCTTCCCCTCGTACAGGGCCACGATCTCGTCGCAGACGTGGATACCGGCGATCTCGTTGTTCAGGAAGCAGGCGTTTTTGTGGCTGACCACCGGATAGATGCCCCCCAGGATCTTGCCATGGAGGGTCTCCCGGGCCAGTTTCAGGTTCTCCAGTCCCTCCGCTGACAGCACCGGCTGGGTCAGGAAGCCCGCCACGCCGCAGTCCTCCTTCTCCCGGGCGATCTTCAGCTGCATGGCGAAGTTCCGGGCGTTGACGTTCAGTGCGCCGAAGATGCGGAAGGGCGTGGTCAGCACCTGCTCATTCAGGCCGCTGACGTACAGGGCCAGCTTCCGGGAGTTGAAATTGAACACGCTCTTGACCTCGTCCCGGTCCTCGGTGGGGATGGGGTCGCCGGTGACCAGCAGCACATTGTGGACCCCCTCCATGGACAGTCCCAGTAGCAGCGCCTTGGTGGCGTTGAGGTTCCGGTCCCGGCAGGTCATGTGGGGCAGCGGCTCCATGTCCAGCTCCCGCTTCAGTTTGCAGGCCAGCAGGCTGCTGTCCGCCCGGGGACGGCCCACCGGGCAGTCCGCAATGGTGACAGCATCGGCGCCTGCGTCCCGCAGCACCCGGACGCCATCCAGGAAGGGCTGCACGTTGTCGTCCACCGGCGGGTCCAGCTCCACGGCGATGACCCGCCTGCCGCTGTCCAGCTTCTCCCACAGGGAGTTCCGATGGGGTTCCCCCCGCTGCTCCGGCTGTTCCGTCCGGGGCCGGACGGACACGGCGGGGCGCTCCCGTTTCAGCGCCGCGGCGGCTCTGGCGATATGCTCCGGCGTGGTGCCGCAGCAGCCGCCCACGATGGCCGCCCCCGCCCGGGCGATCTCCGCCAGCTTCTCGCCGAAATAGTCCGGCGTCCCCTGGAACACGGTCCGGCGTCCCAGCACCGTGGGATAGCCCGCGTTGGGCATGACGGACAATGTCACGCCCCCCAGGTCCAGCTTCCGGATGTACTCCAGCAGATGATAGGGGCCGGAGACACAGTTGAAGCCCACGGCGTCCACTCCCGGCAGGGCGGCGGTCCGGTGGAACAGCTCGCTGCCCAGACAGCCGTCCCGGGTCGTCCCGTCAAAGCCCACCGCGAAGGAGACGATGAGGAACGACGCCGGGCAATTCTCCTTCAGATACCGGGCCAACTCCGGGATGCCCTCGTCGGTGGGCAGCGTCTCCGCCAGGAAATGGATCACGCCCTGCCGGAGGAACACTTCCGCCTGACGGATGTAGTTCTCCCCGGGGGACAGCTCCCGTCCCCGGGGCGCGGGCCCCAGGTCCGCAAACACCCAGGCGTCATAGGGCCGGGCGGCGTCCAGGGCCAGACGGCAGGCGGCCTCAATGAGCCGCTCCGCCTGCTCCTCCCCGTTCTCCGCCAGCTCCGCGCCCACGCCGAAGGTGTTGGTCTTGATGGCCCGGCAGCCCGCCTCCAGATAGGCCCTGTGGATGGCGGAGATCTCCTCCGGATGCTCCAGATCCGCCTTCTCGCAGGGCTCTCCCGCCCGGTCGGGCTGGGCCGCAAACCAGGTGCCCATGGCACCGTCGAACAGCAGGGGCTTTCCCTGCCGCAGATAAGTCCGAATGTCCATTTATCCCAGAACCTTTCTCGCGATCTCCACGGACTGACGGGCGTCTCTGGCGTAGTAGTCCGCCCCCATCTTCTCTGCGTACTCCGGCGTCACCACCGCGCCGCCCACGAAGGTCACCGGCGGCTCCGGCAGTTCCCGGAGCTGGCGGATGGTCTCCTCCATGGCGGGGAGGGTGGTGGTCATCAGGGCGGACAGGCCCACCAGCCGGATGTTCTCTTTCACCGCCGTCTCCACGATGGTCTCCGGCGCCACGTCCCGGCCCAGATCCAGCACCTCGTAGCCGTAGTTCTCCAGCACCGTTTTGACGATGTTCTTGCCGATGTCGTGGATGTCTCCCTGGACCGTGGCGATGATGAGCCGTCCCTTTTTCACCGGCGCGCCGCCCTTCTCCGCGATGGCGGCCCGGATGACCTCGAAGACGGGCTGGGCCGCCTGGGCGGCGCTGAGCAGCTGGGGCAGAAACATCTTCCCCTTCTCATACGCCTCGCCCACCTGATCCAGCGCCGGGATCAGGTGCTGTTCCACCAGAGTCAGCTCACTCTCCGTCTCCAGCGCCTGTTTGGCCAGCCGTCCGGCGTCGGCCTTCAGGCCCTTGATGATGGCGTCGTCCAGTGTCATGTCACCGGCGGCGGACGGCGCCGCGGCCTTCACCGGCGCAGCTTCTCCCGTGAAGCGGGCCACGTAGGCCTGGCACTGGACGTCCTCGCCGGACAGCACCCGGAAGGCTGCCACGGCGTCCATCATCTCCCGCTGATTGGGGTTGATGATGGGCAGCGTCAGTCCGGCGGCCATGGCCTGGATCAGGAAGTTCTGGGTGATAAGGGGCCGGTTGGGCAGGCCGAAGGAGATGTTGGACACCCCCAGCACGGTCTGGAGTCCCAGCTCCCGCCGGACAGTCCGCACCGCCTTCAGGGTCTCCATGGCCTGCTCCTGCTGGGCGGAGACGGTGAGGGTCAGGCAGTCGATCCACACGTCCTCCTTGGGGATGTCGCAGGACAGCGCCGCGTCCAGGATACGCCGGGCGATGGCCACCCGGCCCTCCGCCGTCTGGGGGATGCCGCCCTTGTCCAAAGCCAGTCCCACTACGGACGCGCCGTACTTCTTCACGATGGGCAGGATGCGCTCCAGCACCGCCGCCTCGCCGTTGACGGAGTTCACCGCCGCCTTGCCGTTGTAGACCCGCAATCCCGCCTCCAAGGCGTCGGGATTGGTGGAGTCCAGCTGCAACGGCAGGGACACGGCGCTTTGCAGCTTCTTCACCACCCGGGGCAGCATGTCCACCTCGTCCACGCCGGGATAGCCCACGTTCACGTCCAGAATGTCCGCTCCCGCGTCCTCCTGCTGGATGGCCACGTCCAGGATATAGTCCAGGTCGTTCTCCAGCAGCGCCTGCTGGAACCGCTTCTTGCCGGTGGGGTTCACCCGCTCGCCGATGACCCGGACGCCCTCCAGCCGCAAGGGCGTCACCGGCGTGCAGAGGAAGCCCACGGCGTCATACCGCCGGGGCGCGGGGGACTTCCCCGCCAGCGCCGCCTTCAGGCAGCGGATATAGTCCGGCGATGTGCCGCAGCAGCCGCCGAAGATGGTGACGCCCGCGTCCAGACAGGGCAGCAGCGCCTGGGCGAAGGCCTCCGGCCCCATGTCGTAGTGGCCGTCCACCGGGTCCGGCAGTCCCGCGTTGGGCTTGGCGATCACCGGCAGGCGGGTGTTTTCGCACAGCTCCTTCAGCAGCGGGGCCAGCAGATCCGGCCCCAGGGAGCAGTTCAGGCCGATGGCGTCGGCCCCCAGGCCCTCCAGCGTCCGGGCCATGGAGGCCACGGTGCAGCCGGTGAAGGTCCGGCCCCGCTCCTCAAAGGACATGGTGACGAACACCGGCAAGTCCGTATTCTCCTTCACCGCCAGCAGCGCCGCCTTGGCCTCGTACAGATCCGTCATGGTCTCGATGACCGCCAGATCGGCCCCGGCCTTCTCGCCGGCCACCGCCATCTCCCGGAACAGCTCGTAGGCCCGCTCGAAGGGCAGACTGCCCATGGGCTCCAGCAGTTCTCCCAGAGGCCCCACGTCCAGTGCCACCCGGACCTCCGTCCCGGCGGCGGCCCGTCTGGCGATGCCGATGGCGGCGGTGATGATCTCCTCCACGCCGCGGCCGGTGCGGCCCAGCTTCAAGCCGTTGGCGCCGAAGGTGTTGGCGTAGATCACCTGACTGCCCGCGGCCATATACTCCCGGTAGATGGACTCCAGCAGCGCCGGGTCCGTCAGGTTCAGCAGCTCCGGCTGGCCCCCGGGGGGCAGTCCCTTCTGCTGGAGGACGGTGCCCATGGCGCCGTCCAGAATGACGATCTTATCCTTGAAAAAATCAGAGCGCACAGCTCTTTCCCCCCTTACGAAGTGTGCAGGTCTCCCGCATGGAGCAGTAGGCGCAGCCCCGGATCCTGGCCCGCTGGGGCCGGTCCGACAGGCCGATCACCGCGGTGACGGATTTGGCCGGATTCATCAGCAGGCTCCCGGTGACATGGACCCCCAGCCGCCGGGGCATGTCCAGCGCGGCGCAGATGGACGGCTGCAAGGTCAGCGGCAGGTCGCCGTAGCCGGGGCTGAACCGGTCCGTCAGATACCGGTCCGGGAACCGGGCCCGGATCTCTCCCTCCGCAGCGTTGCAGCCGCTCTCCACCAGGGCGCTGCCGCAGGCGTCCAGCATCACCGCCCGCGCCATGTCCCGGACCTGCTCCGCCCGCAGCAGAGCGTCGAACCGGACCCCCAGGGTGCAGGCCAGCAGCACTGCCTGACCGCACTGGGCCAGCATCCGCTCCGCGGTGCGTCCGGCAAGGACGATGTCCGGGCCGCAGAGGCGGAACGCCCCGTCCTCCCGCCGCAGGTCAAAGACCTGATACGTCCAGCGGGGCTGGAGCTGTCCGGCCAGACGGTCCGCCATGGCCGAGATCTCCCGCCGCAGCGTCTCCGGCGCGCCGTTTCCCGCGCCCAGATAGCGCAGCGCCTCGTCAATATCCGGCTTCACGCCGTTCACCTCCTGCCCATTGCGCATAATTATTGTTATCATACCGTATTTTTCCGGCGTTGTATAGTCCGGAAAATGGTCCGGGCCCCATTTCCATCCCCGCCCTATTATCCTATTAAATTACTATGTTATTCTCGATTTGTCAACAGCGGATTCCCGGGGCGGCGCGCTGCGGAGATGATATCTGGAAAAATTTTATTTTTCCTATTGACACCATCGGAATTGTGTGCTATAAATAGCTCATAAACCGACAAACAAACTAGGTAATTCAATGGGAGGGATAGCGATGACGCGCCATTTTGAGCAACTGCTGCGCAGCAATTTCCGCTGTGGACGAATGCTCTACTCCCGGACTGTTCATATGGCCGGGTGCGTCGGCGCGCCCACTGTTCACTGAGGATCTCACAGGTGGACCTCTGTTTGGCCATACGCAGTCCGGGAGCGAACTTCGCCCCGGCTTTTTTCGTGCCAACAACAAAATCTAAATGAAATGAAAGAGGTATTTACCATGAGTAACTATAAATTTGAGACTTTGCAGCTTCACGTCGGTCAGGAGCAGCCCGATCCCGCCACCGATTCCCGGGCGGTGCCCATCTACCAGACCACGTCCTACGTGTTCCGCAACTCCGCCCACGCCGCCGCCCGGTTCGGTCTGGCGGACGCCGGCAACATCTACGGCCGTCTCACCAACTCCACCCAGGACGTGCTGGAAAAGCGTCTGGCAGCTCTGGAGGGCGGCGTGGCCGCCCTGGCCCTGGCCTCCGGCGCGGCGGCCATCACCTACACCATCCAGGCCCTGGCCCAGGCAGGCGACCACATCGTGGCCCAGAAGACCATCTACGGCGGCAGCTACAACCTGCTGGCCCACACCCTGCCCCAGTTCGGCGTCACCACCACCTTCGTCAACGCCCACGATCTGGCGGAAGTGGAAAACGCCATTCAGGACAACACCAAGGCCATCTATCTGGAGACACTGGGCAACCCCAACAGCGACATTCCCGACATCGACGCCATCGCGGAAATTGCCCACAAGCACGGCCTGCCCCTGGTCATCGACAATACCTTCGGCACCCCCTACCTGATCCGGCCCATCGAGCACGGCGCGGACATCGTGGTCCACTCCGCCACCAAGTTCATCGGCGGCCACGGCACCACCCTGGGCGGCATCATCGTGGATTCCGGCAAGTTTGACTGGAAGGCCAGCGGCAAGTATGCCCCCATCGCCGCCCCCAACCCCAGCTACCACGGCGTCAGCTTCGTGGACGCCGTCGGCCCCGCCGCCTTCGTCACCTACATCCGGGCCATCCTGCTGCGGGATACCGGCGCTACCATCTCTCCCTTCAACGCCTTCCTGCTGCTCCAGGGCGTGGAGACCCTGTCCCTGCGGCTGGACCGCCACGCCGAGAACACCAAGAAGGTGGTGGAGTTCCTGGCCAACCATCCCCAGGTGGAGCGGGTGAACCATCCCAGCCTGCCCGACCATCCGGACCACGCTCTGTACGAGAAGTACTTCCCCAACGGCGGCGGCTCCATCTTCACCTTTGACATCAAGGGCGGCCAGGAGGAGGCCCACAAGTTCATCGACAATCTGGAGATCTTCTCCCTGCTGGCCAACGTGGCGGACGTCAAGTCCCTGGTGATCCATCCCGCCACCACCACCCACTCCCAGCTGTCCCCCGAGGAGCTGGAGGATCAGGGCATCCATCCCAACACCATCCGCCTCTCCATCGGCACCGAGCACATCGACGACATCATCGCCGATCTGGAGAAGGGCTTCGCCGCCGTGCGGGGCTGATTCCAACAACTGCCTTTCCGCTTCTCTCCGCACACCGGGGAGAAGCGGAAGCTCTATCCGGGGGAAGCCGCCCGGCAAACTCCACGCTGCGCAGGTGATGTCACATGAAAAATCCGCTCCTCTATCAGCGCTCCGAATACGACTGCGGCCCCACCGCCATGCTCAACGGCATCAGCTATCTTTTTGACCGGGAGGAGATCCCCCCGGAGATCATCCGCAACATCATGCTGTACTGCCTGGACTGCTACGGTGCCGACGGCGTCAGCGGAAAGAGCGGCACCTCCTGCACCGCCATGATGTTTCTCAGCAACTGGCTCAACGGCTTCGGAAAGGTGGGACGCCTCCCCATCTCCAGCCAGTATCTCTCCGGAAAATCGGTGTACATCGGCGGCCAGGGACTGGTCTGCGATGCCCTGAACCGGGGCGGTGCCGTGGTGGTGCGGCTGTTTTTTGACGAGTGGCACTACGTGCTGCTGACCGGCTGGCGGGACGGCCAGGTGTATCTGTTCGACCCCTACTACCGGGACACGCCCTTTGCGCAGACGGAGATCCGGTGCGTGACGGATCATCCCTCCGCCTATAACCGCATCGTCCCCCAGTCCTTTTTCAACCGGGAGGAGCTGGAGATCTACGCCCTGGGTCCCGCGGACACCCGGGAGGCGGTGGTCCTGTTCAACGACCGGACGAAGCTCACCGCCGAGAAGACCATCGAGTATTTCATCTGATCCCGCCCTCCTGAACAGACAGTTCCCCCGGAAAGAGTGCATGCTCTTTCCGGGGGAATTTTTCTCTCCGATGCCGCGCGGTCCAGCAGGCCGTTTGCTTTACAGCTTCTCGTATGCCAGCAGTTCCTTGCTCCGGACGAACTCGTCATAGAGCAGGCCCCGGTCCTCGGTCTCCATCTCGCCCAGCTGGTTGTCGTAGGGATCGCAGCGCCAGTGCTCCTTGGGCACGCCGAACTCCGTCTGGAATTCCCGGTTGGCCACCATGCGGTCGCCCTCCAGATTGCCGAAGTAATACTGCCGCAGCGTCTCGTCCCCCCGTGCAAAGGCGCTGCCGCCCCGGGAGAGGTCCACCGGGAACCAGCCCAGCGGTGCGGCGTAGACCTTGCACCAGTCGTGAGCGCCGGTGGCGTCCGGTCCCACGGCGAGGCCGCTCTCCCAGCGGGCCGGGACACCGGCGCAGCGGCAGAGGGTGATGAACAGCAGCGTCTGGATGCCGCAGTCGCCCACCAGATTCCGGGCGCAGGTCTCGGCAATGGACTCCAATCCGAAGTAGATCCGGGAGAAGGAGTACTTCACGTTCTGAGTGACAAAATCATAGATCCGCCGCGCCTTCTCCAGATTGTCCGCCGCGCCCTCCGTCAGCATGGCGGTCAAATCCCGGATGTAGGGAGTGAACATGATATGGGGCGCCTGCTCGCCGGTGAAGAAGTCTGGCTGCTCCGCGTCGGCCCTGGCGTTCCATGCGTCTGTGAACCGGGCGCGGTAGATGTAGGAGTACTCCACCTCGAAGGGATGGTTCTCTGTCATGACCTCCTGCCACGAGATGGTGCGCTGGGGAGCGTCCTCCCGGTCAGGACTTCCGGTCTCCGGGAACACCCGCTCGATGCGGATGCCGGACTGTTCTGCGCAGTCGGCGGGGATGGGCAGATGGGCCAGCACCCGGACGCCGGGGCGGAACACGTCGTCGTTCATCCGCAGGGTGGCCTTCACCCGGATGCGGTGGGCCACACTGCCCTTTTCCCGCTGTTCCTCAAACAGGGCGTGACGGCGGGCGAAGTTGTCCGGGTCGCCGCCCTGGGGCAGGATGCCCGCCCGCTTCAGATAGCTGTGGTCGGTCTCAAAGAGATTCTCCAGGAAGCGGTTGAAGTAGTGGGGAACGCCGTTGATGTAGATCCAGTCCACCCGGCCGGTGCGCTCCAGCTCCTCCATCTCCTGAGGGGTGAAATCGGGGACGCTCTTCTGCGCGAAGGCCACGGCCTCCTCGAAGGTGTAGGGATAGTCCCTGGCCAGGCGGAGGATCAGCTCCCGCTGCACCCGCAGGCAGGCCTGATAGGCGGGGCTGCCCTTACCGGCGGCCAGCTCGTCGTCGATCATACGGACGGCGCCCTGGAAATCGCCGAAGGTCTTCTTCCGGGCGATGCGGTCAGGAAGGCCGATATTCAGATACTTGAACTGCTCGTTGACACGCATGGCGTGTACTCCTTTCTGTAAAGGGATATGGCCGCCGTTGACAGAGCGGCAACAGCGGCCATACCGTAGGGATGGAAACTATGGAGTTTTCAGAACGTGCGCGGTCAGAACATGATCATGATCCCATCGCAGATCAGGGCCAGGAAGTTGCCCAGCAGGCCGCCGAAAATGCCCATCAGGATGCCAACGGGGATCAGCATGGAGTTGAAGGACGCCGCCACGATGGGAGCGGAACCGGTGCCGCCGATGCAGGCCATGGAAGCGGTGGCGCAGGAGAAGAGGTCGAAGTGGAAGATCTTGGCCAGCAGGATGAAGAGCGCCGCATGGAGCGCCAGGGCCACAGCGCCGAAGACCAGCCAGATAGGGGCGTCGAACAGCTCGTTGAAGCCGGCGCGGGAGGCCAGCAGAGACACCACGATGTACACCAGCATGTTGGACAGCTCTTCCTTGCCGCCGATGCGGGAGATGGGAGACATGCCGGCGAACACGCCGATAAGGGTGCCGAGAATGACGGTCCAGGTGCCTCCCTCCAGGGTCAGGAAGCCGCTCATCAGGCTGCCGATCCACTGGGTCAGGGCGGAACAGGCCAGGCCGAAGCCCAGCAGGAACATCAGGCCGGTGAAGTTGGCGGGCTCCGCCTTGGCCATCAGCTCCTCGGCGTTCATGTTGGTCTTGTTGTCCAGATAGGAGGTATCGGCCTTTGTGAACTTGTTGAACTTGGCCGCCATGGCCGCAGACCACAGCAGGAACGCGATCCAGACGGAATAATAGATGTTGTCGATGATGATGCAGGCACCCATATCGCCCTCGGGGACGTTCAGCACCGCCTGAACAGCCACCATGTTGTCAGAGCCGCCCAGCCAGCTGCCCACCAGGGCGGCTGCGGCGTGAGCGGAGTTGTTGCCCAATGCACCGTGGAAGATGGCGTAGGAGACTACAACGCCCACGCAGACCGTCAGCACCGAGCAGAGGAAGGTCAGGATCAGCTTGGGACCCAGCTTTGCCAGCTTGCGGACGTCGCAGCGGATCAGCATCAGGGGGATCATCGCGTACAGCAGGTTGTTCTTCACAGCCGCGTAAGCGGGATAGGTCGCCTCCAGATCCCAGAGGTGGACGGTGCAGCAGATCATGTTGACCAGATAGACGAATACGAACGCGGGGAGCCATTTCCAGACCTTCCAGCTGGTCTTTGCCTCCAGCCAGCAGATGATAGCGGGGATAGCCACACATGCAGCAATGTAATAAAAGCCAGTGGTAATCATATTCCTATCTCCTTCTCATGGTTTGATTTTTCTCTGTTTGAATGGGACGTCCGCAGACCTACGGCCATGTTCCTGAACTGTTTTTCATCACCATAATTTTCTCCCTTTCTTCTCGCTATTTAAAAAGCACCGGGCCGGCCCCAGCTGTCCCGCCCGCCGCGCTTTTCCGTGGGACAGACGCTTTACAGATAGACCAGTCTGCCGGGCTCCACGCCCTTGATGCCCAGGCCCGGCCCGTCGGAGACGGTGATGTTCTTCTCGTTGAACACTGCGCCGCCGATGATGGGGTCCTCGCTGCACAGCACCGGGCCGTCCAGGTCGATCCTGGTGATGATCTTCTTGGCGCAGGCCAGCTCCACCGCCGCGTTGACGGAGATCTTGGCCTCCAGCATGCAGCCGATCATGCACTCCACGCCGTACACCTCCGCCGCAGAGACGATCTTCAGGGCATTGTACAATCCGCCGCACTTCATCAGCTTGATGTTCACCATGTCCGCGGCGCCCATCTGCATGATCTTCAGGGCATCCTCCGGGGAGAACACGCTCTCGTCCGCCAGGACGGGGACGTAGCTCCGCTCCGTGACGTACTTCATGCCCGCCAGATCATGGGCCTTCACCGGCTGTTCCACGAACTCCAGTGCCAGCCCCCGCTCCTGCATCTGGTTCAGGATGCGGACCGCCTCCTTGGGCTGCCACGCCTGGTTGGCGTCGATACGGATGCACACATCATTGCCCACCGCCTGCCGGACGGCGGCCAGCCGGGCCACGTCCAGCGTGGGATCGGCGCCCACCTTCACCTTCAGGCAGTCGTAGCCCCGCTCCACGGCGCTGACGGCATCCCGCGCCATCTCCTCCGGATCGTTGACGCTGATGGTGATGTCGGTGACGATGTGCTTCCGGGCGCCGCCCATCAGCTTGTAGACGGGGATGCCGTACAACTGGCCGTACAGATCCCACAGGGCGATGTCCACCGCCGCCTTGGCGCTGGTGTTCTTGACGATGCACTTCTGAACGGTCTGGAGCAGATCCTCGAAATCATCCACATCCCGTCCGAGGATGCTCTTGGCGATGTGATCCTGAATGGCGCCGATGATGGCGCCGCTGGTGTCGCCGGTGACGGCACCGGTGGGCGGGGCCTCGCCGTAGCCCACTGCGCCGGTGTCCGTGCGGAGCTCCACGATGACGTCCTCCACACTGTTCACCGTGCGCAGCGCCGTTTTGAACGGCACCCGCAGGGGGACCGAGAGCTTCCCCAACCGGACCTCCGTGATCTTCAATGCGCTCTCCTCCTCTTTTCTCTTATTTTGCCAACTGGTACATGGCCTCCGCAATGATCTGTGCGTTTCTCATCAGCTTGTCAATCTCGATGAACTCGTCGGGCTTGTGCTCCCGCACCTCGTCTCCGGGAAAGATGGGCCCAAAGGCCACGATGTTGGGCATGGACTTGGCGTAGGTGCCGCCGCCGATGCTCTTGGGCGCCGCAGGCAGGCCCGTCTCCCGGGCGTACACCTCCAGCAGCGTCCGCACCAGCTCGCTGTCCGCCGGGACGTAGAGACTGGCCTTGTGGATCTGCTCCGCCAGCGCAAAGCCGGCCTCCCCGAAGGCCCTCCGCAGGATGGGCTCGCAGTCCTCCAGCCGCTTCGTCACGGGATAGCGGTAGTTGATCCGCACCGTCAGGCCCGTTTCATCGCCCTCCACGGTGCCCAGATTCAATGTCAGGCTCCCGGAGATGTCGTCCCGCAGGGCAATGCCCAAAGACTCGCCGCCGGTTTCCATGCCGATCTTCTCCGCCAGGAACCGCACCGCCTCCGCCGCGCCGCCGCACAGCGGCAGTGCCGCCAGCGCCTGCATCATGCGGCCGATGGCGTTCTCGCCCAGCTCCGGCGTGCTGCCGTGGGCGCTGACGCCCCGGACCTCCAGCACGGTGCCGCCCGGGCGGGGCGTCCAAACTACGGTCTCCGTGCTCTCCGACGCCAAACGTTCCGCCAGCTCCGCCGGGCAGGCGATCTCCGCCCGGGCGGCGGCGGGCACCACATTGGGCGCCGATCCGCCGGACAGCCGCGTCAGCCGCACATCGCCTGTCTGGGCATAGTCCTTATGGTACGTCACGTTGACGATGCCCTTCTCTCCGTTGATGACGGGGTACTCCCCGTCCGGGGTAAAGCCCATCACCGGCAGCTCCCCGCCGTGGGCCCGGTAGTATTTCATATCCTGGCTGCCGGTCTCCTCGTTGGTGCCCAGCAGAAGACGGATGCGCCGCCGCAGGGGCAATCCCGTGTCCCGGATGGCCGCCAGCGCGTACAGGGCCGCCATGGTGGGGCCCTTGTCGTCCATGGTCCCCCGGCCGAAGATCTTTCCGTCCCGGATCTCCCCGCCGAAGGGGTCGAAACTCCAGCCCTCGCCCTCCGGCACCACATCCAGATGGCCCAGCACGGCGATCATCTCCGGGCCATCCCCGTACTCGCACCAGCCCATCTGGTGGTCCATGTCCACGCAGGTCAGGCCCAGCTTCTCCGCTGTCTCCAGAGCGTGGTCCAGGCAGCGGCGGACGCCCTGTCCGTAGGGACAGCCCTCTGACGCAGGCCCCTGCACACTGGGGATGCGGACGCTCTCCCGCAGGCTCTCCAGCAGCGCCGCCTGTCTGGCCTCCACCGCCTCTTTCAGAGTCATATCTCCACCCCCTGTACATGTCACTGCCGATAAAAAAGCCCAGCAGAAAGCCGCGCATCACGCGCGTCTTCTGCTGGGTTTCATCCGCTCTTTGGTATAGGGTACTATACCACGCCGAACAAAGCAGCCAATATAGAGGAAAGCACTGCTTTCCTGTTTTTAGGATATCGGAAAACAGGACTTCCGTCAAGGGAGTTGGTCATATTTTTCTGTTTTACTTGTTTTTTCTTTCAGATTTTGTATAAATTGTACATGTCTCTCTGCCATCTGCCGGACCGCTGTCCTTGACATTCGCCTGCGTCCGTTTTATTCTAATAAAGAGGGGTCCAGGCTCCTGAGAACAACCTGTATTCTTATGCTAGGAGGCATCATGCGCCATGAAAGCACCCGACCCGTTGTCCAGCTATTATGTCATCGGCGAATCCCGCACCAACGCGGACAACGCCATCACCCGGATCTTTGGCTCCTTTTATGTTGCCTTTGAGGTGGATGCCGCCACGGAGGAAGTGCTGGCCTTCAACTGCACCCATACCCTGGATCTGACGGAGGATTACCTGCGCAGACTGTTCGTGGGGCAGCATTTTCCCAGCATTGACGCCTGGCTGGAAGGCGTCCTGAAGCAGCACTACGGCGGTTCCTCCCGCCGCGCCGTCCTCACCTCCTACCGCGACGCCCTCAAGCGCTACCGCTCCATGCGTGCCGGCAGCGAATGACCACTCTATAGATCAGTTTATTGTCCCAATTTTTTAATATAATGGTCTTTTAATCTGTCAGATGTGTCCACCTCCGGTGGGACGACCGCAAGCAGGCCGGTCCTGTAAGGGCCGGCCTGCTCTGATTTTATTGTCTTTCATAGACAGCCCGCTGAGCGAAGAGAGCCGCCGGAAACATCTATCCCGGGACCGTTTTTCCCCGTCAACCCCCCGCCGCCTCCTTGCGCCGGGACGCGAAATACCGGGCCCGGTTCCGCTTCTGCTTCGGCGTCAGCTGCCGCCGGGGACACCGGAACACCTCCGATTGCTTCAGTTCCCGCAGCAGTTCCCGGTTTGCCGCCGTCAGTCCCAGCTCCGCCGCGCGGCCCCACAGCAGGGCCGACCGTCCCCGCTGGACCTCCAGCCGCAACAGGTATCCGCCGTGTTCCGGACAGCCCAGCTTGGCGTAATAGGGCCCCTTGCCGTGGAAGCGCCACTGGCTGACAAAGGATGCCTGTCCGCACACGGGACATCTCCCCTTGCGGCAGCCCCGGTTGGTCAGGGCCTCCTCCACCGTCTCAAAGGGGCCGTACCGCCGTCCGGGGGCCGCGGCCGGCTCCTCCGCCGCCAGAATGCCGGCGCCCCGCATAGCCAGAGGCAGCACCTCCGGGTCCGCCCAGCCTCCCACCAGAGAGGTGTACACGGCGTCGTTCAGGGCGTTGTGGTAGTCGAAGACGTCCGGGATGCGGCAGTACTCCACCGCCCGGTGGAGAGCGATCTCTCCCGGGGCCTCCAGGGTCATGGCGAAGGCGTCCTGCAAATCCAGGAACCGCTCCGGCAGCTCCGCCTGGATATCCCAGTACTGCAGATTCCTGGCCAGCACCTTCAGGTCTCCGCCGCCCCAGGCCGCCAACTTCTCCCCGGCGCACCACTGGAGAAACGCCTCCAGCGCCTGGGGAAACGTCAGCTCCGACGTCTGATAGGTCTCCAGTTCCGGCAGACGCTTGGCTGCGGGGGACAGCCGTTTATGGACGCGGGGGCGGATATCGGCACGGAAGGTGTCCAGAATTTTTCCGCCGGGGCGGTCCACCCGCACGGCCCCGATCTGTAAGATCTCATCCAGGCGGATGTTGTCATAGCATCCGCTGTTCCATTCCAAATCAAAAATGATCACGCGGCGATCACAGCCTTTTCAAGTTCTCTTGCCGTCATCATAGCATATTTCCGTGGACTGTGCAATTATTTGAAGAAAACCGCCGGTCCGGACGGAGGACTGTTGCGAATCCGGTAAAAGTGATATAATACATCCGGATAAACTGCAATGACAGCGGCGGAGCAGAACTGCGCGCCGCCGCGGAAGGAGACTTGTATGCTGAACTGCACAACCATTCTGGAGGAAGCCCGGCGGGACGCCGGACGCATCACGGAGGACCGCCGCTGGCTCCACGCCCACGCAGAGACGGGCTTCGACCTGACGGAGACCCTGCCCTGGGTCCGGGGCCGGCTGGAGGAGATGGGCTACGCGCCCCGGCCCCTGGGTAGGGCAGGACTGTCGGTAGACGTGGGCAGGAAGCGGCCCGGAAAGACCTTCCTGCTGCGGGCGGACATGGACGCCCTGCCCATTCAGGAGGAGTCCGGCGTGGACTTCTCCTGCGCCGCGGGCCGGATGCACGCCTGCGGCCACGATCTCCACACCGCCATGCTGCTGGAGGCCGCCCGCATCCTGAAGGCCCATGAAGACGAGATCACCGGCACCGTCCGGCTGATGTTCCAGCCCGCCGAGGAGATCTTCGAGGGCTCCCGGGACATGATCGGCGCCGGGATCCTGGAGGGCGTGGACGCGGCCATGATGATCCATGTGATGGCGGGCGTCCCCCTGCCCGCCGGATCGGTCATCGTCTCGCCCCCCGGCGTCAGCGCCCCCGCCGCGGACTACTTCACCGTCACCGTCCAGGGCCAGGGCTGTCACGGCTCCGCCCCCCAGGACGGCGTGGACCCCCTCTCCGCCGCGGCCCACATCGTGGTGGCCCTTCAGGAGCTTCACGCCCGGGAGCTGTCCCCCAACGCCCGGGCCGTTCTGACGGTGGGCACCTTCCACGCCGGCGCCGCCGCCAACGCCATCCCCGACACGGCGGTACTGGGCGGCAGCATCCGCACCTATGATGAGAAGACCCGCGCCCAGCTGAAGCAGCGCCTGACGGAGATCTCTCAGGGCACAGCCGCCGTCTTCCGGGCCAGCGCGTCCGTGGAATTCGGCAGCGGCTGCCCCACCCTGGTGAACAACGCCGATCTGGTACGGGACGCCGAGAAGTACACGGCGGAGCTGCTGGGGCCGGAGCGGGCCCTGTCCGGCCAGAAGATGGCCGCTTCCGGCGGACTGTCCGGCGGCGGCTCCGAGGACTTCGCCTATGTCAGCCAGGAGGTGCCCTCCGTTATGCTGGCCCTGGCCGCCGGAGAGCCCGCCAAGGGCTATCCCTATCCCCAGCACCATCCCAAGGTGAAATTCGACGAGGGGGCCCTGCCCACCGGCAGCGCCATCCTCACCTGCTGCGCCCTCCGCTGGCTGGAGGAGCATCCGTAACCAAAATGCGCATCGCCCCGGCGCGGAGTTTCCGCGCCGGGGCGATGTCTGTCTTTTCATATAGTTCCGGCCTTACGTTCTTCCGATGCAGTACCGCCGCAGGCCGCAGTTGTACAGCGCCGCCATCCGGGGCTCCAGCACCGGCTCGGAGCTCTCCTCGCCGTCTCCCTCGTCAAAGTACCAGAATGCTCCGTCCGTGCTGAGGATGGGTTCCAGATCCTTCAGAGAGTACATGTCGAACAGGGCGGCGCCGGCCCGCCAGATCCGCTGGACGTAGATGTCGTCCACATTGTTGCAGACGATGGCCAGCTTCAGCTCCGGGATGCAGATGCCGGAGACCTCCTTGTCCAGGACTTTCCCTTGATAGCCGCCGCTGTAGAATGCCTCCAGGGATCGCTCCAGGTCGCCGTTGCTCCACACCGGCGCGATGATGCTCAGATCCTTCAGGGCCATCAGCCGCTTTCCCGAGGGCTGGATGTCCTCCACCGGCAGCAGGTCGCAGAGATCAAACTGATTCGTCCGGGTCTTGGGCAGGAAGATGCGGCCCGGACTGTCGGACGTCAGGCTCAGGATAAGGCTGTGGATGGCCCAGTCCAGGATCACGTCAAAATTCCCGCCGGTCTCGCCGCAGCGCTGTTCCGCCCGGTTCATGAACTTGGAGAACTCCTCATAATCCGTCAGCGCCACGGTGGGCGTGGGGCTCTCGTACAGGTCTTTCAGCTTTGATCTCAACCGCATGCTCTGGCCTCCCCGGAACAGGCCCCGTATCCGGACGCCGTTCCGACAAAATTCGAGGGATATTTTACCACAGTCCGCCGGAAAAAGCAATTCCCGGCGGCTCAGTCCGCCTCCCGGGCCGCCAGGTACAGCAGAAACGACTCTCTGGGTACCCGCAAACTGTACCCCGTCCGCTTTTTCACCCGGTCCATGCGGTACTGAAAGGTGTTGCGGTGGACGCAGCACCGCTCCGCGCAAGCCCGGATGTCCCCGTCGCACTCGAAGTACACCCGGATGGTCCGCAGCAGCTCCTCCCGCTCCTCCCCCTGGCAGGAGGAGAACACCATATGGCACAGGTCCCGGCGGATGGCGGCGGGGATGCTCTCCAGAATGAACTCCAGGGAGACCTGGTCGTAAAACACGATGGGATGCCGGGGGGACTGGGCCGCCGCGGCCCCGGCGGTCCTGGCCTCCAGATAGCACCGCCGGATGTCCAGCGGATCCCGGGACGCGCTGCTGATGCCGCCGCTGACCCGGACGCCGCAGTAGCCCTCGATGTCGGCCCGGACGCGGCTGATGACGTTGAAGGCGTCCTTTCGGCCGCTTCGGCACAGCAGGACGATGATCTGGTTCTTCATAACGGCGCAGAAATTCCGGCCGTTCCGTCCGATGCGGTTCTGGGCCATGCGGAGGAACATGCTGCTGCGGACCTCCCACAGATCCTCCGGACGCCGCAGCCGGGCGGAGTCGTCCTCCGCCAGACGGAGGATGGCCACGGTGTAGGGCGCCGCGATGTCCAGCCCCAGCAACCGTCCCCGGACCTCCAGTTCCGACAGATCCGGCGCGTCGGAGAACAGCCAGTTCTCCACGAACAGGCTCTTGGCCCGGTCCAGCAGGTCGGACTGCTCCTGCTGGCGGATGCTCTCCACCATGATCTCCGTCATCCGCTTGATGATGTCGCCGAAGACGGACACCTCCGCCGGGTCGCCGGTGACGCCGATGACCCCGGCCAGCTGTCCGTCCAGCACAATGGGCAGATTGATGCCCCGCTGGACCCCCGCCTCCGGATCGTCCTCCCAGATGGTCAGCTCGGGCAGCCCTTCCCGGATGATCCGCAGGGCCCCCTGGTGCAGCTTTCCCTGCCGGGTGGGGTTGGTACTGGCCAGAATGGCCCCCTCCCCGTCCATGATATTGATGTCCCAGTGGATGGAGGCCTTCATCTCATCCACAATGTGCTGGGCGTCCTCGCGGCCGATGAACACAGCGCCGCCTCCTTCGTCTATTCTACAGTTATCATATAAAATTTTTATAAAAATTACAATCCCTTCCGAATTATAATCTCATCATCAAGATACGGCCCATTCATTAAAATTTTTGATCACAAGGAGGAGCACACTATGAAGATCGTGGTACTGGACGGATACACGGAGAACCCCGGCGATCTCAGCTGGGACGCTCTGGGCAAGCTGGGCGATCTGACGGTCTATGACCGCACCAGCCTCACCGACGAAGAGGAGATCATCGCCCGCATCGGCGACGCCGAGGTGGTCATCACCAACAAGACCCCCATCAGCCGCCGGACCTTTGACGCCTGCCCCAGCATCAAGTACATCGCCGTGCTGGCCACCGGCTACAACGTCATCGACATCGCCTATGCCAAGGAGAAGGGCATCTGCGTGTCCAACGTGCCTGTGTACGGCACCCGTTCCGTCAGCCAGTTCGCCATCGCCCTGCTGCTGGAGGTCTGCCACCACATCGGCCACCACAGCGACACCGTCTACGCCGGCAAGTGGGAGAACTGCGCCGACTGGTGCTACTGGGACTATCCCCTCATCGAGCTGGCTGGCAAGACCTACGGCCTGCTGGGCTGCGGCAACATCGGCATCCACACCGCCGAGATCGCCAAAGCTCTGGGCATGCGGGTCATCACCTATGATGCCCGGGAGAGCGAGGCCGCCAAGGCTCTGGGCGTGGAATACGTGTCTCTGGACGAGCTGTTCGCCCAGTCCGACGTGCTGGGCCTGCAGATGCCCCTGTTCCCCTTCAACACCGGCATCATCAACAAGGAGAACATCGCCAAGATGAAGGACGGCGTCATCATCATCAACAACAGCCGTGGCCAGATGGTAGTGGAGCAGGACCTGGCGGACGCTCTGAACTCCGGCAAGGTGGCTGCCGCTGCGCTGGACGTGGTGTCCACGGAGCCCATCCACGGCGACAATCCCCTGCTGAAGGCCAAGAACTGCATCATCACTCCTCACATGTCCTGGGGCGCCAAGGAGAGCCGCCAGCGCATCATGGACTGCACCGTGGAAAACGTGAAGTCCTACATGGCCGGCACCCCCAACAATGTGGTGAATCCGTAAACACCCATGAAGAAGTGCATCGTCATTTCCGACTCCTTCAAGGGCACGCTGTCCAGCCAGGAGATCTGTGAGATCGCGCGGCAGTCCATCCCCCGCATCTTCCCGGACTGCCAGATCGTGGCCATTCCGGTGGCCGACGGCGGCGAGGGGACCGTGGAGTGCTTCATTGAGGCCATCGGCGCCGTGCCGGTGACGGTGACGGTCTCCGGCCCCTTCGGGGAACCAGTGGAGGCCACCTATGCCCGGAAGGGTCCCAGCGCCATTATCGAGATGGCCAGCGCCGCCGGTCTGCCCATGGTGGGTAACCGGAAGGACCCGGAGACAGCCTCCACCTACGGCGTGGGACAGTTGATCCGCCATGCGGCGGAGCAGGGCTGCACGGAGATCCTGCTGGGCCTGGGCGGCAGTGCCACCAATGACGGCGGCTGCGGCTGCGCCGCCGCTTTGGGGACCCGGTTCCTGGACGCAGCGGGACAGGCCTTCGTTCCCGTGGGCGGCACCCTGGACCGCATCGCCCATATTGATCTCACCGAGACCCGGCAGCTGCTGGCGGGCGTGAAGATCACCGTCATGTGCGACGTGGAGAATCCCCTGTACGGTCCCACCGGCGCAGCCTACATCTTCGGCCCCCAGAAGGGGGCGGACGACGTCATCGTGGAGCGGCTGGACCGCCAGCTCCGGTGCCTGGATCAGGTCCTCCAGCGGGAGCTGGGTATTTCTGTCGCCCAGGTGCCGGGCGCCGGCGCCGCCGGCGGCATGGGTGCGGGCTGCATCGCCTTCCTGGGCGCTGAGCTGAAGCCGGGCATCGAGGCTGTGCTGGATCTGGTGCAGTTTGACCGCTGTCTGGACGGCGCCGGCCTGGTCATCACCGGCGAGGGCCGCATTGACAGTCAGAGCGTCCACGGCAAGGTCATCTCCGGCATCGCCCGGCGCACCGCCCCCCGCCGCATCCCCCTGGTGGCCATTGTGGGCGGCATCGCGGAGGACGCCGGGGAAGCCTACGATCTGGGCGTCACCGCCATGTTCGGTATCGACCGGTCCGCCTCGGCCTTCAAGGAGTTCGCATCCCGGAGCCGGGAATACTACCAGCGCACCCTGGAGGATGTGCTGCGTCTGTTCCGCGCCGGGGAAAACTGTCAATAAACCAGTTATTTTGTCCAATATAAAAGTCCGGACGCCTTTTGCGGCGTCCGGACTTTTTCTTGGTGCGCTCATTGGAAACGGCCTGCGGGCAGATCACTCCTCCTCGCTCCGGACGAATCGTCCCGTCCAGAAGTGGCACAGCGGCAGAAGGTACAGATAGCATGCGGCCAGCAGGGCCGTGGCAGGTGCGGACAGAGTTGCAAGGGGCGTGGCGCAGGCCACGGACCAGGGGATCAGCGCGGAGATCACCACGCAGGTGTCCTCCAGCGCCGCGGCCATCCGGTCCTTGTCCGGGATGATATCGCCGCAGAGCTGATCAGTCAGGATGATGGACAGGCTCTGATTGCAGGCTACAATGCAGGTCAGCACCGCCGTGACCAGCAGCGCCCCATAGGGGGTGATGACTCTGCTGAGGGCGGCCAGCCTGCTCCGCAGTCCCTCCAGCAGTCCCGTGATCCGGAACAGTCCCGCGTAGGATCCGGAGATCATCACGATGGCGAAGGCCTTCTTCATGGACAGGATGCCGCCGCCGTTCAGCAGCGCGGCCAGCTCCGGGTCCCCGGCCCGGAAGCCAAAGACGATGGTCCGCAGCAGCCACAGGGGCTGTGCGCCCTGCACCGCGGCGGAGATCACCAGGGCGATGCCGATGCTGATGCCCATGGCCAGCTTCACCTTCACCCGGAACAGCGCCAGCACCACGATGGCCAGCGCCGGCAGGATGGTCAGCAGCCGGAGATCGAACCACTCCGCGAACCGGGCGACCACCGCCGCGCCCATGCTCTGGCCGCTCTGGCTGCGGCCCAGGACGATGTAGACGGCGCAGGTGATGAGGAAGGGGACCGCGGATGTCCGGATCATGTTGCCGATATTCCGGTAGATGTCGGTCTTCGTGACGTCCGCCACCAGCAGTGCGCTGGTGGACATGGGGGAACATCGGTCCCCGAAAAAGCTGCCCGACAGAATGGCTCCGCCCAGCAGTGCGGGATCGGTGCCCATACCGCCGCCGATCATCATGCAGATCACGCCCACCGTAGCCGCCGTGCCCAGAGAGGTTCCGGTGAGAACGGACACCAGTGCGCACAGCAGGAAGGAGGCCAGAAGCAGCAGCGACGGGGAAAACAGCCGCGTGGCGTAGTAGATGATGGCCGGGATGGTTCCCGCCGTCCGCCACAGGGCGGTGATCATTCCGATGAGGATAAAAGTGAGCAGGATGTTTTTCACCATCCGGATGCCCTCCCAGGTCACTTTCAGGACCTCTTTGGGGGAGCTCCGCCGGTACAGGGCGTAGCCCGCGAACAGGGCATACCCCAGCAGCAGCGCCCAGATCACGGAAAAGCCCCAAAGGATGCAGGCAAAGAGCGCCAGGAGAAAGAGGATCAGGATGCCGTATTGTATCATCATCTCACCCACCGTTCAAATCGCTGAGTTTCCCGTTCATACAAACCGTACCGCGAAAACAAGGCCGTGTCAAGCGGTTCAGGAGGGGCTGCCCCCAGAAAAATACCACGGGTCCGCCGGACAGGGTGGGACCCATGGTATAAAATGTGCAGGCCGGTTGGAATGCGCTCAGGCGCCTCTCCCGCCGCGGGGCAGGCGCAGCAGATCCGCCAGCTTCTCGCCCTTGGGCATCAGGGCCAGATCCTCCCGGGAGAGGAGCTGGAGGAACACCACCAGGAAGAAGTACACCGCCACCGCCACGGCCATGGCCAGCAGCGTGGAGAGGGTGTTGCCGAACAGGAGGCTGGCCGCCCAGTAGGCGCCCTTGGCGGACAGGCCCATGAGGATGGTGGCCAGCAGCGGCCCCCGGAACATACGGCCGTACTTGGGCGGCCGGGGCAGGATGCGGCGGATGATGATGAGATCCAGTACCGCCGCCAGGGTGAAGCAGCAGAGGGTGCCGATGGGGGCGCCGTTGATGTTCACCGACGGAATGCCCACCAGATTGTAGTTCACCACGATCTTCACCACGCCGCCGGCAATCATGATGAGCACCGGCAGCCGCTCATATCCGTAGGCCTGTAAAATGGAGTTGGACACGGACATGATGCACACGAAGATGGACGCGATACCCAGCACCGCCAGCAGCGGGCCGGACACGTCCGGGTCCAGCCTGTGGAACAGCATCTGCACGATGGGCTTCGCCAGGGCGGAAAGTCCCACGCCCATGGGCAGTACCAGCAGCGCCGTGATGCGCAGGGAGGCCCGCACCACCCGGGACGCGCCCCGGGGATCAGACCGAGCCAGACTGGCGGAGACAGCGGGGATGATGGACGCGGTGATGGCGATGATCAGGGACGCCGGGAGATTGTACAAGGTCATGACGCCGGAGTAGGCGGAGAACAGCTCCCGGGACTGGTCCAGCGTCATGTGGAGGGCGGTCTGGAGCCGTCCCTGCACCAGGGAGGTGTCGATGAGATTGATGACGGAGACGGCGGAGGAGGTCAGGGTGATGGGGATGGCGATGGACAGCAGCTCCCGGAGGATGTCCCCCGCCGGAGCCGTCTCCTCCTGAGAGCGGGGCATCTGACGGTGGTGCAGATACTCCAGCAGCATGTAGCCCAGGGCGGCAAAGGAGCCCACGGTGACGCCCACGATGGCCATGGCGGCGGCGGTGTCACCGCTCTTTCCGGCCCGGAGGGCCAGCACCGCCAGAGTCAGGCCGATGGCCAGCTTGCAGAAGGCCTCGATGATCTGAGAGACGGCGGTGGGCACCATGTTGGCGTGGCCCTGGGCATAGCCCCGGAAGGAGGCCAGGCAGCCCACGCAGATCACCGCTGGGGACAGGGCCCGGATGCTCTTGGCCGCCAGGGGATCGTGGAGCATCTCCGCCAGGGCGTCCGCGCCGAAGAACATGACGAAGAAGGACACCACGCCCAGCGTCAGGAACACGCACAGGGACACCCGGAAAATCTTCCGGACCTGCCGGTCCTCTCCCCGGGCGTCCGCCGCCGCCACCATCTTGGACAGTGCCACCGGCAGTCCGGCGGTGGAGATGGTCAGCAGCAGGGCGTAGATATAGTAGGCGTTCTGAAAGTCCGCGTAGCTGCCGCCCAGCACGTTGACGATGGGTATTTTATAGATGGCGCCCAGAATTTTGACGATGACGATGCCCGCGGCCAGAACCGCCGCGCCGCCAAAAAAGCTGGTCTTTTTTCTCTCAGGCATGATCTGCGGAATCCTCCTGTCGGCGGCCGGAGCGCCGCCTGTTCTCTCTGTGTCGCTGTGTGATTCGTGTTTTACTGCTCAGAAGCGCAGGGGCAGTGAAAGAACTGGTCGTACCACACCAGGAAGCAGTAGATGGTCCAGATGCGCTTCATGCCGCCGTTGTGGCCGGACTTGTGCTGCTCCAGCAGCTCCAGCAGGGCGTCCGTCTGGAAGAAGCGCTTGGCGTCGTCGCTCTCGAAGGCCGTCCGGATGCGCTGGTAGAAGCCGTCCTGGCGCATCCAGTCGTTCAGGGGCGTGATGAAGCCGATCTTGGGCATCTTGGCGGACTTCTCCGGCAGGACGCGGCCCGCCGTGCGGCGGAGGGCCACCTTGGTCATCTCCTTGGTGACACGGTACTCCGCCGGGATCTGCACCGCCAGCTTCAGCACCTCCCGGTCCAGGAAGGGCACCCGCAGCTCCAGGGACGCGGCCATGCTCATCTTGTCCGCCTTCTGGAGAATGTCGAAGGGCAGCCAGGTGCAGATGTCCGCGTACTGCATCCGCGTCACCTCGTCCTCCCCCGCTGCGTGGTCGAAGTAGGGCTTGGTGAGGGTGCTGGGCTCGATGGCGGTATAGCCCTCCGGCAGGTATCTGCCCAGTTCGGCGTACTGGAAGTCATAGTTGTTGCGGATATACCGCTTCTCCAGGGGCAGACGGCCCCGCATCAGGAAGCGGCGGCCGTGGAACTGGGGCAGCTTCTCCGCCGCGCCGCCCAGGGCACTGCGGACGAACTGGGGCACCTTCATGTACTTCTCGAAGTCCAGGCACTCTTTATAATAATTGTATCCGCCGAACAGCTCGTCGGCGCCCTCGCCGGAGAGGACCACCTTCACGTGCCGGCTGGCCATCTGGGTGAGATAGTACAGGGGGATGGCGGAGGGATTGGGCAGCGGCTCGTCCATGTGGTACTGCACCGCCGGAACGGCGTCGAAGAACTCCTGAGCCGTGATCTTCCGGGTGATGCACTCCACGCCGATCTTCTCCGCCAGCTCCTCCGCGTGGTGCAGCTCGCTGTACTTCTCCTCGGCGTAGCCGATGGAGAAGGCCTTCACCGGCATATCGTCCCGCAGCAGACGGGTGACGTAGCTGGAGTCCACACCGCTGCTGAGGAAGCAGCCCACCTCCACGTCGCTGATGCGGTGGGCCCGGCAGGAGGCCCGGAAGGTCTCCTCGATGGCATCCTCCCACTGCTCCATGGTCTTGCTGCGGTCGATGTCGTAGCGCAGCTCAAAGTAGCGGCTGACCTTCATCTCCCCGGCGTGGTACGTGAAGCAGCAGCCCGCCGGCAGCTTGTACACGTTGGTGAACAGCGTCTCCTCGTTGGGGATATACTCCATGCAGAGATAGGTGGAGAGCCACTTCTCATTGAACGCCCGGTGGAAATTGGGATGGGCCAGGAAGGCCTTGATCTCGCTGGCGTACAGGAAGGTGCCGCCCTCCCGGTAATAGTAAAAGGGCTTGATGCCGAAGATGTCCCGGGCGCCGAAGATCGTCTCCTCCTTCCGGTCGTAGATCACGAAGGCGAACATGCCCCGCAGCTTTTTGGGCAACTCCTCGCCCCACTCCTCGTAGCCGTGGAGCAGGACCTCCGTGTCGGTGCGGGTGGTGAAGACGTGGCCCTTGGCCAGCAGCGCCTCCCGCAGCTCCTGGAAGTTGTAGACCTCGCCGTTGTAGGTGATGACCAGGTTCCGGTCTTCGTTGAAGATGGGCTGGCTGCCGCCGTCCAGGTCGATGATGGACAGCCGCCGGAAGCCCATGCCCACGTGATTCTCGCAGAAATAACCGTCGGAGTCCGGCCCGCGGTGGGCGATGCGGTCCGCCATGGCCCGGGCGGTCTCCTCCGGGGAATAGGTGATGTTTTCATCCAGAAAACCAACAAATCCGCACATGCAGCAAAGTACCTGCTTTCTTCTAAATATCAGCGGCTCAAGGCCGGAACTTCTTCCGCTGCTTCCACATGAAGTAGATGGGGTAGAGACGGCGGATCAGGTTGCGCTCGCCCTTATAACTCAGGGGATCGTGGACGCAGCCCTTGGCGTACAGCTCCTTCACCCGCTGGCGCAGGGCGTCGTCCTTCACATAGTTCATCAGGACGTCCTTGGGCACCACGGTGTACAGGCTGTCCTCATTGTCGGCGATGACCGGCTCGTCGTCGAAGTCCTTCTCGTAGATCAGATCGTCCACGATCCACTTCACGGCGTTGAAGCCGCTTCCGGTGACATAAAAGTTGCTGCGGCCCAGGCGGGTGTTGATCTCAAAGAACCGGAAGGAGCCGTCCCGCTCGTCGTACTTGATGTCGAAGTTGGCGAAGCCGGTGTAGCCCACGTGCTCCAGCAGCCGCCGGGCGTTCTCCATGATCTCCCGGTTCACGTCGTTGATGATGGCCACCGGGTTGCCCACGCCCATGGCGGCGTTGTCCTCCAGCAGCACGTGGCCGGAGGAGAAGAACCGCACCTTGCCGTGGCGGTCGCAGTAGCAGGTGAGGATGCGCATGTTGTAGTCCAGTCCGGGAATGGTGTCCTGGATTAGGAACTTGTAGTCATAGCCGCTGGCCCGGAGCTTGTCCAGCATGGCGGACAGCTCCTCCTCCGACTTCATGCGGAAGACCTTCTTCTTGCCCTCGAACTTGGCGTAGTGGTACGCCGCGGAGGAGGCGGGCTTGGCGATGACGGGATAGGAGAAGTCGAAATCCAGGGGCTGGGAGTCCTTGCAGTCATAGACGAAGGTCTTGGGATAGGGCACCCCCACCTCGTCGCAGATGCGGTAGAAGGAGTCCTTCAGCACCAGCCGGTTCAGCAGCTCCTCCCCGATGTAGGGCACCACGTAGTACTCCTCCAGCGCCGCCCGGTTCTCCACGATCATCCGGACGTACCAGTCGCCGCAGGCCATCAGCAGCAGCTTCTTCCCCGGATACCGCTTTGCGATCTCGATGAGCCGCTGAACGAAATGCTCCTTGCTGTCCATGTCCGGCACCACGATGTTCTCGATGATGCTGGAGTGGGAGATCATGATGCTCTTGAGCATGCTCACCGCCACGCTCTTGACGCCGTATTCCTCATGGAAGCTGCGGGCCAGGCTGTAGGTGGTGATATCGCCGCCCAGAATGATGGGCAGGAACTCCACCGGCTGCTTCCCGGCGGCCTGTCCGCGGGTCGTCTCTTCTCTTTCCATACGTTCCTCCTGTATCTGCCGCGTCCGGCGGGAGCATCCTCCGCTGTGGAGGGCTCTGGCGGACGCATTTCCGTCCTGTGTTCCCGTGATGGTATTGTTGGGATTTTTTCACTGTTTCATACTTCTGTGGATCAGGGCAGTCCATTCCAAAAGAAAGCCGTCGCGGAACCCCGTGAGAGGCCGTCCCCTGGGACAGCCGCGGCGTTTTCAGCAGTTTGACCATGTCCGCGGGCCCTCCTGGGCCCTGGGTTCCCATATCCGACAAAGCAGGTCAAGTACTGTTTATTCTACATCAGTACCGCCCAAATGGCAATAGTTCCGGCCGGAAATCTCCACTTTTCGGCCGTCTCCGCGCGAAGGGATCCCGCTTGCCTTTTTCATAGTCCTGTGGCATAATCATCACGGAACGGCCCCTGACGGGGCGGAATCTGATTTGGAAAGCAGGGAGAGTTCATGATGGACCGCACTGTGCCGCTGGACGGCATTGACCGGGAGATCAAAGACATTCTGTACGGCTATGTCAAGGCAGAGAGCATCACCTATTCCCCCGGAGAAAAGGACGCCGCCCGCTATTTTCTGGAGTTCTTCCGTGCCCAGCCCTACTGGCAGACCCATCCGGAGGACTGCGGCGCCACCCCCATCCCCGGCGACCCCTTTGACCGCGCCCCCGTCTTCGCCATGGTGCGGGGTGCCGGACCGGACACCGTGGTGCTGATGCACCACTACGACGTGGTGTCCGTGGAGGACTTCAAGCTGCTAAAGCCCCTGGCCTTCTCCCCGGACCGACTGGAGGAGGAGCTGCGTAAGCTGTCTGGCACCCTCGCGCCGGAGGTGCAGGCCGACCTGGCGTCCGGGGCGTATCTCTATGGCCGGGGCGTCTGCGACATGAAGGGCGGCGGCTCCATTCAGATGGCCCTGCTCCGCCGGTACAGCGAGCTGGTCCTCCGGGACCCTGCTGCCCTGCCAGGAAATCTGATGGTGCTGGCCGTGCCGGACGAGGAGAATCTGTCCGCCGGAATGCGGGCGGCGGCGCCGCTGCTGGCCCGTCTCCAGGAGCAATACGGCCTGCGCTACCGCCTGATGATCAACTCCGAGCCCCACCGGCGGTCTGACCCTGAGAAGGGCGTGTTCTCCCTGGGGTCCATCGGCAAGCTGATGCCCTTCGTCTATGTCCGGGGCTCCCTGACCCACGTCAGCAAGATCTTCGAGGGCTTCAATCCCGTGAATCTCATGAGCGAGATCGTCCGCCGCACGGAGCTGAACATGGACTTCTCCGACACGGTGGCCTCCGAGGCTGCGCCGCCCCCCACCTGGCTCTATCTGCGGGACCGGAAGCAGGAGTACGACGTGTCGGTCCCCCTGTCCATTGCCGGCTGCTTCAGCGTGCTGACCATGAAGCAGACCCCCGCCGTGGTGCTGGAAAAGGTCCGCGCCATCTGTCAGGACAGCTTCGACGCCGTGCTGTCCCGGATGAACGACAGCTACGCCCGGTTCTGTGCCGCCGCGGGCCAGTCTCCGGCGCCCCTGCCCTGGAAGCCCGTCGTGACGGACTTCTCCGCCCTGTATCAGGAGGCGCTGGCCGGCCACGGCGACGATTTCCGGACCGGATACGAGGCGGAGCTGGACCGGCTGGGCCAGGAGATGCGCACCGGCGGGAGGACCATG
This sequence comes from Dysosmobacter sp., assembly GCA_022778785.1. GTDB lineage: Bacteria > Bacillota > Clostridia > Oscillospirales > Oscillospiraceae > Oscillibacter. The sequence goes on along the minus strand of JALFSO010000055.1, from coordinate 15,500 downwards.
CTGGAGTGCAATTTCGCCCTGGTGGACTACGTCTGCAACTACGTGGACGACCTCTCCCCCCGTGTGGTGTACGGCCTGATCCCGCCCTACTATCCCAGCACGGCCAATCTCTTTATGGAAGGCCTGGCACCGGAGATCGCCGGCATCCAGGACATCCTCAACGACTTCACCCAACGGGAATTCGGCCAGACCTACACCAGCGAGCACTTCTTCACCGGCATCTCCGATCTCAGCTACGCCGCCGTGTCCGACGGTGCGGGTATCGTCCGCGCTCTGGAGGACGCCATGCCCTTCTTCGGGAATCTCTATGACATCCCCATCGCCGCCATCGAGCAGATCTCCATGCCCTGCATCAACATCGGCCCCTGGGGCAAGGATCTCCACAAGATGACGGAGCGGGTGCTGAAGGAGGACCTGTACCACCGGACGCCCCGCATCATCCGGCACGCCATTGAGACCGTTCTGGGGATCGGATAAAACGGTTCGGAGAAGCAAACAGCGTGAAAAAGCCCCTCCGCCGCGAGACCTGCCTGCGGTGGAGGGGTCTTTCTCAGGGAAAAGGGCGTCCCCGGCGGGACGCCCTTTCATGTTCCTTATACAGATCAGATCAAGACCTCGCGGTACTTCAGCTTCTCCATGGTGGCCAGGAGTTCCTTCTCCTGCTCGGGAGTCAGGTTCTCCATGGGACGGCGCATCTTGGTGGTGGCGATGACACCCTCGTTCTTCAGGATCACCTTGTAAGCGGCGATATTGTTGATGGCGCACATGGTGGCGTTCAGCACGTTGGTGCGGCGCTGATACTTGGTGGCCAGGTCGTAGTCCTTGGCCTGGATGGCCTCCCAGATCTTGGCATAGTGCTCGGGGACGCACATGGCGTTGCCGGAGACGACGCCCTCGCCGCCCACGGCGCACAGGGCCTCAAACAGGTGGTCGGGACCGACCAGCACGCTGAAGGTCTCGTTGCGGACCAGCATGAACTGCTGCAGCTTGGTGAAGTCGGGCCAGCTGTACTTGATGCCCACCACGTTGGCGCACTTCTGAGCGATGGCCTCGGCGGTGGCGGGATTGATGTCGTTGACGGCGTTCTGGGGGATGCTGTACAGATACACGGGGAAGTCGGCGGGGACGGAGTTGGCGACAGCCTCGTAGAAGTCCACCAGACCCTGGTCGCTGAGCTTGTAGAACACGGGGGTGACCACGCCGATGCCGTCGGCGCCGATGGCCACGGCGTGCCGGGCCAGCTCGATGGTGTCCGCCAGATTCCAGGCACCCACCTGCACGAACACGGGGACACGCTTGTTGGTGTGATTCACCACGGTCTCAGCCACCAGCTTGCGCTCCTCAACGGTGAGATACATCATCTCGCCGGTGGTGCCGCAGGGATACAGGCACTGCAGGCCGTTGTCGATGCAGTGGTCCACCAGGTTCTTCAGGCTCTGGACATCGATCTTGTCATCCTCGGTGAGGGGGGTAACGATAGGTACAACAGTTCCGTACAATTTCTGCATGGTAAAACATCCTTTCCAAATGGTTTTATTGCAGCGCCCTCCGGACGGAACAGCCCAGCCGGCGTCAGGACGGTCCGGCCCGGCATCCGCGTCCGCGGACCCCTTTAAACGCCTATAAAATAGCATTTCCCGCCAAATTTTGCAACCGTGAATTTCCTTTCATCCCTTGCGGGAAGGCGCGAAGAAGCCTCTTTGCTCTCTCAGAAAAGGCTCCGGATGCGTTCCGTTTTTTTAAAGAAGAACGCGCACGGGATCGTTATCATCCAATTCGGCCAAAAACGCCCCGCCGATTTGTTGACCTGTACAAAATTATCCAGGATCGGCCGTATTACCGGGCTTTCGGGCACATTGAGCGGGACCCGGAGCCAAAATAGACTGAGCCGGGGAACCGCTGTTCCCCGGCTCAGTCCGCCGTCTCCTGTAATCGCCGGCTGTTGCGCCGGACCATGGCCTGATAGTACTGCCGGATGGCGTCCATCAGCTCCCGGGCCAGAGGGGAGAGATAGGCGCTGGTCTTGTACACCAGAGACAGCGGGATGGCCAGATCCGAGGAGCGCAGGTCGAAGCAGCACAGCTCCGGATACCGGTCCGCGTCCTCCCGGCCCGTCTCCACCAGGAAGCAGAAGCCCATGCCCTGGGCCACCAGCCGCAGCACCGTGTTGTTGTTGGTGCTGATGAGCCGGTCGGCGAAGGTCAGCCGGTTCTTCTGGAGATAGTTCCCCACCTGCCGTCCCACCGTCAGGGTGTTGCTGAGGGAGATCAGCCGCTCCCCCTCCAGCATCCGCAGATCCGGTCCCCGGCCCTGGCGGCTCAGTTCCCGGAACGTCTCCGTCACCGGGTCGTCCCGGTGGGTCACCAGCAGGATGCGCTCATAGGCAATCATCTCGTTGACGAAGCCCTCCGGGATGCCGCCGGGGGCGGTGTTCATCACGGAGAAATCCACCTTGCCATCCTCCATCAGGGGATACAGCTCGCTGACGGGGAACTCGTGGAGGCTGACCCGGGCCTGGGGATGGCTGTCCAGAAAGTCCGGCAGGAGGTCCGGCAGCAGGATGCTGCCCCGCCAGTTGCCCACGCCTAGCCGGACGCTCTGGCTGCGGCTGACGCTCAGCTCCGACAGCTCGGACAAAAACCGCTGATATAGAAAGGTGCTGCTTTCCAGATAGTTCCGGTACAGCTCCCCCGCCGGGGTCAGGGCGATGGGCGTCTGCCGCCGGTCGAACAGCCGGACGCCCAGATCCGCCTCCAGCTTGGCGATGTGCTGGCTCAGGGACGACTGGGTGATGAACAGCTTGTCCGCCGCTCGGGAGATGCCCTTCTCCCGCACCACCGTGAGAAAATACTCCGGATTCCGGTTCTGTATCATGTCCGCTCCCCTCCCTGCCGGTATGGATTGTCTGCGCCGGTTACAGCGTCAGCCCGTAGGGCGCGCCCAGATCCCGCAGCTCCTGCACCACGGTGTCCGGCAGAGAGATGCCCTCCGCCAGATGCTTCTCCTTCTGCCGCAGGGACCGCTCGCCGGGGAGGAAGATCTCCTCCACTCCCGGCGCCCGGCGCAGCGCCTTGATCTCGCCGCTCATGCGGGCCACGCCCGCCCGGAACTCCGCCGGGTCGATGAAGTGGGCCACGTCGATGGCGCCTACGAAGTGGCCCACGCCCTGGGGATGCTCCATGTCGCCGTACAGGTCGTGGAGATGGGGGCCGAAGCCCGCGCCGCTGAGAACGCCGCTGAGGATGTCCACCACGATGGCCATGCCGCTGCCCTTAGGGCCGCCGATGGGGATCAGGGACCCGGCCCGGCCCGCCTTGGGGTCCGTGGTGGGATTTCCGTCGGCGTCCAGCGCCCAGCCCTCTGGGATGGACTTGCCCAGCTTCTCCGCCAGGATCAGCTTGCCCAGGGCCACCACGCTGGGGGTCATGTCCAGCACCACCGGCGTATCGTCGGAGGGCACCGCCACGGAGATGGGATTGGTGCCCATGTAGGGCTCGGCGCTGCCGTAGGGGGCGATCTTGCCTGTGAGATTGGTGCAGGCGAAGCCGATCATCCCTTTGTCCGCCGCCAGTCTGGTATAATACGCCGCCGCGCCGAAGTGGTTGGAATTCCGCACCGTGGCGAAGCAGCAGCCCGTGTCCGCCGCCTTCCGGACGCACTGCTCCATGGCGAATTTGGCGCTGGGGGCGCCCAGGGTGTTCCCGGCGTCGATGGCCAGGGCCGACGGGCTCTCCCGCAGGATGCGGATGTTGTTGTCCCGGCTCACCGCGCCGCTCTGGATGCGCTGCAAATAGATAGCCATCCGGCTGACGCCGTGGGTACTGACACCGGTGAGGTCCGCGTCCACCAGGACGTCCGCTACCGTCTCCGCGCAGCCCGCCTCCACACCGGCGGCCGTCATGACCCGCCGGCAGTAGTCCCGCAGGACCTCCGCCTGAAAGATCTCCATAGTAAGATCGCTCCTTCCGCTCTGTGGCTGATTTGTGATCGTATAGAGGTAGCGTATCAAAAAAACGTCTCGACGTCCAGTCCTGTTTTGCTTATCTTCCCATAAGCAAATACAAATCTCCTCGCCGGGGGCTGCTTCCGGCTGCCATGGATTTTCCGGCCGGAGGACATTACCGTTCGCTAATGGGCGGATTAGCAAATCTGACTTTTACTTTTCCCCATCCGGCGTGGTATGCTGACAGTGTAAACAACGTGTACGGCTGGAAAGGAGGCCCTTCCCTTGGCAACAATCCTCATCACCGAACAGATCGACCCCTCCGGCATCGAGCTGCTGGAGCAGGCCGGTCACACCGTCACCCGCATGGAGACCCGGGACCCCGCCGAGCTGGCGGAGAAGCTCCGGGACGCGGACGCCATGCTGGTCCGCATTCTGGACATCCCCGCGGACATCATCCGGAACGCCCCCCGGCTGAAGCTCATCTCCAAGCACGGCGTGGGGGTGGACAACATCGACCTGGACGCCGCCAGAAGCGCCGGCGTGGCGGTGTCCATCACGCCGGGAGCCAACAGTCTCTCCGTGGCGGAGCACACCATGACGCTGCTGATGGCCCTGTCCAAGAATCTGATCTTCACCGCCTCTCAGTACCGGGACATCGGCTTCGCCGCCAAAAACGGTCCCACCGGTCAGGAGATCTCCGGCAAGACCCTGGGCGTCATCGGCTGCGGCCGCATCGGCAGCCGGGTGGCCAACATGGCCATGCACGGCTTCGGCATGCGGGTCCTGGTCTACGATCCCTACATCACCGAGGCGCCGGAGGGCGCGGAGCTGGTGACGGACCGGGACCGCATCTTCCGGGAGTCCGACTTCGTCACTCTGCATCCCGTCCTCAGCCCCGAGACCTTCCACTGTGTGGGCGCCCGGGAACTGGGGCTGATGAAGCCCACCGCCATCCTGCTGAACTGCGGCCGTGGGCCGCTGGTGGAGGAGCCCGCCCTCATCGCCGCTCTGGAGGAGGGCCGTCTGGCCGGCGCGGGCCTGGACGTGACGGAAAAGGAGCCCTGCGACCCGGACAGTCCCCTGTTCCGGATGCCCAACGTCATCCTGACGCCCCACTTCGCCCCCACCACCCGGGAGGCGGCGGTACGGGTGTCCACCATCGCCGCGCAGAACATCATCGACTTCCTGGAAGGCCGGGAATTCCCCGGCAGGATCGTCTGATCCCTCAAATATAGAAAGGAGCTGTCATTATGCGTCTCGCAACCATCAAACACGGCGGCGCGGAGATCGCCGGTATCGTCACGGAAAAGGGCGTGTTGCCCATCGCCGCACTGAACGCCGCCAAGGGAACCGGCTGGAAGGAGGACATGCTGTCCCTCATCCAGGCCGGTGAGGTCCCCGCTCTCACCGACTGGTACAACAACGGCGGCAAGGCGGAGCTGGAGGCCATTCCCGGCCTGGTCCCCGCCGCGGAGGTGGTCTACGCCCCCCTGTACCGGAATCCCAAGCGCATCTTCGGCATTGGCCTGAACTACGTGGACCACGCCGGAGACATCGGCTCCGCCGCCCCCACCGGCTTCCCCGGCAGCTTTTTCAAAATGCCGGACACCCTCATCGGCCCGGGCGATGACATCAGGCTCCCCACCCTGAAGGAGGCCCAGAAGACCACCGCCGAGGCGGAGCTGGGCATCATCATGGGCAAGGACTGCCGGGACGTGTCCGAGGAGAACTGGCAGGACGCCATTGTGGGCTACACCACCATCCTGGACATGACCGAGGAGTCCATCCTCAAGGGCAACGACTACGTGAAGGGCAACCCCCGCTATCTGTGCATCGTCAAGAACTTCCCCACCTTCTTCTCCTTCGGTCCCCAGCTGGTGACCCCCGACGAGGTCCCCGACGTGCTGGCCCTGGAGGTCCAGAGCGTCCACAACGGTGAGGTCTACGCCAAGAATGTGGTTGCCAACATGACCCACCGCCCCGCCCGTCTGGTGTCTCTCCACAGCAGCATCCAGGGCTGGTACGCCGGCGATATCCTGTCCACCGGCACGCCCCGGGCCTTCCACATTCAGGACGGCGACATGGCCGAGTGCCGCATCTACGGCCCCGACGGCTTTGAGATGGCGCCCCTGGTGAACCCCGTGGTGGATCTGAAGCTCCATCCGGAGCAGGCATAAAGTCCGGGTTTTCCCCCATATCACACAGAATCTGAAACTATCAGGAGGTAATCATTATGGATCTCGGTTACAAGGATAAGGTCGTTGTTGTTCTGTCCAGCGGCGCAGGCATCGGCAAGGGCATCGCCACGGAGATCGCCCGGGAGGGCGCCAAGGTGGTCATCTCCACCGCTCCCGCGTTCCAGGCGGATCTGGAAAAGGCCCAGGCGGACATTGAGGCGGAGACCGGCAACAAGCCCTACTGCTACTACTACGACGTCATGGACGACGCCAGCATCACCAAAATGATCGACGACGTGGCCCGTGATCTGGGCGGCGTGTACGCCCTGATCAACCACTGCCCCGGTCCCAAGGCGGGCAGCTTTGAGACCCTCACTGAAGCCGACTGGGCCGACGGCTACCAGAAGTGCCTGCACAGCTACATGACCTCCATCCGGGCCGCCATTCCCTACATGAAGGCAGCCGGCGAGGGCCGTATCCTCAACAGCACGTCCTCCTCCATCAAGCAGGCCCTGGACAACCTGATCATCTCCAACACCTATCGTCTGGGCGTGGTGGGCATGAGCAAGAACCTGGCCCGGGAGCTGGGACAGTACGGCATTCTGGTGAACACCATGGGCCCCGGCCGGGTGTATACCGACCGCATCAAGTACCTGAACACCATCCGCGCCGAGAAGGCCGGCATCACCGAGGAGGAGTACACCAAGCGGGACAGCGCCAGCTTCCCCCAGAAGCGCTATCAGACCGTGGAGGAGTATGGCCGCACCGCCGCCTTCCTGTGCAGCCCCGCCAACACTGGCGTCTCCGGCCAGTACCTGCTGTGCGACGGCGCCATGACCACCGCTTACTGATTGGCTCCATACCGGCGCGGAACAGTCTTCCGACTGCGCGCCGGGCCGCTGCGGAACCCATATATTTCCCTAGGACCCGCCGGATATTCTGGCCGGTCCTCAGCTTGTCGAAAAACCCTGTCTGAAGGAAAAGAGTCCTTTTTTGCAGGGGGAGTACGAAGGGGAAACTGGCGAAGCGCCGCCAGCGGCGGAAAAAGCGAGCCGGTTTCGAGGAAGCGGCGCGATTGGAGGCCCAGAAGGGGCCGGGAATCGCAAAGCCGCAACGGTGCCCGGGAACCCCCTCGTGTTGGATCGAATGCCTGCAAAAAGCCTGTGTCAGCAGGCGTTTGCGCCGCGCAGCGGCAGCTTTTCGGCCCGCCGTGCGGGCAGAAAAGCGAGGCATTGTGAAGGCTGTTGAAAAAGTCCATCGGACTTTTTCGGCAGCCTGAGAACCCGCCGGATTTTCCGGCGGGTCCTCATTTTGTTTCCATTCTCTGAAAATTGCGTCAGGACCGGTGCGAATAAAAATTCTCTCCCTGCGGTCTTGCTGTTCTGAGCCGCGGATTTTGAATGTTGGAAAAAAATAACGGCTTTTTGCCGCCTCCCCCAAAAAGCCGCACCATTTCCGGCGGAATCCTCCTGCAGGCCGCGGGCCGTCTCCTGTCCGGCGGCTGGATTTTAGCCGCTTAAAGTGCCGTTTTATGCGAAAATTTGGGATTCCTGTATGTTTGGGCAATTTTTTGCCGCTTGATTTTCCCAAAAGTTCGTATTATTATACACTCACAAAACAGTGCGGCCATTTTTCAGGATTGGCCCGCACTGTATCATACACTCTGAAGGGAGAAAGAACATGAAAAAATTGTTCAACCGTTTGACCGCTCTGACAGTGGCTCTGCTGCTGGCGGCGGCAAACATCGTCAGCGCGTCTGCATGCACAGCCGTGTACGCGGGCAGCGACGTCACCGACGACGGCTCTGTCTATTATGGCCGCAGCGAGGACTTCGGTCCCAGCTACAACAAGATCTTCGAGATCGTCCCCGCCGCCGACCACGAGGAGGGCGAGATGCTCCAGGAGAACTGGTACGGCGAGCCCGACTTCATGATGCCCTATCCGGCCCACACCCTCCAGTACTCCATCATGCGTGACGTGAGAACGGCATGGGGCATTGAGGACGACGCCATCCCCTACGCGGAGGCCGGCGTCAACGAGTGCGGCGTTTCCATGTCCGCCACCGTCTCCACCTATCACAACGACAAGATCACCGCTGTGGACCCCCTCTGCTGGGATGAGGACAACCTCCCCGAGGACTTCGAGTACTTCAGCGGCATCAGCGAGTACGCCATCGGCACTGTGATCCTCCAGAGCGCCCGGACTGCCCGGGAGGGCGTCCAGATCCTGGCGGACATCGTGGATGAGTACGGCGCCGCCGAGTGCAACGCCATCTTCATCGGCGACAGCGACGAGGTCTGGTACTTCGAGATCGTCTCCGGCCATCAGTACGCCGCCGTCAGAATGGATCCCAGCAAGGTCTCCGTGGTACCCAACATGATGATGATGGGCCAGATCGACCTGAACGACACCGAGAACGTGGTGGCGTCCGAGAATCTGATCAAGGTGGCCCAGGACGCGGGCTGCTACATCACCGAGGACCCCGAGAATCCCAACTCCATCCACATCGCCAAGTCCTACTCCGAGGGCAATGTGGCGCACAGCACCTACAGAGCCTGGATGGGCATGAACCTGCTGAATCCCGAGCTGGCTGATACCGTGGATCCCAGCCCTGTGGCGGACTGCGAGTCCTATCCCAACGCCGACGGCAAGTCCGCCGAGGGCCCCTTCTATCTCCAGTTTGACCCCTCTGACGAGCTGAACGGCAAGATCGACCTGAAGACCATGATCCAGGTGCTCCAGGCCCGGGGCGAGGGCACGGCGTATCCCGCCTCCGAGGGCTATTATCCCATCGCCAACAACCATCAGGCCGAGGATCACATCTTCCAGATCCGCCAGGATCTGCCCGCCTCCATTGCCACCATCCACTGGCAGGCCATGGGTCCCGCCGAGTTCTCCATCTTTGTCCCCTTCTACACCGCCGCCATGAGTCAGACTCCGGAGATCTACCACAACGAGTCCGAGGACTTCACTGAGGACTCCATGTACTGGGTATTCGATGAACTGGCCATCCTGTGCAACGAGAACCGTGACACCAACGTGGACGACGCCGTCCGCGCCTACTTCTCCGACGTGCAGGACAGCCTGATCGTCCAGCAGAAGACCGTGGACGCCAAGATGCAGGCTCTGGCCGCCTCTGATCCCGAGGCCGTCACCGACAAGGCTGAGGAGTTGGCCAACGACATTGCGGAGCAGGTCTACGCCATCGCTCTGAACACCCTCCATGAGGTCCAGGCCTATCTGGACTCCGAGAGCGAGGAGGACTTCGTTCTGGAGTCCACCGATCTGCCCGACTACAAGTTCGCTGCGCCCACCGGTTCCTACAAGGGCGGCTCCGGCGGCGGCAGCGCTTCCGGCAGCAGCTCCTCCGCCAGCAGCATCTCCGTTGTGAACACCGATAACGGCACCGTCACCGTCAGCCGCAAGAGCGCCAGCCAGGGCAGCACCGTCACCATCACCGCTGCTCCCGACGAGGGTTATGCGGTGGATGACGTTGTGGTCACCGATGCCAGCGGCCGTGAGTTGACCGTCACCGACAAGGGCGACGGCAAGTACACCTTCACCATGCCCTCCGGCGCCGTCAGCGTCAAGGCCGTGTTCGCGGCAGCGGAGGAGCCCGCCGCTGAGGAGATCTGCCCCAGCGCCGCCTTCACCGATCTCAGCGCCGACGCCTGGTATCATGAGGCTGTGGACTACGTGCTGGCCAACAGCATGATGAACGGCTTCGCGGACGGCACCTTCCGTCCCAACGCCCAGCTGTCCCGCGCCATGCTGGCCCAGATCCTCTACAACAAGGAAGGCCGTCCCGCCGTCTCCGGCACCGCCGCCTTCTCCGACGTGGCTGCGGACGCCTGGTGCGCTGACGCCGTGAACTGGGCCGCCACCAACGGTCTTGTCACCGGCTATGCCGACGGCAGATTCGCCCCCAACGATAACATCACCCGTGAGCAGATGGTGGCCATCCTGTACCGCTACGCGCAGTTCAAGGGTCTGGACGCCGTCACCCTGGCGGAGAACCTGACCGGCTTCGTGGACGAGGCCCAGATCTCCGCCTACGCCATCCCCGCTCTGAACTGGGCCGTTGGTCAGGGTCTGATGAGCGGCAAGGACGGCAGCCGTCTCGCTCCCAAGGACAACGCCACCCGTGCTGAGGTAGCCAAGGTCCTGATGAACTACTGCGAGATCGTCGCACAGTAACCGGCGAATCCAACCGCAGCAAACCGAACGGCCTGAGAGAGCGATCTCTCAGGCCGTTTTTCGCCCTTACCCAGGGAGCGCACTCTGACGCTCCACGCGGACCCCAGGCCATCTGATGAAACCGTTCGAAAAGTTTCGGAAGAAATTTTCGGAACATCTATTGACATATCGGGTGTAGAATGGTATTATAATTAAGCTGATGATTTGCCGGTGTGGTGAAATCGGTAGACACGGCGGACTTAAAATCCTCTGGTAGCAATACCGTACCGGTTCGAGTCCGGTCACCGGCACCAAAATTTGATATCGCGGAGTAGAGCAGTTGGTAGCTCGTCGGGCTCATAACCCGGAGGTCGCAGGTTCAAGTCCTGTCTCCGCAACCATGGTGTGCGACCAAAATAGATACGCACGACGAAACCCTAGAACCGCAACGGTTCTAGGGTTTTTTCGTCCCCCCATTTGAGGTTGCGAAAAAAAGATACCTAAATCATCAGGTGAATATTTGGAATGACATGAACTAACGCACCCTTAATTTCGAGCCGGTTTTTCAAGACAATTTTGAAAAATCGGCTCTTTTTTCTTTCTTGAAATTGTAAACTTTTTGTGAACGAAGAGGTTACGCCTACATTTTATCACAAACCACCCTTTGTCGAAATACAGGGAGAATTATAGAGAAAGTAAATAAAGTGAAGAAAAGTAGTGTTTGATATCTGAAATTTCAGTTTCAAAAGGGCATGGTTGCCCATCATACGTTTACCTGCCGGAGCGACCAAGTTCGCTCCGGCTTATTTTTTTGCAGGAGGAAATTGATATGGAAAAGCAAAATGATATGGCGCAGCTCCGCTATCTCGAGGAAGTTGCCATCAGTCTGAAGCGAGCAGGCTTTGACACCGGGCGGATCGAAGACCGCCATCTCCCCGTCAGCTGGAACGGGAGCTATCTGTGCCGCATCTCCGGCAAAGGCAGTGTCCTGTACCGCCAGCAGAATGTGGATGCCAATGGCGCACAGGCGGAGCTGCAAAATGTAATCGACATCGCAAAAACCACTTCTGAGTACATGGAGATGATGGAACGTGCGCCGCAGCTCAAGGCAAGAGATCTGGAGGGCGACTACCGTGTCCTGGCAGATTTCAACGGCATCGTTCTGGCGGGGCATCCCACCAGCTATGGCGTCCGCTTCATTACCTGGGAATGGGATTGGAATCGTGAGGGCGTCCACACCGGGAACTATTTCTATGAGCATTACGAGGAGGCGAAGCGAGACTTCGCCACACGGAGCGGGCTGGTTCCTAAAGACGCCCTTTTTGCGCCGGAGCAGCTCATCGAGATCTACCACGCCCTGCGCTTCACCAGGGAGCAGGACGAGTCTCTTTCCATCGGGCAGGATCGGGAACTGAAGAATATTATGACGCAGGTTGAGCAGCTGGTACCGGAGAACGACCAGCACCGCCGGGAATCCCCGGAGCAGAGCGGTAATAATCCACCTAGAGGTAGTGAAGAATGGAAACTGGAATATAATGCAAGAACATCTGCAGAACGCTGTAATAAGCGTGAGAAACTGGACTATAAATTAGAAGACGGCAGATACCGTTCATCTATGATGTGGTACTGCCGCCTCTTCGCCATCATGATGTGTCAACATCTTGATGCATGGACTTGTTCAAAGACCACCCCGCCAAGAGTTCTCTTTGAACAAGTCGCTTAATCATATAAGCAATACCATTATAAACCATGTCTGACGCAAGGTCTATGAAAGTGCGTCATTTTTCTGCAATAGTTCATCACTTTTTCGTCCCATATCCATTCTGGATAATATTTACTTTTCAAGGTTCATCCGACCGATGAATCTTAGTCGGAAGGCTCAAGATTCCGAGAGCCTATAATTGCGTTTTTAAGATATATCACATACTAATTCAATACCAAGTTCTTGCATATTTTGCTTTAATCTACTATATCCTCGAAAAATATGATGGGCATCAATAATGTCAACATGACTCCTTGACACTATTGATGCTACCAGTGTAACTGCAGCAGATCTTACATCTAGAGCCGGAAGGTTTCCTTCATATTTCTTTAGTTCAGATGGAGTTATCGTGATTTGATTTCCATTAACGTTAATTATAGCCCCCATCTTTTGTAAATTCTCAATGTATTTAAATCTATCTTTCCAAACATATTCTGTTAATGTTACTTGTTTCTGACCAAATAATAATAAAGCAAAAAAAGGATGATGATCACTCTGAATAGTACTAGGTTGTACAACAATATCTATACTATTAATTTTAGTCGGCGCGTAAACTATAAGGTCTGTTCCTTGCCAAACTGTAACTACCCCCATCTGCTTAAAGAGAGAAAATTCAGGTGCTAAGCTTCTTTCTATCGTAGTTCTATTCAAATTCAAAAAACGTACCTTTTTACCACTTGCAAGACATAATATCGAATAAGTAATAATCTCGCTGATACACTGTGTTAGCGAAAAAGGAGTTTCATAAACAATATTCCTTTTGACCGCACCTTGAATAATAATATCGGGGCCAATGATCTCTACATTTTTTCCAATTGAATCTAAAAATCTCAGCATGTCCATGACGTCTGTTTTTAAATATGCATTTTTGATAACAAAACGCTCTTTATTCACAGCCAAGATCAAGGCTGTCTTTGTTGCCCCTCCAACTAACGGCCCTGATAAAGTATGAGCATCTGTCGAAAAACTCATAATATCTATTTCATCAATATTCTCAACTGGACACATTTTTCCTGAAATGCATTTCTCTGCGAAGGAAATGTGCACACCAAACTTAGATAAAACCTCCATGATATGTTGTATAGGTCTGCTGTTATTCGCCTCATTATCACCTATTTGGCAGCCGCCTGAACCATAGTAGGTAAATTCCCCTAATGCAACAGATAAAGCTGGACATAAATACATTGAGCCATGTATCATCTGCCCCAATAGCATCGGAATATTATGATGGCAAATTCCCCTTGCATCAACATACAACATATTATTTCTTAGTTCGGCGACACCTCCTAACTCGTTTATTATCGCAATACGATTTATGATTGTTTCACTTATATTCCAATGATCAAAAAAACTTCTTGGGAAATCCAAGTGAGCCATGCCATCAAAGAAACACTCTTCAAGTGAGCGTATCATTATGTCATAATACTCTTTGATTGCCTCGTCCTCCGATATATTTGCTGCTCCAGGGAATACACCTTCGTAACAATGATGAACACTTCCTAAAATGTAATCAAACGGATATTGAGAATACCTTTCAAATTCCTTTTTAAACAGATGTGGTTCTGAAAACTCTATACCCTTTAATATTTTCAATTCAGGATATTTTTTCCTTAATCGATCTATTTCTATTAAGTACTCCTCAATGATAAAATTAGCCTTTGAATTGTCTTTTATTATGCCGTTATTTTTTTCAGCCACATTATAATCTACATGATCTGTAAAACATATTATTCTTTCTCCTTTTTCCAGTGCGGCAATGCACTGTTCCTCCATTGTGGAAATGCCGTCCGGAGAAAAGGTTGAGTGCACATGCATATCTGCTATCATAACCAAACCCCATCGTACTTTTTGTTTATATGTTGTAATTCAACGCCAAACGCTGTCTCCTATGTATACTTTATCCTTACAAACAAACCAACTCTGAATATTATTTGAAAAGAACTGGTGTTTGCCCAATATACAAACACCAGTTCAACAAGAACTTATTTATTCTTTTTACGCTTAGTTCTTCCTTTTTCGCTTGATTTATCTATAAAAGCTACAGTGTCTGTTCTCTTTGATACTATCCTTTCTGAACTGTTTTTTACACTCTTTGAATTGCCATCTTTTCCCGTACTTCTATTAAACTTACTAACCAACTGACCACAAGCAGCCTTTATATTGTTTCCTCGTGATTCTCTAAGTTTAACAACAAGCCCCGCCTCTTCTAATTTATTTTTAAACACAACTAACTGTTGCTTATTTGGTCTTTTAATTGCAGGGCATTCAGTTTCATTATACTGAAGTACATTAATCAGAACATTTTTTCCGCTAAACCATTTTGCCAATTGCCTCACATCTGACGGTTTATCATTAATGCCCGGCATGAGCAAATATGCGATTGTAATCTTTCGATTATGACGATCCGAATAAGACAAAACAGACTCAACAATCTCATTTATATCAAATCCCTTCATATGAGGCATAACCATGTCCCTTGTTCTCTGATTCGTTGCATGCAGGGAAAGTGTTAATTGAATCTTTAGATGTTCTTCTCTTAACTTTTTAAGTTGAGGAATTGGACCAACTGTCGAAATAGTGATTCCATCTGTCGGGAAGTTCAGTCCATTACGATCACGTAACACATGGATAGCTTGAATCACATTCTTGTAATTAAACAATGGCTCTCCCATACCCATGAATACAATTCTATTGATTTTTTCTTTGACCATAACAACTTGTTGCACTATTTCTGATGGTGTAAGATTTCGAATGAATCCATTTTTTCCTGATGCACAAAATATACAACCGACTGGGCAACCAACCATAGTACTAATGCAAATGGTAGTTCCCGTTTTACGCTTAATGCACACGGTTTCTATGCAATAACCGTCTTCCATCTCAAACGCATATTTAGTAGTATCTTTTCCATTATAATAGTCTTTTACCTTAATCGTATAGTGAGCATTCTTTGCTTTTTTTCTATACAAATCTGCCATTAATGATTTGGAAGTGTTTTCTCCAAGAACCTGAAGAATTTCATTATATGTATATCCATATGGATCATTTAGCACTTGTTCTTTTGTTAGGACAGTATTTTTTAAATCTCCCATATATAATCCTCCTCACATTTTTCAAATAGTACCGATATATATAAAGATATATAAATACCCATTCTCTAAATAATATATAATAATAACAAACTTGCTAATAAAATGCAAGCAAATCTATCTGCTGCAAGCAGTGCTCCGGTCATACCCGGTGCGAAATGCTTGTTGGGGAGCCTTCCCCAATCCCCATAAGAACAGAGACAAGTCTCTGGAGTGCATAATTTTAAGTGTAAAGGAAGCCTATATGGACGCACAGGAGGTTATGCACATGACTGATTATAGTAAAATTACAGCCCTTTACTCCCGCCTTTCCGTGGGCGACGAGGACAGGGACGGCGGTGAGAGTAACT
>JALFSO010000016.1 GCA_022778785.1 Dysosmobacter sp. | reverse complement strand
TCGGAGTCGTCGGCTCGGTGGGAGTCGTCGGCTCAGTCGGAGTCGTCGGCTCGGTGGGTGTGGTAGGCTCAGTCGGAGTCGTCGGCTTGGTGGGAGTCGTGGGCTCGGTCGGAGTCGTCGGCTCGGTGGGAGTCGTCGGGTCAGTCGGAGTCGTCGGATCGGTCGGGACGCTGGGGTCCGTCGGGTCAGTGGGATCCACGGGCTTGTCAGCGTCGCTGTACATCAGCCACAGCTGAGTGCCGTAATAGGGATTGGCGGTGCCCAGATACACGCCCTTGTTGGTAGAGCCGATGCAGCGCAGGCCATGGTTGGAGTAGTCGCCCAGACCGTCCCGGGTGATGGCGTCGAAGTTGACACCGTCGTTGGAGACCAGCAGGTCAAAGCCCCGCTCAGCCTGTCCGGCATAATAGTTGCAGCCGAAGTAGTAGACAAAGTTGTGGATCAGCTCGTCATAGACCACCTTGTCATAGACGCTGAAGATATCATCCACCATGTCCTTCAGAGCCTGCTTCAGACCGTCGATATAGCCGCGGGGTGCCAAATCGATGCTGGCGTAGACGGACGCCTGAGTCGCCTCCTGATACTCCTTCAGGAACGCGGCGGCGTTCATGTTCATGATGCGGTCCAGAACGGCATAGACGCTGTCCTTGAACGCCTCATAATCAGCCAGCATCTGACGGTACGCGGGGACAGGGTTCTTGTCCGCGGACATATCGGTGGCAAAACCGGCCATCTTCTGATACAGCGCCAGGGTGAAGTCAGAGAAGACGGTCTTGTTCAGGAACCAGTCCAGCGCGGGAGAGTCATACTCGCCCAGTACTTCCTGCAGCGCGCTCTGCAGCGCGTCGGCGCGGCCCCTGATGTCCTCATACTCCATGTTGGTCACGGTGCCGTCCGTGATCTGGGTGAAGTTGTAGGTCAGCGTGGAGGTGTCGTAAGTACCGATGTAGAACTCCCCGTTGTGGACGCCCATGCGCCACACATACTGGTTGGAGTTGCTGCCCAGGCCGGCGCCCAGATTGCCGATGGGGCCGTTGGGGAAATAGGGGTTGTCGTTCTTGCCGCCTACCTGCTCAAAGCACTCGTTCTCGTCCATGCGGTACAGGTAGATGGAGTGATCCAGATCGTTGTACAGCAGCTCGAAGTTGCCGCTGGCGGGGATCTCCGCCAGGTCCAGCATGGGATCGTTGTAGGTACCCAGATACAGGTACCCGTCATAGACCCACAGGTTGCAGGACATGGAGTAGTCGATGCCCAGGCCGAAGCCGTACTGGCTGGTCTCCTGATCGCCGATGATCTGGGTCCAGGAGAAGCTGCCGTCGGCGTTCTTGTCGCCGCGGTACATGGCAAAGCCCTGCTTGTTGATCTTGCCGTCGATGCACTTGTCGGTGACCACCGTGACATACAGGTGACCGTTGTACTCGATGATGTCCCAGATGCCGCCGCCGTTGAGGCCGTCGGTCTGCATGACCGCAGGCAGGCCGTCGAAGTCGTCCTGATCGGCGATGACGTGCCACTCGCTGGGACCGGCACCGGGATCACTGCTGGCCACGATGATGCCGCCGGGAGTGCCCTTGCCGTCGTAGTTGTCGGTGGCCAGGCACATCAGTACCTCGCCGTCATAGACCATCAGGCCGTGGACGCCGTTGGAGACACCGGCGGTATAGCGGATGTCGTAGTAGGCGATGCGGGCCTCGTTGGTCTGGGGATCCACTTCCACCAGCGTGGCGGTGGGATTGCCCATGCCGGCGAAGTACAGCTTGCCCTCGAACTCACAGGCCATGCGGTAGCCGGACAGGTAGTTCTTCACAGGCAGCAACGGGGAGTAGCCGGGGAAAATGTTCGGATACTGGCTCCACAGCTCCCGCTCCCGGAAGATCACCTCGGCCTCGCCGGTGTGCTTGTTCACCGAGATGATGACGGGATCCCAGTCGCTGCTCTTGCTGGATACATCAAAGGTATCCACGCCGAACATGACCCGGACGATATCCGTCGCCACCTGGTCGGCATCGATATTCTCGTCCAGAGTTCCTTCCTTCTGCATGTTCTGCAGGGAGGTCTTCACGTTGTTCTGGAAGATAAAGAAAGTAGAGTTGTAGCAGGTGCCGATATAGATGTAATCGCTGTCGTCACCGCCGTCCGCCATGGACCAGGAATAGCTGTTGCCCCGGTCCTGGTCCTCGTCGGTGAGGATACCGTCGATCTCGCCGGAGCCCAGTGTGGGATGCGAGATCTTATCGATGGTGTAGCCACCGTTGGAATATACTCCCTGTTCGGTGGGTACATAGCTGATATTGCCCTCGTCATCTCTGGTGACATAGGCTGCTGCCGCAGTCGAAAGTACGCTCAGCAGCATGATGGCCGTCAAGAACGCGATCAGTTTCTTTTTCATGATCCATCTCCTGTTTTCGTTTTCTTTTTCTCTCTGTATCACAGTCAACAGGACGATCCCGATCCTCTCCATTGATGGGAGCTTTCCTCCGTTCCTGCTGTCCGTGATGCCTCCGGCGATCCTTGGAGGCTCCTCTCCGTCCCCAAGGGTTATCATGGCGTACTGTCAGTACGCCATGCGGCGGGCCCGCCGCATGATCTCTGTACCCGCTCTGTGCATTTGCATGGACGCTTTGGATCACCTCGCTTGTTCTGTGCTCAGATCTGTTCCCGGTTGGACCGTGATGCGTCAGGATGTGCCCGGACTCGCAGATCAGCGAATTGTCTCTTATTCCCGGCCCAGCGCATATTTGCTCCGACCAAACATATGTGCAATTCTGAGTATACCAGATACTTCCTATTATTGCAACTCACTTTCGTCAATTTCCCCTACCTTTTTCAAGCTCTGCTCTCCTATTTAAAAAACATACCACGCGGGGGCCATCCGAAGCCCTCTTCGCGCCTGAACAGATACTGCGCAGTCAACTCCTGAAGGCCACTCAATTTCCTTTTTTCAGTCTATTGAGGCTTGTCCCTCTCTCCTGCCGCCCCAATAAGTCCCATTCGACTTGCCCGCCGTCCGGAAATCAGGAGTATGCCGCTTTTCCAAATACCCCAGAAATTGGTTATTTGATGTTCTGCAGAAGCGCCGGAATCCGATGGGGCTGGTTTGGTAACACCTTTTTTCGCAGCCAATTTCTTATAATTATGTAAATAATTCATTAAATATTGGAATTTTATGCATAAGGGCAATTTTACTCCTCCAGCCGCATCTAAAAAGATGCCGCGGCTCAGGCGCTGAAATCGAAATTGCCCAAAAAAATCTCCGGTTCAGTGATCAAACCGAACCGGAGATACTTGCTCTCCTATTTGATATTGTCCCGGTGCTTTGCAGGGCAGGAATCGTTTCGCCCATACCGCGCCGGTCCAGTTCCCACTCTGTATTCTCTATCTATGTATTCTCTATCTATGTGGGAATGGCCGCAAAGGTCCAGCGGCAGGAGAGCTTCAGAACCGCAGAGACAGGCAGCTCAGGCCGCCATCCAGCTTCCGGAATTCCGAGGTATCAACCGTCAGCGTCTTGTAGCCCAGGTCCTGGACGGCCTTGAGCACGGCAGGATATCCGCTGGGGACGATGACCGTGTCATTGACCCAGATGCAGTTCGCGGCGTAGGCCTCCTCCTCGGGGATCTCCACACGGTTATACTTTTCAAAATCGGGTTTGGTGAGGAACTCGCCGGAGACGAGCATATTATTGTCCTCCAGATAGTTCACGCCGGTCTTGAGATGGAGCACCTTCTCCAGCTTCACCTCGGAGCAGGTCATGCCGTACTTGGCAAGGATCTCCGTCAGTTGGCGGATGCCCTCCTCGTTGGTTCTCGCAGAGCGGCCCACGTAGAAGTGGTCGCCGACCATCATCACATCGCCGCCATCCAGCGTGCCGGGCGCCTTGATGTATTCGATGTGGTCATCGTCAAAGAACTTCTTTACCGCGCCGATGATCTCGTTCTTCTCTCCATTGCGGGACTCGGCGCCGGGGTTGGTGATGATGGCGCACTTCCGGGTGATGAGGGCGGGATCCTCAACAAAGCAGGAGTCGGGATATCTCTCGTCCGCCTCCAGCACAGTCACGTCAACATCGCACTGTTTGAGCGCCTCAATATAAGCGTCATGCTCTTTCAGCGCCAACTCATAATCGGGCTTTCCGGGATACAGGCCGCTGGTGATCCCCTCCACCATGGCCCTGCAGGGACGTCTAACGATAACATGATTAAACTTCTTCATTGCTGCACCTCACTATGATCATTACTGCTCGCATACAATCGGCTGCATATTGTATACAATATAGTATATACAAATCAAATGAAAAGTCAAGTATCTGACAGCAAAGAATTGTGGATCCGCTTCAACTGTTCGGAACTTCCGGCGCAGGACTCTGACGGCATCATGGGATCAATAAAAGAAACAGTGAGATCACTTCAATGAAGATCATCTCACCGTTTCTTCTGTTTGCCCTCATATTCCGACCGGGCCGTGGGCCCCTCTGGCCAAGCTGATAACGTCGGACAGTATTTTCAAATCGCTTATTTGTGACCCTGCGGGAGCGCTTCAAACTTTGCTTTGCTGCTGTCCCAGTGAACATCCCGGATATACTGCTCCAGTTCCGCTGTTTTCTTCTCCTGAAACAGACGGATGATCTCATAGTGCTGCTGATTGGTCTCTTCCAGAACGCTGATTTCGTTGTCCGGATTTTCAAACAGGTAGTATTTGCGGATAAAGTTATTTTTCAGCCGTCTTAGCAGATCGGTCATTTCCGTGTTTGGACAGCGGTCAAGATAAACGTCGTGGAATTGGACCTGCAGATCATAATACTTGTCCCCGAGGCCCGCCCGGATGGCGGAGTCCATTGCCTCCGCAAGAAAATGCATCTGAGACAGATCCTCGTCGACGATATAGCTCATGCAGAGCGCCGCAGCTCTGCCGTCCAGCGCTCCGATGATCTCATAAAACTGCTGAACTCTTTTGGTATCCAGAGACTTCACCCGAAAGCCCTTTCGCGGAAGACTGTCCAGATATCCATCAGATGCCAACTGAACCAATGCTTCCCGAATTGGAGTACGGCTGATATTCAGTGTTTCGCTGACCTGGGCTTCATTGATCTTGTCGCCGGGATTCAGGCTGCCGGAGTTGATACAGTCGGAAATGTAATGATAAACATGATCTTTCAGCGATAAATAACGTTCCATAATCATTCTCCAATAGGAATTTACTTTATTTTAATCAGTATACTTCATTTTTTCTGGATTGGCAATCTTTTTAGTCGAAGAAAAAAATCTCTAAAATACTTGCATATTTACACCCTCTATGATATATTACGTATAAAGTATAAAGTATACAATATATTTTATACGTATACACTTTCAGAGGAGGAGAAATTCGTTATGGAATACGGCTGTCAATCTATGGTGGGAAAGATTCAGTCCATTTTGATCAAACGGCCTGAACAGGCGTTCATCAGCCAGGAGCATTTAAATCAGAATTGGGAAGCATTTCACTATTTTGGCTGCCCGGACTACGAGACAGTTCTCAAAGAGTATGCTGTTTTCGAAAAAATCATCAAGGACCACGTAGAAAACGTCTATTATCTCCCGCAGGATGACCGCACCGGTCTGGACTCCATCTACGCCCATGATTCTCTGAAGGTCACGAAAAAGGGCGCTATCTACTTCCCGATGGGCAAGCAGCTGCGCAGCAAGGAGCGTCTGGCCACGCGGGCATATCTGGAGAGCATCGGCATTCCCACGCTGGGCGAGATCACGGCTCCTGGCAAAATGGAGGGCGGCGATGTTCTCTGGATCGACGAAAAGACCGTTGCCATCGGCCGCGGCTATCGCACCAACGACGAGGGCATCCGCCAGTTCAAGGAGCTGACCAAGGATATCATTGATGAGTACATCATCGTTCCCATGCCCCACGGCGAGGGCGAGGATTGCTGCCTGCATCTGATGAGCGTCATCAGCTTTGTGGATACGGATAAGGCCGTGGTTTATTCCAAGTACATGCCGGTGTTTTTCCGGGAGTATCTCATCAGCCGCGGCATCCAGCTGATCGAGTGCAATGACAAGGAGTACGACTATCTGGGCTCGAACCTGCTGGCGCTGGAACCCGGAAAATGCGTCCTGATCGCGGGCTGCCCCGATATTCAGAAAAAAGTGGAGGACGCCGGGGTCGAGGTCTATACCTACGAGGGCAAAGAACTCTCCTATCGCGGGACCGGTGGTCCCACCTGCCTGACCTGCCCCCTGATGCGCCTCTGAACACAGGAGTTTGAAATGGATCATTGGAATCAATTCTCCTTGGACGGCATTGGAGGAGAGATCAAAGATATCCTGTACGCCTATGTAAAAGCAGAGAGCATTACCTATTCCTCCGGAGAGCGGAAGGCCGAACAGTTTTTCCTGTCCTATTTTCAGCAGCAGCCGTACTGGCAGGAGCATCCCGCGTATGTTGGAACAAAGCCCATCCCGGACGACCCCTTCCAGCGCGCGGCGTCCTTCGCCCTGGTGCGCGGCACGGGACCGAAAACCATCGTGCTGCTCCACCACAACGACGTTGTAACGGTCGAGGACTATGACCGTCTCCGTCCGCTGGCGTTCAGTCCGGACGAGTTGGAGGCGGAGCTGAAAAAGAGGATCTCCAGCTTTTCGCCGGAGATCCAGCAGGACCTGAACGCCGATGCCTATCTGTACGGCCGCGGCGTCTGCGACATGAAGGGCGGCGGCGCGATCCAGATGGCTCTGCTCCGGCGATACAGCGAGCTGGCACGCCGCTCTCCCGAGGAGCTGCCGGGAAACCTGATCGTGCTGGCCGTTCCGGATGAAGAGAATCTGTCTGCGGGCATGCGCACCGCGGTAGTCCTGCTGTCCGAACTCAAGGAAAAATACGGTTTTTCCTATCAGCTCATGATCAATTCCGAGCCTCATCAGCGCAAGGATCCCGAGACCGGCGTATTTTCCATGGGCTCCGTGGGAAAGCTGATGCCTTTCTTCTACATCAGAGGATATCTTGCCCACGTGGGAAAGGTGTTTGAAGGGTTCAATGCCATGAGCCTTCTCAGCGCCATCGTACAGAAAACCGAGGTCAATATGGAATTGTCCGACGTTGTCGGCAAGGAAGCCGCTCCCCCGCCCACCTGGCTTTTCTGCCGGGATCGGAAGATCAAGTACGATGTCTCCATGCCCCTCACCGCCGCGGGCTGTCTCAGCGTATTGACCCTGAACCAAACCCCCGGAACACTGATGGAAAAAGTCAGGAAGATCTGCGAGGATGCATTCGACGAGGTCCTGGAGCGGATGAATGCCAACTACGCAAAATTCCTCCAGGCCACCGGACAGCCTCAGAAAAAGTTGCCATGGACTAGAAAAGTCGTGGATTTCATGACGCTCTATGAGGAGGCCAGGGACGCCAACGGCGAAGCCTTTGAGAAAGAGTACCGCGCCGAGCTGGAGACCCTTCGCAGGAAGCTGGAGAACCATGAGTTGACTCTGCTGGACTGCAACTTCTCCCTGCTGGATTTTGTCTACGGCTACATTGATGATCTCTCCCCCCGTGTGGTGTATGGTCTGATCCCCCCGTATTACCCGAATGTTTCCAACCGCTTTATTCCCGAGCTCTCCAATCAGATCCGCAATCTCGGAGAGGATCTGGATCAGTTTGCCCAGCAGCAGTTTGGACAGCACTATACGTCGGAGGAGTTCTACACCGGCATTTCGGATCTGAGCTACACCAGTCTCTTCAACGGCGAAGCCATCTCCGCAGCTCTGTCGAAGTCCATGCCCTTCTTCAACTCCCTGTACGACATCCCGGTTTCGGAGATTGAGTCCATCTCCATGCCGTGCATCAACATCGGCCCCTGGGGAAAGGACTTCCACAAGCTCACAGAGCGCGTTCTCAAGCAGGATCTCTATGAGCGGACTCCCGCCATCCTCCGGCACGCCATCGGATTGGTCCTGGACGACGGACGGAAACACTGACCCGTTTCTCCCTGCGCCGCGGCCGAAACCGGACTTGCCATCATCGTGCTCCCGGCTCTGGAGCCTACCCTGTCAGAGCTTATTTCAGTAGAAAGCCGAGGTCCTCCGAATGAAACTTGAAGACTTAATTTCTGTTATTGTCTACGATTATCTATGGGGCATTCCTCTCGTGGTTCTGATTCTTGCGACCGGCGTTTACATCACCGTCCGCACCGGTTTCTTCCAGTTCCGCTTCTTCGGCATGTCCATGAAGCACGCGTTCCACAGCATCTTCCATCGGGAGAAGAAGGATGAAAACGATACCGGCGTGCTCTCCCCTCTTGAGGCCATGAGTACCGCTCTGGGCACAACGATCGGCGTCGGCAATATCGGCGGCGTGGCCTCCGCCATTGCGGTCGGCGGCCCGGGCGCTGTGTTCTGGATGTGGATCGCCGGCCTGTTCGGCATGGTTATCAAAATGGCCGAGATCACACTGGCTGTCCACTACCGTTCCAAGGACGGCGACAACGAAGCCTATGGCGGCCCGAACTATTACATGAAAAAGGGCATCGGTATTGAGAAGAAGTGGAAGACCGTATTCAAGGTTCTGAGCTTCATCTTCGCCTTCGGCTTCCTGACCGGATACTTCATCAACATCCAGACCTACACCGTCTCCGAGGCGGTGGCCAACACGTTCCATCTGGACATGCTGGTCGTGGGCGTCGTCTACACGATCGCGCTGTATGTCATGATCAGCGGCGGCCTAAAGTCCGTCGGCAAGTTTGCCATGGCGATGGTTCCCTTTATGTGCATCTTCTACATCCTCGGCGGCCTCTTTATCATGCTCTGCAATTTCACCCAGATCCCGGCGATGTTCAAGTTGATTTTCGAGAGCGCATTCAGCGGCAGCGCGGCAGCCGGCGGCTTCATGGGCGCATCCGTTTCCCTGGTGATCAAGACCGGAATGGCCCGCTCCGTGTTCAGCAACGAGGCTGGCTGGGGCTCCGCTCCCATGATCCACGCCACCGCGAAGGTGGACCATCCCGTGAAGCAGGGCATGATGGGCATCTTCGAGGTGTTTGTTGATACCTTCGTCGTCTGCACCATCACCTGCATCGTCATTCTGATCACCGGCGTCTGGAACAGCGGCCTGGATGGCGCAACCCTGACCCTGGCTGCCTTCGAGACCGGCATTGGCTCTCTCGGCCGGATCATTCTGGCCCTCGGCGTGTTCCTGTTCGGCCTGACCACCTCCAGCGGCGTCTATGCCCAGATTGAGGTCGTCGTCCGTTACCTGGTGGGCAACTCCCCCCTGAAGGATGCGATTCTGAAGTTCTATAAGTGGACCTATCCCATTCCGAGCCTGGGCATGGTCGTGATCGCCGTCTATTACGGCTTCCCCGGTGCGACGCTGTGGCTCTTCTCCGACGCATCCACAGCACTTCCCATCTTTGCCAATATCATCACACTGTTCATTCTGACTCCGCGCTTCCTCGCCCTGATCAAGGACTACATGGCGAGATACCGGAAAGTCGGGACCGTCGATCCGGATTTCCCGATCTTCTTCGAGAAAGATCAGGATGCCGAGGTCAAGGCCCGGGCGGAGTGGGCCAACCAGTAAGCTCCGGCTCCTTCCCCACTGTCAAAAGACTTTACGCAGACGTATTGTGACCAACCTTTTATAAGCCGTAGGGCATCCTGGCACAAGGCCTGGGATGCCCTACGGCTGTTTGGGGTGCCGGTGCGACGTATTCTCCCCTTTCGGATATATCAACTCCCCCTATGGAAGACGAATCTTCTGTCTTCCATAGGGGGAGCCTGTTTTTGCTCTTGTCCTTCACGAACCGGCGGTGAAGCCCAGTTCCCGCAGATAATTGTACACCGTGAAGCGGGAGATCTTCAGCCGTTCCGCCACATAGGGGACCGCCTTCTGCATCTGGAACACATTCCGCTCATGCAGCATCCGGATGACCCGCATCCGGTCGTGCTTTCCCATCTCCTCCACCGGGACCCCCACTTGGCTGATGCTCTCATTCAGGATCTGGTTGATGCTCTGGCGGGAGTGCAGCTCCTCCGCCAGCTCCGTGGAGGTGGAGATCAGCTTGTCCAGCGCGTCCCGCATGCCCGCGTAGGAGGAAATATCAAAGTTGATGCCCAGGCCGTAGTGGTAGTTCTCCCCCTTGAAATAGACGGTGGAGGATTTGATGGTCTTTCCCCCGGTGGTCACCACCTGACAGTTCATATAGTTGGTGCCCGGATCGATGTTCGCAAAGGCATCCTCCGGAACAGGGTCGCCGGTGACATACACGCAGTCTCCCTTTTTCCGCCCGGATACGTGCCCGTTGTAGATGGCCGCGATAAAATTCTCGTAGTGTTCGCAGTCGTGGATCACCGTCTCGCAGTGATAGCCGAAGGTCTCCGAGATCATCTTGGCGATCTCACACAGATTGTTGAACATCTCTTTGTCTTCCATGCCCATCCCATCTCCGCTCCGCAGACGTTTTACGCATTATATCATCTCTGCACCGGAAAAACAACATGGGCTATCTGCACAAGAAGTCATCTGCTTTTTCGTCAGTTGTATGACCTCACAAATATTGACAATCCGTTTATATGTTATTACAATTTGTTTATACAATTGATACAATACCGCCTCGGGCGAAAAATGAAGAAAAGGGGTCCTAACGATGCGAAAGGAAACCATCATGGTAGCAGACGGCAACGAAGCCGCCGCGTATGTGGCCTACGCCTTTACAGAGGTCGCCGCTATTTATCCCATCACCCCCTCCTCCCCCATGGCCGAAAAAACCGACGAGTGGTCCGCCAACGGCAGGAAAAACCTGTTCACGCAGCCGGTGACACTGGTGGAGATGCAATCGGAGGCCGGCGCCATCGGCGCGGTCCACGGCGCTCTGGAATCCGGCTCCCTGGCCACCTCCTTCACGTCCTCCCAGGGTCTGATGCTGATGATCCCCACCATGCACCGCATCAGCGGCACCCGTCAGCCGGCGGTGCTCCACGTGGCCTCCCGCACCGTGGGCACCCACGCCATGTCCATCTTCGGCGACCACAGCGACGTGATGAACTGCCGCCAGACCGGCTTCGCCATGCTGTCCACCGGCAGCGTGCAGGAGGTCATGGATCTGGCGGGCGTGGCCCATCTGTCGGCCATCAAGAGCCGCATTCCCTTCATCCACTTCTTCGACGGCTTCCGCACCTCCCATGAGATTCAGAAGATCCGGGCCATCCCCTACGAGGAGTTCGGCAAGATGCTGGACTGGGGCGCGGTGCGCCGCTTCCGGGAATCCGCCCTGAACCCCTACCACCCCTCCCTGCGGAACACCGTCCAGAACCCAGACGTCTACTTCCAGTTCCGGGAGGCCAACAACCGTTTCTATGACGGACTTCCCGACATCGTGGAAGATTACATGCAGCAGATCAACGCCGTCACCGGTGAGGATTACCACCTGTTCAACTACTACGGAGCCCCCGACGCGGAGCGGGTCATCGTGGCCATGGGCTCCGTCAGCGGCGCCGCCCGGGAGACAGTAGCCTATCTGAACGAGCTGGGCGAAAAGGTGGGCTATCTCCAGGTCCATCTGTTCAACCCGTTCTCCAAGGAGCATTTCCGCGCCGCCCTGCCCAAAACAGTGAAGAAGATCGCGGTCCTGGACCGCTGCAAGGAGATGGGCGCGGCGGGCGATCCCCTGTATCTGGCCGTCTGCGCGGCTTACGCC
Organism: Dysosmobacter sp.; assembly: GCA_022778785.1. Lineage (GTDB taxonomy): Bacteria > Bacillota > Clostridia > Oscillospirales > Oscillospiraceae > Oscillibacter. Next base: position 4,359 of record JALFSO010000016.1, on the reverse strand, counting down.
AACCGTCAGGACGCCCCCTACATCTGCGGTGGCCGCTACGGCCTGTCCTCCAAGGACACCACTCCCGCCCAGCTGAAGGCGGTGTTCGACCTTCTGCTGGAGGACGCCCCCTTCTCCGGCTTCACCGTGGGCATTGAGGACGACGTGACCCACCGCTCTCTGCCGGTGGGACCCAGCCTGCCCCTGCGCCATAAGAAGATGGTCAGCTGCAAGTTCTGGGGCCTGGGCAGCGACGGCACCGTGGGCGCCAACAAGAACTCCATCAAGATCATCGGCAACAACACCGATATGTACACCCAGGCGTACTTCGAGTACGACACCAAGAAGTCCTTCGGCATCACCCGCAGCCATCTGCGGTTCGGCGAGGAGCCCATCCTGTCGTCCTATCTGGTGAAGGAGGCGGACTTCGTGGCCTGCCACAACCAGTCCTTCCTGGACAAGTACGACATCGTCTCCGAGCTGAAGCCCGGCGGCACCTTCCTGCTGAACTGCCGCTGGACCCCTGAGGAGCTGGACCGGGAACTGCCCCCCGCGGTAAAGCGGGGTCTGGCGGAGAAGCAGGCCAAACTGTACATCATCGACGCCAACGCCATCGCCCGGGCGCTGGGGCTGGGGGACCACGCCAGCATGGTTTTGCAGTCCGCCTTCTTCCGTCTGGCGGACATCATCCCCATTGAGGAAGCAGTCACCTACATGAAGAAGGCCGCCGAGAAGTCCTTCGGCAAGAAGGGCGAGAAGGTGGTACAGATGAACCTGGCGGCCATCGACCAGGGCGTGGACCACGTGGTGGCCGTCCCCATTCCGGAGAGCTGGAAGGACTGCGCCGACGCCCCCAAGGCGGAAGAGAAGGACGTCCCCGACTTCATCCGCAATATCCTCCGTCCCTGCAACGCCCAGCAGGGCGACAAGCTGCCGGTGTCCACCTTCATCGGCTACGAGGACGGCACCATGCCCCTGGGCACCACCGCCTACGAAAAGCGGGGCATCGCCACCCGTATCCCCGTGTGGGACAGCGCCGCCTGCATCCAGTGCAACCGCTGCTCCTTCGTCTGCCCCCACGCCGTCATCCGGCCCTATCTGCTGGACGCCCAGGAAGTTGAAAACGCCCCGGAGGGCTTTGTCACCGTGCCCGCCAAGGGTGCCAAAGAGTACGCCTTTTCCCTTCAGATCAGCGACATGGACTGCACCGGCTGCGGCAGCTGCGTGGCTTCCTGCCCCATGAGCGGCAAGGCCCTACGGATGGAGGACGTCACCGGCGAGCTGTCTCTCACCCCCGCCTGGGAATACGGCCTGACCATCACCGACAAGAAGGTCTTCAAGGCGGAGACCGTGAAGGGCAGCCAGTTCCGCCAGCCTCTGTGCGAGTTCTCCGGCGCCTGCGCCGGCTGCGGCGAGACGCCTTACGCCAAGCTGCTGACCCAGCTGTACGGCGACCGGATGTACTGGGCCAACGCCACCGGCTGCTCCCAGGCCTGGGGCGCCGCCATGCCCTCCATCCCCTACACCGTCAGCAAGGAGGGCCGGGGCCCCGCCTGGTCCAACTCCCTGTTTGAAAACAACGCCGAGTTCTGCCTGGGCATGTACCTCTCCGTGAAGCAGCAGCGGAACAAGGCCCGGGCCTGGATTGAGGAGCTGCGGAGCCTGGTGCCGGAGCTGGAGGAGCCTATCAGCCAGTGGCTGGACACCTTCTCCGACGTCAATGCCTCCATGCCCGCCTCGGAGCGGCTCTACGCCGCCATGCAAAATATTCAGCTGGACGGCCGTGCCGGTGAATTGCAGACCCTGATCCTGCGGCATCCGGAGCATCTGGCCAAGCAGCCCGTCTGGATGTACGGCGGCGACGGCTGGGCCTACGACATCGGCTTCGGCGGTCTGGACCACGTCATCGCCATGGGCGAGGACATCAACGTCCTGGTGGTGGACACGGAGGTCTACTCCAACACCGGCGGACAGAGCAGCAAGGCCACGCCTCTGGGCGCCGTGGCCCAGTTCCAGGCCGCCGGCAAAAAGACCGGCAAGAAGGACCTGGGCAAAATGATGATGGCCTACGGCAACTGCTACGTGGCATCCGTGGCCATGGGCGCGGACCCCAATCAGCTGCTGAAGGCCATCACCGAGGCGGAGGCCTATCCCGGCCCCTCCCTGATCATCGCCTACGCCCCCTGCATTAACCACGGCATCAAGGCCGGTATGGACCAGGTCCAGGCGGAGATGAAGCGGGCGGTAGACGCCGGTTACTGGCCCCTGTACCGCTACAACCCCGCGAAGAAGGACCATCCCTTCACCCTGGACTCCAAGGCCCCCACCATGGGCTATCAGGAGTTCCTGGAGGGCGAGGTGCGCTATGCCTCCCTCCACAAGACCTTCCCCAAAAACGCCAAGGACCTGTTCGCCCGGGCCGAGGCCGCCGCGAAAGAGCGCTACGAGAGCTACGAAAAGCTGGCGGAGCAGGAGTAAGTCCGCCGGTCACCCATCTTTTACAAGAGCGGCGGCGGGGGATGCTGCCCGCGCCGCCGCCACAGGAGAAATATATGGATATCAGAGAAGCATACAACCAAAAACTGCGCACGCCGGAGGAGGCCGTGAAGGTGGTGCGCAGCGGCGACTGGATCGACTACGGCTGGAACGCCTGCGCCCCGGTAGCCCTGGACCGTGCCCTGGCGGAGCGGCATCAGGAACTGCACGATGTGAAGGTCCGGGGCGCCGTTCTGATGGCCCGTCCCGCCATCATGTCCGTTCCGGACACCGCCGAGCATTTCATCTGGAACTCCTGGCACATGGGCGGTCTGGAGCGGAAGCTCATCGACGAGGGCTGTGCCTACTACATCCCCCTGCGCTATTCCGAGCTGCCCCGCTATTACCGTGAGAACGTGGACCCCATCCATGTTGCCATGATCCAGGTATCCCCTATGGATGGCGAGGGGTATTTCAGCTACGGTCTCAACGCCTCCCATCTCCAGGCGCTATTTGAAAAAGCGGAGATCATCATTCTGGAGGTCAACCGGAAGTATCCCCGCTGCCATGGCGGCGACGACACCCGCATCCACATCAGCCGGGTGGACATGGTGGTGGAAGGCGGCGATCCCGACTTGAACCAGCTGCCCGCTGCGGCCCCCAATGAGGTGGACCGGGCGGTGGCCGATCTCATTGTGTCCCAGATCCCCGACGGCGCCTGTTTGCAGCTGGGCATCGGCGGTATGCCCAACGCGGTGGGGTCCCTCATTGCCCAGTCCGACCTGAAGGACCTGGGCGTCCACACGGAGATGTATGTGGACGCCTTCGTGGATCTGGCCCTGGCCGGCAAGATCAACGGCAGCAAAAAGGCCATCGACCGGGGACTCCAGGTGTTCGCCTTCGGCGCGGGGACGCAGAAGCTGTACGACTACCTCCATGAGAATCCCCAGTGCCGGGCCTATCCCGTGGACTACACCAACGACGTCCGGGTCATCGCCCAACTGGACAACTTCATCTCCATCAACAACGCGGTGGACGTGGACCTGTTCGGTCAGGTGAACGCGGAGAGCTCCGGCATCCGCCACATCAGCGGCGCCGGCGGCCAGCAGGACTTCGTTCTGGGGGCGTATCTCTCCAAAGGCGGCAAGAGCTTCGTCTGCTGCGCCTCCACCATCCGGGGAAAGGACGGCAGTCTCCAGAGCCGCATCCGTCCCACCCTGCGGGAGGGCTCCGTGGTCACTGACACCCGCTGCAATGTGCAGTATCTGGTGACGGAGTACGGCATGGTGAATCTGAAGGGCGCCACCACCTGGGAGCGGGCGGAGCGCATCATCTCCATTGCCCACCCGGACTTCCGGGAGGAACTGATCCGGGAGGCCGAACGCATGAAGATCTGGCGGCAGTCCGCCAAACGGTGAATTTCGCGGCAGGCAGACGTCCGGGAGCCCGGTGAGGACGGGCTGCACCAGCTTTGTTTAGTCCGGCGGTATCAACACCTGCCGTTGCAGCAATATCATCAAGTTAATCTAAGGCAACACCGCACAAATAGCGTATAGGGAGAGCCATAGTAATCTCGTCTGCAGGGCAGCCAGTACTATCCCCTCAGTTCGCCTGGCAGGGCGCACCAACTCAGGCTGCCAGGCAGGGCCTGTCAGCCAAGATTAGGTTCGCCAAAGCGAACAGCATATTCAATTTGGCGGTCTGCTTCCGCAGGCCCCGGTACCGTGTCTTTCGGTATCGGAACCGACCCTTGACGACCGCAAATACGTGTTCCACTTTAGCGCGAATGGATGACTTTTCGTGCTCTCTGCGCTTGAGCTGGCCCTGTGCCCTGGTTGGTTTCTTCCTGATTTGAGAAGGGCGGCGGTTAATCCTGTAGCGGATGCGCCTTCCCTGGCGATTCCT
>JALFSO010000079.1 GCA_022778785.1 Dysosmobacter sp. | reverse complement strand
ACTCCTCACCAAGAAAGGATTTTGCCCCTCTGCGTTACTTTTCAGTTTTCCCGGCATTGTTTGAACATCGGAGGAGCCATCTCATCTTACCCGGCGCACATACCGTGGCATGCCGGTCCCGTATCTGCTCCGGGAGCCGATGGGGATACCTCGCCCTTTGTTCAAGTCGCATGATACCAAATCAAAATTTGATTTGCAAGAGGTTCCGGTCCGATGTAACACGATTGTAACAAAACGCCGGACCGGTCCGTCTCTGCCGGAGAGGGGAGAGGCAGTCCCTCTCCGCGGCGTCTTTCCGGCGGTATCTCCACAGGCAGTCTTGGTCAAATTGCGAAGAAACTGTTAAATTTTTTTGACGTTCCCGTTCCCTATTGACATCGTCGGGATTTTGAGTACAATAAACGCTACCACTGTTTACAACTAATAGTGTTAGTTAGTTTTCAAAAACCAAGGAGGGAGTGGATGGACACTCAAAGTATGGCCAGGGAGATGCTGGAGTCACTAAGCCAGCTGGTCCGCGGACCGATTCGGGACCTTCGGGGGCTCTCCGGCGGAGAAATGGGAATGCTGGTCTATCTGGAAGTTCAAAAAGGCGCCGCGCCCACGGAACTGGGCCGGTTTTTCGGCATCACCAGCGCACGGGTCACCAATGCTCTGAACAGTCTGGAGAAAAAGGGGTTTGTTCTCCGCCAGCCGGTGCCGGGGGACCGGCGCAGGGTGCGGGTCAATGTCACCGACGCCGGCCGGACCGTGGTGCAGGAACAGGTCAGTTGCACGCTTCAGAATATCACCCGGCTGATGAACGCTCTGGGAGAGAACGACGCGAAGGAGTTCCTGCGGCTGACCAAACGGGTCGTGCAGCTCTATAACGACGGCGTTGTGGCCAGGCCGCCGGTTCCCGTGCCGGACTTCGACTGAATGTAACTGAATGTAATAGTAGGAATATAACAGGAGGAAAGACGAATGAAACGAATCATCGCATTGCTGCTGAGCCTGGTCCTGTGCTGCGGGATCATGGTGCCCACGTCTCTGGCGGCCGACAAGGCCTCGGAGGCGGAAGTGGATACGACCCCCGAGGAACTGGGGACCCTGTCCTTTGAAAATCTGGAACAGCGGGTCCGGGAGAACAATCTCACCGTCCGGATGCTCCAGGCCACCATCGACTCCATCGACGCCAATGACTATGAGCAGATGAAGGACGATCTGCGGGACTCCCTGAACCAGATCGCCAAGGGTCAGCAGTTCCTGATGGCCTACGGACAGGGCGACTCTTACTCCTATGCCGCCATGGATCAGATGTATTCCTCCCTGCGGGAGACCTTTGACGACCTGAAGGACGGCGATATCCAGCAGGATTCCGCTGACGCCATCCGTCAGCTGCAGGACACTCAAAATCAGGTCATCGCCGGTGCGGAGTCCCTGTACATCGCGCTGCTGGAGATGCAGAACAACCGCGACATTCTGGAGCGAAAACTGGCCGCCACCAACCGTACTGTCCAGGAGATGCAGACCCGCTACAATCTGGGTCAGATCTCCGCGCTGCAGCTCCATCAGGTCACCGCGGGTTTGGACGCCCTGAAGAGCGGTATCGCCACGCTGGATATGAATCTGAACAACTACACCGCCCAGATGGAGCTGATGGTCGGCGCTCAGCAGACCGGCAAGCTGGTGCTGGCCGAGGCGCCGGACGTGACGGCGGAGCAGGTGTCCGCCATGGATTACGAAAAGGACCTGGCCACCGCCAAGGAAAAGAGCTATGAGCTCTATGACGCCAAGAAGACCCTGGATGACGCCAGAAAGGACTTCAACAAAGAGGTCGTCAAGTACGTTCCCGGCTTCTACAAGCGGGTCATTCTGGAGCGCCAGTGGGAGGCCACGCAGCTGACCTATGAGAACACCGTGCAGAATTTCGAGTTGAAGTTCCGGACCATGTTCAACTCCGTGGCGGATTATCAGCAGATCGTGGCCGCCAAGGAGTCCGCGCTGTCCCTGCAGCAGGATACTTTCCAGGCCACGGAGCTGAAATACAAGCAGGGCAAGATCTCCAAGAATGCCTATTTGGACGCCCAGGACGCCCTGGAGTCCGCCAAAACGGACGTCATCACCGCAAAGCACAACCTGTTCACGGCATACCGCACCTACCACTGGGCCGTGGACTTCGGCGTGCTGAACTGATATGGAGGGATACTGGTTTATGAACAATACATATAAAACAAAGCTTCTGGCACTTTCCATGGCCGCGGCCATGGCTCTGACCCTGACTGGCTGCGGCAGCAAATCCGAAGCCTCCTCGTCTTCCAGTTCGGAGGGGACTTCCCAGGGCGTAGCCGTTCAGGTGGAGGAGATCCAGCTCTCCGACATCTCCACAGACAACTCCGTCTCCGGACAGGTGGCGTCCGATGATGAGCGCTCCATTTTCATCGCCGCCAGCGTCAAATGCACCAAGACCTACTTCGAGGCGGGTGACCGGGTGAACGCCGGCGACGTCATCTGCACCCTGGATCTGGCCAGCACCCAGGCTTCCTACGAAGCCGCCACCATCAGCTATAACTCCGCGGCCCAGAGCTACCGGGATCAGTCCGAGGTGTTCGCCCAGCAGATCAGCCTCTATCAGAAGAATCTGGCGGACCTGAAGCAGCTCTATGAGATCGGTGCCGCCTCCCAGATCGAGATCGACCAGGCCCAGCTCCAGCTGGACTCCGCCATCGCCACCCGGAACGCCACCCTGGCCCAGCTGGAGGCCGGTATGCAGAGCTACCGCTCCAACATTGAGCAGCTCTCCACCGTTCTGGAGAACGTGGACGGCAGCGGCAACGTCATCGCCCCCATCACCGGCAATCTGGTGAACATGAACGCCGTGGAGAACAGCTTCATCTCCAACACCATGCCCGTGGCCGTCATCGACGGCGCGGATCAGATGAAAGTGAAGGTGTCCGTGTCCGAGACCCTGATCCCCAAGCTGAACATCGGCGATGAGGCGGACGTCACCGTCAGCTCCATCGGCCAGAGCTTCAAGGCCACCATCCGCTCCGTGGAGCAGGCTGCCAGCCAGCAGACTAAGCTGTACACCGTCACCCTGGCGGTGCCCTCCGACGTCAGCGGCCTGCTGTCCGGCATGTTCGCCGACGTGACCTTCCACACGGATACCTCCAAGAACACCATCGTCATCCCCACGGAGACCATCATGACCAGCGGCAATTCCCAGTATGTCTACATTGTGGAAAACGGCGACACTGCCAAATATGTGGAAGTGACTACCGGACTCACCGGCACCGGCGTCACGGAGATCACCTCCGGTCTGGAGGCCGGCCAGCAGCTGGTGGTGGTGGGCCAGACCTATCTGAGTGATGGAGATGCCGTGCGCGTGGTCTCCGGGGAGGACTAAGCCCCATGAATATTGCAAAGGGATGTATCCAGCATAAGGTGGCCACGCTGCTGGCCACCATCATGATCGTCATTTTCGGCATCCTGTTCGGCACCCAGCTCCAGATGGCGCTGATGCCCGACATGGAGATGCCCATGGCCGTGGTCATGACCACCTACGTGGGCGCCAACCCCAGCGACATCGAGGAACTGGTGACAGATCCTCTGGAGGCGGCCATCATGTCCGTCTCCGGCGTGGATGAGATCCAGTCCACCTCCTCCGAAAACGTCAGCGTCATCATGATCACCTATGTGGACGGCACGGACACCGACATCGCGGCCACCAAGCTGCGGGAGAAGTTCGACATGGTCTCCCTGCCTGATGACGCCTCCGATCCCATCATCGTCAACATGAACATGAGCGAGATGATGCCCACCGCCATGATCACGCTGGCAGGCGAGGACCTGTCCCAGCTGGAAAATATCGCGGAGGATATTGTCTCTCCCGCCCTGGAGCGCATCGACGGCGTTGCTCAGGTGGAGGTCAACGGCGGCCTGGAGCAGCAGATCGCCGTGCAGATCGACCCGGCCAAGGCCGCCGGCTTCGGTCTCTCCAACTCCTATATCTCCCAGTTCCTGGCAGGCCAGAACCTGCTGTATCCCGGCGGCGATCTGGACAACGGCAACAAGACCCTCTCCGTGTCTACCGACGCCAAGTTCCAGTCCGTGGACGACGTGGCCAACACGCTGATCTCTCTGCCCACCGGCGGCTCCATCCGCCTGTCGGAGGTGGCCGACGTCTTCATGGAGCAGCAGGACCCCCAGGCCGTGGCCAAGACCAACGGCATCTCCTGCGTCATGCTGCAGGTCTCCAAGCAGTCCGGCGCCAACGAAATGGACGTGGCGTTGGAAGTGGAAGCCCGCATGAAGGAAGTCAAGGAAGACAACCCCAGCATCAACTACACCATCCCCTATATCGCCAGCGACTACATCAGCGAATCCGTCAATAACGCCCTCCAGAATATCATCCAGGGCGTGATCCTGGCCGCCATCGTGGTGTTCCTGTTCCTGCGCCGGGGCGGCTCCACGCTGACCATCTGCATCTCCATGCCTGTCTGTATCCTCACCGTCTTCATCATGATGAACGTGCTGGATCTGACGCTGAACATGATGTCTCTGGGCGGTATCGCCATGGGCGTCGGTATGATCGTGGATAACTCCATCGTTGTTTTGGAGAACATCAACCGCTTCTCCGCCGACGGCCACGACCGGATGAGCGCCTGCGTGGAAGGCACCAAGGAGGTCACCTCCTCCGTCATCGCCTCCACCCTGACCACTGAGGCCGTGTTCGTCCCCCTGGGTCTGGTGCAAGGCATGGCCGGCGATATGTTCCGGGACTTCTGCCTGACCATCGCCTCTCTGATCGCCGCGTCTCTGGTCATCTCCCTGACCCTGGTGCCCCTGCTGTGCTACTTCACGCTGGATGAGGAGAAGGTCCGCAAGCATCAGCTGCGGCTGGAGGCCAAGCAGGCAAAGAAAAAGCCCAACGCCCTGACCGCCCGCCTCAGCCGCTGGGTCCAGCGGATCAACAAGCTCTATCTGGGTCTGCTGCGCTACTTCGTCACCCATCTGAAGATGGGTATGCTGCTCTCCATCGCCCTGGTGCTGGTATTCGTTCTGACCCTGTCCAACACCAAGATGGTCATGATCCCCGACATGGATCAGGGCAGCGTCTCCGTCAGCATCAGCATGCCCACCGGTTCCTCCCTGGACGAATCCTCCGCCATCGCCGACCGTGTGGCCGCCATTGTGGAGCGGGAGGTCCCGGAGCTGGATGAGATGTACTACATTGTCACCAGCGGCGGCTCCTCCATGATGGGCGGAGACGTGACCATGGGCATCAACCTGGTGGATAAGGAAGACCGTGACCGCAGCGCCTTCGAGATCGAGGACGCCCTGCGGGAGGCCGTGCAGGACATCGCCGGCTGCGAGATCACGGTGAGCGCCAGCTCCACCGTCTCCATGGGCAGCGGCGACGACATCAACGTAGAGATCACCGGCGACGACTTCGACACGCTGGCTCTCATCGCCAACGACCTCACCGCCCAGATCGCCGCTCTGCCCGACGCGGTGGACGTGGACAATTCCCTGTCTGAAAAGGTGCCCCAGGTGAAGGTCTACCTGAACCGCGAGGCCGCCTCCCAGTACGGTCTCACCGCCGCCGCCGTGGGCGCCGCCGTCCGCGCCGAGCTCACCGGCACCGAGGCCACTACCGTCACCATCGACAACCAGGACTACACCGTCATGGTCAAGGGCAACGGCGCCGCCTCCGCCAGCCTGGACGCCCTGAAGTCCATGCCCATCGCCTCCAACTACGGCGGAACGGTGCCCCTGTCCGCCGTGGCCAACGTGGTGGTGGAGCAGGCGCCCCAGAGCATCGCCCGGTACAACCAGAGCCGTCAGGTGACGGTGACCGGCAATACAATCAGCGGCGACACCACCGCCATCACCCAGCAGATCAACGCCATTCTGGACAATTATCCCCTGCCCGAGGGCTACACAGCAGAGACCGCCGGCTCCTACGAGGACATGATGGAGAGCTTCGGCGACCTGGGACTCGCCCTGATTGTGGCCCTGCTGCTGGTGTACTTCGTGCTGGCCGTCCAGTTTGAGTCCTTCGCCATGCCTGTCATGGTCATGATGATCCTGCCCGTGGCCTTTACCGGCGCGCTGTTCGCCCTGCCCATCACCGGCCGGGATATCTCCATAATCTCCCTGGTGTCCATCATCATGCTGGCCGGTACCGTGGTCAACAGCTCCATCATCCTGGTGGAGTATATCAAGATCCGCCGCGGCATGGGCGAGGACCGTGCGGAGGCCATCCTCCACGCCTGCCCGCTGCGTGTCCGGCCCATTATGATGACCACTCTGACCACCGTCCTGGCCATGGTCCCCATGGCGCTGGGTATCGGCGGCACCAATGAGATGATGTCCGACATGGGCATCGTCATGATCTCCGGCATGGTCATCTCCACCATCGTGACCCTGGTGTTCACGCCGGTGTTCTACTCCGTCATCGACAACATCGCCCATGGCGGCAGAAAGAAGAAGAACAAGAACGGGAACACGCCGGCGCAGCCCGCCATCGCGGGCGAGGCGCAGTAAACCGGCCCCGCAAGGGCCCGTATTCCCCGCGCAGCGAAAATGGAAAGATCCCCCTGATGCCAAAGGCGTATCAGGGGGGTCTTCGTGCTATTGTACAATAATTTCTCGGAAATCAGCAGGCTTTTCAGCATTCTGAAGCAACTTGGGCAAATTTTCCAATTCCCAGTTCCTTTCGACGCAAACTGACAGCATTTTTGTTTTGTAAAGATTATGATAAGAACATCCTCGCAGCAACATAATGCATACAAATGCAGAAAGGAGCCCTAAAATGCAGAATTTATCCAAGGAATACGTATTACTATTCAATGCCATCACCAATGTGGAGCAATCCCTCATGGACCTCCGTGACCAGCTCATCGCCGTCCAGCGGGAAGCGGAGGATCTCTACCTGAGCTCCATGGACATCTCCGCCGAGCAGGCGTGTCAGGAGGCGCCCGATCCCTTTCCACTCTGATCCGGCGCTGTTAGGGAAAGGACGTCCTGGATACCGCCGCGCATTCCTCCGATTCCTCCGCAGCGCATCTCCCCATGGCAAGGTTCCTGCGCAGTCTCCGCTTCGGACAAGCGTTTGTCTGCCGGTGCGCTTAACGCGCAGAGATCCCCTCTCAGCAATCCCAGACGCCGTTTTGCGTGCGTTGCTCGCCGCCGGAAGGCCGTGAGCAAAGTGCGCAAAGCGGCGTCTGATTTTCGGATCTCCGGCTCCCGGTCCTCCGGCGGACAGGAGCGCGGTTTCAGCGGTGCCCGCCGTCCTCCGCCTGACGCACTCCGGGGATGGTCTTCAGCAGTTCCGGCGACTCGTCACGGATAAAGTTCATAAAGGAGCGGGCGGCCAGCGGCAGGGTCTCCCAGTCCCGCCAAGCCACCGCCACGGTGCGCTCCAGCTCCTCCGCAATGGGCAGCGTCACCACATCCTGCTGATACTCCGGAAGCACCATGCGGTACAGGGCGGAGACCCCCAGGCCCTGGCGAACCATGGCCAGGATGGAATAGTCGTCCACCACCTTATATTCAATGGCAGGGTGCAGGTGCAGGGCCGCGAAGGCGGTCAGGGGCACGCTGTAATCTCCTTCATCCAGCAAAATGAAGGGCTCCCGGGCCAGCTCCCACAGCGATACCTGTTTATGGTCCGCCAGCGGATGTCCCGGCGGCAGCACGGCCACCATCCGGTCCCGGTACAGTGGCCGGATGTCCAGCCCCTTCACCGCCTTGGGATTGACAAATCCGAAATCCACGCTGCCCTCCTGGATCCACTGGGCAATACCCGTGTAATCCCCCTGCTGCAAGGTGAAGTGGACCCCGGGATACCGGCCCTTGAACCGCTGCATCAGCCGGGGGAGCAGGTTCCGGCTGACGCTGGTGAACGTCCCGATGCGGATGTCGCTGTTCTCCAGCCCCAGCATCTCCTGCCGCTTTTTCGCAAGGGCGCTCTCCGCGCCGCAGATGGCCCGGACATAGGGGAGATACTGCCTCCCGTTGGCCGTCAGCGTCACACCGGTCTTTCCCCGGCTGAACAGGGTGGTGCCCAACTCCTGCTCCAGCGCCCGGATCATCTGGCTCACCGCGCTCTGGGAGTAGCCCAGCTTCTCCGCCGTCAGGGTGAAGCTGCCGGTCTCCACCACCTTGCAGAACACATCGTATCGCGTCATCATATCCACCATCCATCAGTTTTCCTTATGTTTTAATTATAATTCCTCATTTTACGAATGGCAAGGAAAGCGTTACAATAGAGGCTGTTTGCAAGGACATTTTGCGTGGTCAACCGGGTCGGAAGGCCGTTCCGCCCGGTCCGGACGCATATTCTGGAGGAACTGATGATGATGGAATCGGAGCGCCGGCGGAGCGTCTCCGCCCCGGCGAAGTCCCGCGGCAGCGGATGGGCCGCAGAGCACGGCGTATCCTTCCGGCTGGGCATGGTCCACGGCCTGCCCATCGCGCTGGGCTATTTCGCGGTGGCGTTCTCCCTGGGCATCGCCGCCCGGGGGGCGGGCCTCACCGCCTGGCAGGCCATGTTGGCCAGCCTGCTGAACAACGCCTCCGCCGGAGAGTATGTGGGCTTCACCCTCTTTGCGGCCCACGCCGCCCTGTGGGAGGTGGCGGCCATGACCGTGGTGGCCAACGCCCGGTATCTGCTGATGAGCTGTGCCCTGGGACAGAAGCTGGACCCCTCCACGCCTCTGGTCCACCGGCTGATCCTGGGCTTTGACCTGACGGACGAGCTGTTCGGCATCTCCGTGGCCCGTCCGGGCAAGCTGGACCCGTGGTACACCTACGGCGCCATGGTGCCGTCCATTCCCTGCTGGGCCACCGGAACGGCCCTGGGCGTGCTGGCGGGCAGCGCGCTGCCCGCCAGTGTGGTCAGCGCCCTCAGCGTGGCGCTGTACGGGATGTTCCTGGCCATCATCATCCCGCCGGCCCGGAAGAACCGGGTGGTGGCCGGCGTGGTGGCAATCTCCTTTGCTGCCAGCTATGCCGCCGGGAAGCTGCCGCTGGTGTCCGATATCTCCTCCGGCTCCCGGACGATCCTGCTGACGCTGATCATCGCCGGTGCCGCGGCGGTGCTTTTCCCGGTGAAGGAGGAACAGGATGAGAAATAACGTCTACATCTATATCGCCGTCATGGCGCTGTGCACCTTCGCCGTCCGGGTGCTGCCCCTGACGCTGATCCGGAAGGAGATCACCAACCGCACGGTGCGGTCCTTCCTCTATTACGTCCCCTATGTCACCCTGGCCGTCATGACCTTCCCCGCCATCGTGGAGGCGACGCAGGTGCCCCTGGCGGGCATGCTGGCCCTGCTGGTGGGCGTCATTCTGGCATGGCGGGGCACCAGCATGTTCCTGATCTCCGCGCTGTGCTGTCTCACCGTCTTTCTGACGGAGGCCATCCTTCTCTGAGCCGTCAAACAGCCCTATGGTTTTCCGCTGTAGGGCTGTTTTCTGTTTTCCGGAAGACAGTTGGTAAATTCTATGGGATATTGGGGAAGAATGAGGGCGGTCTCTTGCGTTTTCGCGCTGTTTCCGATATCATAGGATCAATATAATTTATATGGAGATGTTGCCATGACTCCGAAAAAAATCGCTCTGCTGACGGACTCCTGTGCGGATCTGTCCCCGGAGCTGATCGCCGAAAATCACATCTACGTGGTGCCCCTCCGCATCCGCTGTGCCGACGGCGAGTATGCCGACGGTGTGGACATCCGGAACGACGGCATCTATGCCCGTCTCCACGCTGGGGAGATCCCCCAGACCTCTCTCCCCGCCGGGGAGGACTTTGAAAAAGTCCTGCGGCAGATCGCGGCCGCCGGCTACGACGGCGTCATCGCCGTCATGCTGTCCAGCGGCCTCTCCGGCACCTATAATCTGGTGCGGCTCATTGCGGAGGAGTGCAGCGGCGTGCTTCCGGTGCGGGTCTATGACTCCCTCAGCGGCTCGCTGGGCATGGGGATGACCCTGCTCCAGCTGGCGGAGGACATCCGGGGCTGCATGGGCTGGGAGGAGCTGACGGAGCACCGGGTCCCGCAGCTGCTCCGGGGCGCCCATGCGTTCTTCTCCGTGGACACGCTGGAATACCTCCAGAAGGGCGGCCGCATCGGAAAGGTCACCGCCACCGCCGGAACGCTGCTGCAGATCAAGCCGCTGCTGACCTTCGCGGAGGACGGACAGCTCCAGTCCGTGGCCAAAGTCCGGGGCCGGAACCAGGTGAAGGACAAGCTGGTGGAGCTGGCGGTGAAGGCCTGCGGCGATCACCGGCGCTACAATCTGGCCGTGGCCAACGGCGGAGACCCGGAGGGCATGGCGGCCGTGCGGCAGAAGCTGACGGAGGCCCTGCCCAACTGCGACCACATCTGGGAGGGCGAGATCGACGGCACCCTCAGCGTCTACATCGGCGACGGTGTGCTGGGCGCCGCCGTCCAGGTGCTGGACTGAACGGAACAGGGAAGACCCCTGGGATCTGACAGATCCCAGGGGTCTTTTTCTATGTATGGATATTATTCGCCCTCGGCCATGCGGTAGCCCACGCCCACTTCTGTAAAGATGTACTGGGGCTCCGCCGGGTTCTTCTCGATCTTCCGCCGGATGTTGGCCATGTTCACCCGGAGGATCTGGTTGTCGTTTCCCGCCCGGGGACCCCATAGCTCCCGGATGATGTAGTCGTAGGTCAGCACCTTGCCGGCGAATTTCCCCAGCAGCGCCACGATGCGGAACTCGCTGAGGGTCAGTTTGGCGTTCTCGCCGTTGATGAGCACCTGGTGCTTGTTGTAGTCGATGACCATGTCTCCCACGGTGTAGGTGCCCTGACGGGCCACCTCGTCGTTTCCGGAGGCAGTGCGGGTGTGGCGGATGGCCGCCCGCACACGGGCCAGCAGCTCGTCGGTGCCGAAGGGCTTGGTCAGATAGTCGTCGGCGCCCATGTCCAGGGCCTCCACCTTGTCCTTTTCATGGGAGCGGGCGGAGACCACCACCACCGGCAGGCTGGACCAGCTCCGCAGATCCCGCAGGATCTCGGTGCCGTCCATGTCCGGCAGGCCCAGATCCAGGATCACCAGATCCGGACAGGTGGACGAGATGATGGACAGCGCCTCGCTGCCGGTCTGAGCCATGAGCGTCTCGTAGCCGTTTGCGTTGAGGATGGCGGAAATGAAGCGGGCAATGCTCTGCTCATCCTCTACCACTAAGATCTTATCCCGTATCGTCATGCGTCTTCCTCCTCATCAAGGGGCAGCCGGAAGATCAGATCCGCGCCGCCCTCCGGCATATTGTCGGCTTCCATTGTCCCACCGTGGGCGCTGACGATGGAGGTGCACACCGCCAGTCCCAGACCCATGTTGCGTTTTTTATCTCCCGAGGTCTCCTCACTCTCCTGCAGGACCCCGGTGAACAGGGAATTCAGCTTGCCGCGGGGGATCCCGCAGCCGTTGTCCCGTACGTCGAATCGGGCCCAGCCGCCCTCCCGGCAGACGGAGACCTGGATGCGGGAGGTGTTCTGGCCGTGGATCACCGCGTTCTCCAGCAGATTCGCCAGGACCTGCTCAATGAGAATGGGGTCCATGGGCACCATCAGCAGCGTGTCCGGCGCCACCACCGTCACCGTCACCTCCGGGAACCGCTTGCGGAATTTCCGCACTGCCTCTCCCAGGATCTCCTCCGCCGCCTCCGGCTCTTTTGTGATGTGGGCCTGCTCTCCGCCGCTGATACGGGTGATGCTCAGCAGGTTCTCCACCACACGGATCAGCCACTGGGCCTCGTCCCGGGCGTCTTCCAGCAGGGTCCGCTGTTCCTTCTGGGAGAGGTTTGGGTTCTCCAGGATAGTGGCCGTGGAGCCCACAATGGAGGTCAGGGGCGTCCGGATATCGTGGGAGACGGAGCGCAGCAGGTTGGCGCGCATCTTCTCCCGCTCGTTCTCCAGCCGCAGCTTCTCCTGCTGCTTGAGCTGGGCAGTGAGGGTGCAGGTCATGATGGACACCATCAGCATGGTGAGGAACGTCAGGGGATAGCCCGCGATGGTGAAGTTGAACTCCCGGTAGGGGTAAGTAAACAAGAAGTTGACGGCGATGACCCCCAGGATGGAGGCGATCAGGCCGTACAGAAAGCCGTTGGTCAGGCGGGAGACCAGCAGCACGGCCATGACATAGATCAGGGTGGCAAACTCGCCGCTGCTGTCCAGGATCCGCATGAACCAGCAGAGGCTGGTGGCGCAGAACATGATGGCCACCAGGATCAGAAAATCCCGCCATGAGAAGTGAAACAGCCGCTCCATTTTTCCTTTTTTCACCGGATGCTCTCCCTCTTTTCTCCGCTGTATTCTGCTGTTCAGTTCTATTTCAGTATATCAGATTTTCCGTTAAGAACGTGCTAAGGAACCGACGGCGGACAGGGTATTTTTTACAGCCTCTGAACGCCTTTTCGGCCGCTCTTGTCACCGGTTAAACACAAAAACCGGTATGATAAATATGGCAGGAAACGGAAGTCCCTCTATCTGTTTTTCCATAATAAGGAGGTACAGACCATGGATGAGAAGCTGAGAGAAATTTTGAACGACGGCGAGCAGGTGCTCTGGAGCGGCAGTCCCGCCCCCTTCGCGCTGCTGGACCGGCACGCAGGCAACGGGAGAAAGATCCTGATCAAATGGATCTCCGTTGCCGTGCTGGCGTCTGCCCTGATCATCGTCTATATGATGAACAACGACCCCGTCAGCCCCGGATTCCTGACGGTGGTGATCGGCATTTCCCTGCTGCTGATCCTCTCGCCCCTGGTGGACCGCTACAATATTCTGGGAACCCGCTATTGGATCACGGACCAGCGGGTCATTCTGATGCAGCGGAGCAAGACCATTTTCTCCATGCGCCTGGACTGCGTGGATGCGTTCCGTCTGGTGCAGGATGAAGCCCCCAACGACTGCCTGGTGCTGGGCTCCAGGGCCCTGGAGGACGTGGGCCGTCAGCTGCGCTGGCGCTCCTCTCATCCTGCGGATCAGCCCGGCGTCTCATCGGACAACAACGCCGTGGGGTTGGTCCTCTACAATGTGGCAAATCTGGAGGATGCCGTCCCGCTGCTGGGTCAGGCTGGGGCGGCCTGATCTCCCGGGCACCGCTCCCTCACCGGGCCGCCGGTTTTTTA
This sequence comes from Dysosmobacter sp., assembly GCA_022778785.1. Classification (GTDB taxonomy): domain Bacteria; phylum Bacillota; class Clostridia; order Oscillospirales; family Oscillospiraceae; genus Oscillibacter. The sequence goes on along the minus strand of JALFSO010000079.1, from coordinate 9,810 downwards.
TGCTCCCTCTTTTCCCAATTCAATGCCGGATCCCGTCTGTCAGACCGCTTTGGCAGACGGGATCCGGCATCCCGCTGTCCGCCGTCAGAGAGCGGATGGTCTTTTATTTATCATACCATCCGCGGCTCCGTTTCACAAGATGCCGCAGGGCCGCGCCAGATTGACAGGACCACTGAAATGTGCTATAAGAGAGTTGGCTGTGATCCGGCTCCCGCCGTCTCCCCGGCGGGGTCCCTTCAGCACGGCGGTTTGTTTTACTGGATGGCCCCAGGGGCGTTCACCGTTTTGCGGCCGCTTTTTTGTGTGCATACGTATGATTTATATAACACATTATTTTGAAAGGAGCATGAAATACCATGGATAACCGTCCCATTGGCATTTTTGATTCCGGCGTCGGCGGCCTGACCGGCGTCCGGGCACTCCAGGCCGCTGCCCCCAGCGAGAGCGTCGTCTACTTCGGCGACACCGCCCGGGTCCCCTATGGCTCCCGCACCAAGGAGGACATCACCCAGCTGTCCTGCCAGGACGTGCGGTTCCTGCGGACCTATGACCTGAAGGCCATCCTCATCGCCTGCAACACCATCACCGCCAACTCCATCGATACGCTGCGCCAGGAGAATCCGGGCATCCCCATTCTGGGCACCATCGAGCCGGCGGCCGAGGCGGCTCTCCGGGCCACCAAAAACAAGCGCATCGGCATCATCGCCACCCAGGCTACGGTCCTCAGCGGGGCCTATGACCAGGCACTGCTCCGCATGTGCCCGGAAGTCCGCATCTTCGCCAAGGGCTGCCCCAAGCTGGTCCCTCTCATCGAGAGCGGCCACATCAGCCTGGGCGACGCCGAAATCGAGGCCGCCGTGGCGGAGTATATGGCCCCCATCAAGGCCGAGGGCGTGGACACCGTGATCCTGGGCTGCACCCACTATCCGCTGATCCGGGAAGTGGTGCAGGCCTACATGGGTCCCGACGTCTCCCTGGTGGACTCCGGCGGAGAGTCTGCCAGAGCGCTGCTGGCGGAGTTGACCAGGACCGGCGATCTGGCTGAGAAGACCGCGGCGGGCACCGCCTCCTACTTCTGCAGCGCACGGCTGGGCGAGTTTGAGAAGATCGCAAATATCTTCCTGTCCCAGGACATCCATGGCCACGCTCAGGAGATCGACATTGAGAAATACTGAGCGCCTGTATTCCTGCAATTGAAACGGCCAGCGCGGGTCGTGTCTCCGGACACCGGCCCGCGCTGGTTTTTTGATATCTGCGGTCCGTCCCTGGCGTTCTCCGTGCAGCTGACGGTTGATTCTTTCGCATAAATACTCTAAACTGGTCTCATGCGGCAGACGGTTTCCCGCTTCTCTGTGGGAAACCGGACAACGGAGCAGAAAGGGGCGGCAGCGTGAAACAGAAAAAAGTTGTGATCTACACAGCGGCCTACGGCGTGATCGGTCTGGCGGTGGTTCTGCTGTTCCGCACCCTCTGGGCCGTAGGGCAGGGGGGAGAATACAGCTATTACACCGTATCCTCGGTGATGCTGGAGCTGATGTTCTCCCTGCTGACCACCTCCACCTATATCAGCATCGTGCGCAGCGGACGGCTGAAGCGCCTGTTCGTGCGGCTGTTTCTCTGGATGCTGGTCATCGTCACCATCGGAATGCTGGGCGACGTGTTCGCCTGGGGCATCGGCATGGAGACTGCGCCCTGGGCGGGCTTCGCCCAGTGGCTGGGCGCCTTCCTGCGGGACGCCATGGGCTTTCCCCTGATGGTGGTGTATACCATCTATCTTCTGAGTTATGTCAACGAGGACAAGCGGGAGCTGAAGCGGTTCGCCTGGCTGGTGGGCGGCCTCTGCGCGGACGGCCTGTTTCTGGTCATCATCTCCCAGATCACTGCCAGGAGCAGGACCCAGCCATGGCACCTCTGGGACCACCCCTGGGTCTTCTTTTTCTTTCTGTCCGTGCCTGTGGTAGTGACGCTGGGCATCATCTTCTATTTCCGCCGGATGCTCACCAACCGCAAGGCCGTGTCGTTCCTCTTCTACGAGCTGGTGGTGCTGGCCGCCATCGCGGTGGATATCGTGCTGGTGAAGATGACGCTGGCCTACACGGTGGCGGCGCTGTCCCTGCTAAGCCTGTATGTCAGCGTCCAGATGGAGTATGAAAAACAGCAGGAGGAGGCCCTGGTGCGGCAGCGGATTGCCATTATGCTCAGTCAGATCCGGCCCCACTTCCTCTACAATGTGCTCACCGGCATCCGGGCCCTGTGCCGCATCGATCCGAAAAAGGCGGAGGAGGCGCTGCTGGACTTCACCAGCTATCTCCGGGCCAACCTCAACTGCCTGGAAAACGAGCACTGCATCCCCTTCTCCCGGGAGCTGGAGCACACGCAGCACTATCTCCGGCTGGAGAAAATGCGCTACGGAGACGAACTGCAGGTCATTTATGAGACGCCGGTCACCCAGTTTTCCGTCCCGTCCCTGACGCTGGAACCCATTGTGGAAAACGCGGTGCGCCATGGGGTCATGCAGCGGGAGAGCGGCGGGACCGTGACCATCTCCACAGCCGAGAGCGCTAAATGCTATCTCATCACCGTGACAGACGACGGCGTAGGCTTTGATACCAGTTCCCCCATGCCGTCCAATCAGGAGCATGTGGGCATCATCAACGTGCGGGAGCGGCTAGCCTCCATGTGCGGCGGGACGCTGGACATCCAGTCCACCCCCGGCGCCGGCACGGTGGCGGTACTCTCCATCCCCAAACAAGGAGGAACTCTGTATGAAACATTGCTTTCTGGCAGTCGATGACGAGGTCCTGGCTCTGGCCGACCTGACCAACGCCCTGGAGGAGGCAGCTCCCGGCGAGACCATCTGCCCCTACAACTCACCCTCCGCGGCTCTGGAGGCAGTGCGGAAGAAGGCCATCTGTCCGGACGTGGCGTTTCTGGACATCCAGATGCGGGGCTGGACCGGCCTGCAGCTGGCCACGGAGCTGCGCAAGGTCCTTCCCCAGCTGGAGATCGTCTTTGTCACTGCCTACCCCCAGTACGCTCTGGAGTCCTACTCCCTCCACGCCAGGGGCTATCTGATGAAGCCCGTCACCGCCGAGGCGGTGCGGGAGGAGCTGGACATCATCCAGGGCACCGTCCGGACGGCGGCCCGGAGCGATTCCCTGGTGGTGAACTGCTTCGGCAATTTTGAGGTGTTTTTCCACGGAAAACCGCTGAAATTCTCCCGGGCAAAGTCCAAGGAGCTGTTTGCCTATCTGGTCTACCGCAGCGGCGCCACCTGCTCCATCAAGGAGATTGCCGCCATCATCTTCGAGGACCGGGAATACGGCAGCGCCCTGAAAAACCAAATGGAGACCTTCAAGTCCGACCTGATGAAGACGCTGCGGGCGGCAGGCTGCGAGGATGTGATCCTGAAGGGCCGCAACTGCCTCAGCGTGGATGCAGAGAAGCTGGACTGCGACTATTACCGTCTCCTGAAGGGAGACACCCGGGCCATGTCCGCCTTCACTGGGGAATTCATGGCCCAGTACAGCTGGGCCGAGCTGACGGCTGCGGCGCTTTCCTGCAAGCTGCTCTGATAAATTCTGCAAAATTGGCTTGGCGCTGGAAGAATTTTCAGGAAAAAATCCCCCGAATTTGCATTTTCGATTTGTTGTCCTTTCGTTGTCCTGTCCGTGTTATAATACAGGTACATCCTTTGCGAAGGGTGAAATCACAACGAGGAGGAAGAGGATATGGAAGAAAAAAATGTACAGGTCGAGGAAGGCGCTCTTAAGGTAACAAAGCTGACCCTGTACGAGGCGGCGGCCATCATCGTTGGCGCCAACATCGGCTCCGGCATTCTGGGTCTTGCGTATTCTTCCCGCAAGGCCGGCTGGCCCATCCTGGTTCTGTGGCTGATCGTGGCGGGTGTGTTCACCACGTTCTCCATGCTGTATGTGGCCGAGACCGCGCTCCGTACCAAGAAGCCCCTGCAGCTGCCCGGCCTGGCGCAGAAATACGTGGGCAAGCTGGGCTCGGTGCTGATCTTCATCTCTGTGTGCGCCAACTCCATCGGCTGCATGGTAGCCTACACCACCGGCTCCGGCAACATTCTCTGCACCCTGCTGGGCCTGCCCAACTGGGCCGGCAGCCTGCTGTTCACCGTTCCCTGCGTTCTGGTGGTCTGGCTGGGACTGAAGGCCACTGGCCTCTGGGAGAAGTTCATGTCCACCGGCATGGTGGTGCTGCTGGCTGTCATCGTGCTGGCGTCCTTCCTGTCCGGCAAGGCCGACGTCTCCCGCGCCATCTACTCCGACTGGACCTACGCGGTGCCCCTGCTGAGCAGCGCCATCTTCTGCTACATCGCGCAGTATGCGGTGCCTGAGCTGGCCCGCGGCATGCGCCACATCCCCAAGAAGCTGCCCGTCGCCATCGTCGCCGGTATGTTCGTCACCGGCATTCTGCTGGCCGTCGTGCCTCTGGCCGTGCTGAGCCTCACCGGCGCGGATGATGTCACCGAGGTCGCCACGCTGGCCTGGGGCCAGGCGCTGGGCACCTGGGCGCTCTACACCGCCAACATCTTCGCTCTGTGCGCCATGATGACCTCCTACTGGGCCGTGGGCGGCTCCATGCTCACCAACATCGTGGACATGTTCAAGCTGAAGAATGAGCATGACACCAAGACCCGTCTCATCGCCATCATCTGCACCGTTCTGCCTCCCTTCATTCTGGCCTACGGCGGCTTCGTCAGCTTCGTGGACGCCATCGGCTGGGCCGGCACCTTCGGCGGCGTGATCATGTCGATCATCCCCGTGCTGATGGTCAACAAGGCCCGGAAGGAGGGCGACATCGAGCCCGAGTGGAAGTGCGGCTGGTATGCCAATCCCCTGATCCAGGGCATCATCATCGTGGTGTTCTCCCTGGCCGCCATCTACTTCATCTGCTCCATGGCCGGCATTCTGCCCGCCGGTTGGTGATCCGGAGAAAGGCTGGTAAGACGTCATGCGTGTGATTCCGAAAGACAAAGTCATTTTCCATTTCAACACTACAAACAAGGCGAATTACACCGTGCAGGACGGTGAGGTCTTCTGGGTGGAAGCGGACGACTGCTACTCCGGTCAGATCACCGACGCCTCCGTGAAGCGCCCCGACATCGACATCGGCATCATGGACTGCGCCGTGGGCCCCATCGACGTGGAGGGCGCCCATCCCGGCGACACGCTGTGCGTGGAGGTCCTGGCCATCGATCTGGCGCCCCAGGGCGTGATGGTGACCTCCGTGGGCCTGGGCGTACTGGGTGACCGCATCACCGAGCCGGACACCAAGATCATCCCCGTCCACGACGGCTTCGCCCATTTCTCCGACACCATCAAGATCCCTCTGACGCCCATGATCGGCGTCATGGGCGTGGCCCCCAAGTCCGGCGAGATCCACTGCGCCGTCCCCGATGACCACGGCGCCAACATGGACACGAAGCTGGTGAAGGTGGGCTCCCGGGTCTACTTCCCCGTGAATATCGAGGGCGCGGGCCTCGCCGTGGGCGATATGCACGCCTGTATGGGAGACGGCGAGCTGTCCGGCACCGGCATTGAGATCGCCGGCCGCATGTGCCTGAAGGTGACGGTCTACCACGACCGGCCCATCCAGCGCCCCGTCATTGAGACCTTTGACGGCATCTACTTCCTGGCCTCCCGCTCCACGCTGAACGAGAGCATCAAGGTGGCCACGGCGGACGTGGTGGAGTTCCTGATGAAGAAGCTGGACCTCAGCTTCCCGGACGCCTACCGGCTGATGAGCGCCACCTGCGACGCCCAGATCTGCGAGGTGGTGGACGACAACGTGACGGTTCGTCTCCACTGCCCCAAGTTCGACACCCGCATCCAGACTCTGTGATCGTCCGTCCCTGGGCCGCCGTTGACCGGACGGTGGATCAAAGATAGAGAGAAAACAACAGAAAGAGAAAACGGGGGATTCCTGCCGCAGGGTAGAACCTGCGGCAGGAGTTTTTTCGCAAAATACAGGAGCCCGGAGGCTGTTCCTCCGGGCTCCGATCTTTCCATGGGCCGTCTGCCGCCGATGATCACCGGGTCGTCTTCCGCGGCTCCGGTCCATCCGATCCCTCCGCCAGAAATGCTTTCTGCGGTCCGGACACCGTAGGCGACGCCAGCAGCGCTTTTCGCAGCGGCGGCCACTCATCCTCCGGCGTCAGGGCTTTCAGCGCCTGAAGATGGGCAGGCCCCTCCTGGGGAAACGCAAAGACATGGAATAAAAGCTCCTCCCGGCATTCTCTCCACCGGCCCAGCCGCTGGTAGAGCCGGATCAGCTGGCTGCTGCAGTCTGCCGCGAATTCCGGATCTTCTCCGTCCAGACGCTTGCCCTCCTTCAGCAGATCAATGGCTGGGCTGTACTGTTTCTGCCTCAGCAGTTCATGCACTTCCGCTTCACGGACGGCAGGGAGGTGCCGGTATTGCCTCCGGAACGCCGCCATCGTCTCCGCCGGAGCATCCAGCTCTCTCATGATCCCCAGGCGGCGGACCACGTATGTCTCCATCCTGCGGCGGTCCTGCTCCGGCGTATGCGCCAACAGCCTGTCCAGCAGATCCAGATTTTTCCGCAGCAGGGCAGGCTCGTGAAACGCCGACAGCTGCACCTCCAGCAGCCGTTCCGCGCCCGGGCCATCCTCCTGCCGGGAACGGGTCTCCTCCAGCCAGCGGTACATCTCCATGCGCTGCCGGGGAGCGGACTTCCCGGCGATCTCCATCAGCAGGGAAAGGCACTCCCGTTCCAGCTCCCGGAAGCTCTTATTCGGAGACGCCGCGGCCTGTTCCGCAATGTCCGGCAGGATAGTCCCCGTCAGCAGAAACGCCTTATCCAGCAGCCCCTGTTCTACCAAGGGAAGGACCCGCAGATCCAGAAACCGCCGCCATTGATCAGGATTGCCGTCTCCCGTCGCGGTTCCTTTGGCGCCGTCCTCCGGCAGGGGCGGTTCCTCTGCGCTTTGGGCCGGCCAGCCGCGCTCCTCCAGCGCGAACAGTGCCGCCGCCATGTGCTTGCAGGCATGGCCGGCAGCCGCATGGGGGCAGCCGCACTGCATCCCCGTAACGGCGCCGTCCTTCACCACCAGCTCCACCGGATACACCCGGCTGCCATGGACTGATGTCAGCACCCGGCCGCCCTCCTGTCTCAGCGGCTCCACCAGCCCGTGCCGGCAGTAGCGCACGCCCCGCTCCAGAATGACCTGGGAAAAGGATAACCGCCAGTTCCTGTCCACTCCGTCACCCCCTGTGCCGTCTTCCGATGCTCCTGTCAACAGTATACGGCGATCCCGCCCAAACGCAAGCCCTCTTTGCGGCTCTCAGGGCCGGTCTTTCAAATGCCAAAGGCCGTGTATCCTACGATACACGGCCTCAGGCTGTCGAAAAAGTCGAGCATAGCTGGGCTTTTTCGACAGCCTGAGACCCCGCTCCGAAAGGAGCGGGGTCTTCGTGTTATTCACACGGAAGGGTGAACAACAGGGGGAACGGATCAGATCTTCGTGGCGCCGTTCACGTGGATAAACAGGTAGTCCAGAGTGTCGCTGTCCGCAGCGTTGTCATCAGTAACAGCATAGAAAGTACCAGTGACGTTGTAGCCGGACAGGATGCTCTTCAGGGAACTGGCGGTGATGTCGATATCGGCCTCATAGTCAGCGCCGGAATCACTCATGATGTCCTGCAGATCGGCATCCTTGCCGCCCCACTTGTAGTCGATGACCAGGACAATCACCGTATCAGAATCCACGGAGTAATCCTTGCTACCATTCTCAGCCTCAACGCAAGGAATAGTCAGGATTCTGGAGGAGTAGTCGATTTCGCCGTTCACGGTACCCTTGACAGTCTCATTGCCAGGAGTGCCGGTTTTAACGGGATCCATGCCGGTGATACGGCCGGTGGAGGAGCTGGTCTTGACCTTGCAGTACAGAGCCATGGTGGTGTAGGAATCATCAGTTTCGATGATCGTTTCCTTCCAGGAACCCTCATCGTTCACAATGGCCTTATAGGTGTAGTAGGTATCCTCACCGTTATCCCACTCATTGTCGGCCTTGGTGATGAAGATATAGGTGTCATCAGAAGATGCACCGTCAACCGTGGCGTTGGTCTCGTTCAGACCAATAAACACATAGGTGGCATAGCCAGTGTCCTTCTTGTAGACATAACCCATGGTGGCACCCACATCAGAAGCCTTCAGAATAACATCGGGAACGTTCTTAATGCCGGTATAGACCTCGATATCGCCGTCCTCATCCTCGATTACAAACACGGTATCAGCGTTGGCACGCACGGTCTTGGAATTGCCTTCCAGTTGCAGCAGAGAGGTCTTACCATTAATAGCCAGATAGGTGTCTTTGTCAACATACAGCCCAAAACCCTTATTGGCAGCATACTTGGAGTTGGCGGTATTGATCTGGTTCAGGGTGTACTTGTCGTTGCCGTCCTTGCTATAAGTGTACCAGCCCTTGGCATTGAGCAGATCGGAACTCTTGGTGCTGCTTTCGCCTTCCTCATCGGGAGCCTTCTTCAGGGTGATTTCCTCGTTGGTGCCATCGGTGAAGTACGCGTTGGCCTTGACAGTGGTGTTCAGTTTAGAGGGTTGATCAGCACCAGAGATGAACACATAGCTACGGGTACCAGTGGCCTCGTCAACGGCGATGACATAACCATAGGAGTCCAGAACCAGGACAGCCTCGCTGCCAGCGCTCTTGACCTCATCCTTCTCGCCGTCGCTGGTGGTGGTGCTGGAGTAACTGTAGGTCGTGCCGTCAATGGTCACGCTATCGCCCACGGCATAGTTGTTCACAGTTCCAGAGACCTGCTCAGCCACGGTAGCAATTTTTGCCTCATATCTGTCGTTGGATGTCTTCACAGCATTGATGAGAATGTAGTCATCTTCCTTGACATTCTCAATGTCAAAATCATCACTGTCATCAATATCCAGGGTGCTATCAGTCAGAACGATTTTAGTATCGCCAGCCCGATCAACCTTGACCTGCTCCTTGCTAGAGCTGTAGTCCTCAGTAGCCTGGAATACGAAGGTGTTGATCATGACGATGGTGGTGTTGCTGTCGTCATCAACATAGACCTCGGTCAGGGTGCCGTTACCATTCATCCAGTTGTTCTCAGGAGTAGCGGTGATGCCGATGCGGCTAGTGTTGTTCTTGTCCATCCAGTCGGAAACATCATCGGCAACCTTAACGGTGATGTCCTTGCCGTTCTTGTCCTTCTCGGTCTTCTCGGTGTAGTTCACCAGAGCGCCATCGATGTAGACATTCAGGGTAGCATCGGAATCATCCAGATCGTCGTAAACGGTCTTGCCGACGGCGCTGTAGACCTTGGCTTTGGTAACCTTGGCGGTGAAGGTGGCGACCAGATCGCCGGTGCAGGCATAGGTGCCGATCTCTTCGTTCTTCAGCTTCCAGGTGGTGGCGGGACGGCCGAAGTCATCGCTGGTGTCGTCCTTCTTCAGATCGTCAAAGTACTTCTCGGCGAACTGCAGGACGGGCTCCTGGGTGGAGGTGCCATCGTTCATGGTGTTCTTGTAGCCAGAGTCACGCTGCAGAATCTTCTCAGCCTTGGAGCCGGCGATGGTGACCTCAGCGCCACCGACGTTAACAGTGGTTCTGGAGTCATAGTCGACCATGTCAGCCTGCAGGGCGTTGAAGGCATACAGGCAGGCCTCTTCACGGGTGACGGCCTTGCTGCCGACGAAGTCGTCGTTGCCGTCAGCCAGGTCGATGCCGTTGGCCAGAGCCAGCTTGGCGACGTTGGTGCTCCAGTTGCCGCCGGTGAAGTACTC
>JALFSO010000064.1 GCA_022778785.1 Dysosmobacter sp. | reverse complement strand
GCCTGACTGCGGTTGGGCTCTGGACTACGATTTTGACCTCGGCGAGCTGGTCATTTTTCCGAGATTTCCAAATGTTCCAGCCATTCAGTAGACCCTATTATAGACCAAAACAGATCCTGCGTGAAAGTAGTTCAACCGCAGCGTAAACCAGCACACATCCTGGTTCCAATCGGTTTTGCTTCCCCGAAGCGGGGCCCAAATGGAAATGTTGTCCTTACACGGTCGCAGCAGAGCAGAAGGCCCGCCTTACCTACGACAATATCCTGCGCATGAGCGACGATCCGGATGTCACCGACGCCATCCGGTTCCTTCGCGCCCGGGAAATCGTCCATTTCCAGCGCTTCGGCGAAGCATTGCGGCTGGTGAAGGACCGCCTGGACGAGAAGAATGTATATTATATGAATCCCAGCTTCGATCAGTGATCTTCCCTTTCCATCGAAAAACCATGGCTCCCGGGGCCGCCGTCCGCGGCTCCGGGAGCTGCTGCGGTTCCAGGCGGGTCGGATATCTGTCCTCCAAAATGCTCGCCGTAAAATTTTCATATGCGCTCCGCTTTTGATTGACATTTCTGTTCAGGGGGATTATGATAAACATACATTTTTTCTGCATGAAATCTCATTCAGTCCTATTTCAGCAGAGCTGCCCACAACTGTGCTCCCCCACTCCGGACAGTCAGGAACACTCCTTCCCCCTTGGAGTTTTCCAGATATACCCCTGCAAAAGCAAGCTGCCGCAGCCAAAAGCTGCGGCAGCTTGCTGACCATGATCTGTAATCCGTACTGTACGGGAGGATATCTGCTATGAAAAAACTGCTGTGCTTCGGTGATTCCAACACCTACGGCTATGACCCCCGCTCCTATATCGGAGAACGCTATCCGGCGGATGTCCGCTGGACGGGCCTGCTGGGCAGTTCTTATACGGTGGTCAACGCCGGACAGAACGGCCGGGGGATCCCCCGCCGGGCGGCGGAAACGTCCGCGGTCCGGGACCTGCTGGAGCAGGAGCGCCCGGACGTGTCTCTGGTGATGCTGGGCACCAACGACCTTCTTCAGACGCCCGGCATTACCGCCGCAGATACCGCGGAGCGGATGGAGCGGTTTCTCCGCCCGCTCCTGGATGTTCCCTGCGGCTCCCGGTTTCTGCTGATCGCTCCCCCGCCCATGGTCCCCGGCGCCTGGGTGACGGAGCTCCATCTGACAGAGCAGTCCGCCCTGCTGGGAGAGTGCTACCGGGCGCTGGCGCAGCGGCTGGGCATCTCCTTTGCCGACGCCGGAGCATGGGGTGTGGAGCTACTGTTCGACGGCGTCCACTTCTCCCCTGCCGGACACCGCGCCTTCGCCGCAGGCGTAGCCGGTGCGCTGGCAGAGCTGTTCTGACTGCCGCGCTGCCCCGTCATATGAAAAACCAGGAGGCCGACGGCCTCCTGGTTTCCGTTTATCCGCAATGTGATACTGATTCTTGATGCAAAAATTTCATCAAGAATCACGCGTGCTGCGCACGCTCGAATTGTACAGAGGCACAATTCGGCGTTTCATAAAAGCAGAACGCGCTTCGCGCTATCAAACGGTTTGAACCGTTTTCATCAGTTTTCGTATGAACATCACTCCAGCATTTTGGCGAATTCGTCCTCCGTCAGCACGGGGATGTTCAGTTCCTGGGCCTTTTTCAGCTTGGACCCGGCGGCCTCGCCCGCCACCACATAGGTGGTGCGCTTGGACACGGATCCGGCGGCTTTGCCGCCCCGGGCCTGGATCATGGCCTCCGCCGACTTCCGGTCGAACCGGGACAGCGTCCCCGTCAGTACGAAGGTCATTCCGGCGAACCGCTCGTCCACCAGCTGCTGTTTGCTCTCCATATTCACCCCGGCGTCCTTCAGACGGCGGAGCAGGTCCTGGGACTGGGGCGACGCCAGATAGTCCAGAATGAACTGCGCCGTGATGGCCCCCACGTCGCTGATCTCCGTCAGCTCCTCCAGCGAAGCGGCAGACAGGGCGTCGAACGTCTTGAAGTGGGCCGCCAGAGTCTGGGCCGCCTTGACGCCCACCTGCCGGATGCCCAGGCCGTAGATCAGCTTGCTCAGGTCGTTGGCCTTGGACTTCTCAATGGCCCGGATGGCGTTCTCCGCCGACTTCTCCCCCATGCGGTCCAGCTGGGCAATGTCCTGGGCGTGCAGATAGTACAGGTCCGCGGCGCTGTGGACCAGTCCGCTGTCGATCATCTGCTGGATGACCGCCGGACCCAGGCCCTCGATGTCCATGGCGTCCCGGCTGGCAAAGTGGGTGATGTTCCGCAGCAGCTGGGCCGGGCACTCCGCGCCGGTGCAGCGGATGGCCGCGCCGTCCTCATCCCGGCTCACCGGCGCACCGCAGACGGGACAGACCTCCGGCAGACGGTAGGGCACCGTGCCCTCCGGCCGCTTGGAGAAGTCCACCTCCACGATCTCCGGGATGATCTCCCCCGCCTTCTGGACGATGACGGTGTCTCCGATGCGGATGTCCTTCTCCGCGATATAGTCCTGGTTGTGCAGCGTGGCGCTCTGGACGGTGGTGCCCGCCAGATGGACCGGGGACAGCACGGCTCTGGGGGTCAGAACGCCGGTGCGGCCCACCTGCACCACGATGTCCAGTACCTTGGAGGGCTTCTTCTCCGGCGGATACTTGAAGGCCACCGCCCACTTGGGGCACTTGATGGTGCTGCCCAGCTTCTCCCGATCCGCCAGATGGTTCACCTTCACCACCGCGCCGTCCATGTCGAAGGGATAGTCCGGCCGCCGCTCGTTGATGTCCGCGATCTCCTGGCGGCAGTCCGCCGCCGTGGCGACGGTCCGGTGGGGAATGACCTTGAAGTGCTGGGTGGCCAGATAGTCCAGCGTCTCCGTATGGGTGGTAAACTCCCGGCCCTCCGCCAGCTGGAGATTGAAGATCTGGATGTCCAGACGCCGCTGGGCGGCCACCTTGGGGTCCAGCTGCCGCAGGGAACCGGCGGCGGCATTCCGGGGATTGGCCAGCAGCGGCTCCCCCTTCAGCTCCCGCTCGGCGTTCAGCTCCGCGAAGACGCTCTTGGACATATAGACCTCACCCCGGACGATGAGATGGGGCAGCTTCTCCGGCAGGGACATGGGGATGGACCGGATGGTCCGCAGATTCTCCGTCACGTCCTCGCCCACATGGCCGTCGCCTCTGGTGGCGCCGCTGACGAACACGCCGTCCCGGTACTCCAGCGCCACGGACAGCCCGTCCACCTTGGGCTCCACGGAGTACTCCACCGGGTCCCCCAGGGCGTCCGTCATGCGCTGGCAGAAGTCGGTGACCTCCTCCCCGCTGAACACATCCTGCAGGCTCTCCAGCGGGACCTCATGGCGGTAGGGCGTGAAGCCCTCCAGAATGCGGTCACCCACCCGCTGGGTGGGAGAATCCGGGGTGATCTCCTCCGGATGCTCCCGCTCCAGCTGCACCAGACGGCGGTTCAGCATGTCGTACTCGTAGTCCGTCATGGTGGGGGCGTCCATCACATAGTAGAGATAGGCGTTGCGGTTCAGTTTGTCCCGCAGTTCTTTCATTTCCTCTTGATAATCCATTGGTAACCTCCCCGGCGCCGTGGGGACACGGCGCCTATGCGTTTCCTGTTAGTTCCCGTTCATGATATAGTCCCTGGCTACGTCCTCCATGGCTTCGCCGGAGGCGTCGAAATACGTATAGGTGTCCGGCACGGAGCCCACGATGATGGTCTCCGCCACCACCAGGGAATTGCTGACCTTGGTGGCCGTCCGGAAGCCCGGCAGCAGAATGCTGACATAGACCTCGATATCCAGCAGGATCTGGTGCTTGGTCTGGTTGATGCCGGCGGAGACGAATTCGTTCTTCAGATCCGCTCTTGAAGACCCGATGGACTGCATCCGCACCGTGATCAGCGGCCCGCGGCCCGCCAGCAGATTGGACCCCGTCAGGCTCCCCAGCGGGATGGACAGATCATGGGAGGAGACCTGGTCGATGCGGTTCAGCACCTCCTCCAGAATGGCGGACTGGAGCCGGTTGAACTCCGGCATATTGCTCTTGACGGCGGTGATTTTCCCCTCGTTGTCCTTCTCGAAGGAGATCATCCGGTCGTAGTCAAACTCCCCCTTGGCGATGGCGGCGTCCACGGAGTCGGAGACGATCTGGTTCACCATGTTGGTGACCCGCGAGACGGCCAGCCGGGTCAGCAGGGACTTCATCTGCACCATGCCCACGGCGACTGCCGCCACAACGGTGACGAGGAGCGCCATCAGAGCCATCCGCAGCAGCAGGCGCTTCGGCAAATGGCGCCGGTATCCATAGAATCCCCGCATCAGACTCCCCCCATTCGGTCTATCCTATGCAGGGGCGGCTTGGCTATAGTCCGGCGGAGTCCGGTGGGGAATGGTCCGGTTTACGGCAGCTCGCTGATGATCTGCTTGTAGGCCCTGCCCCGCTCCATAAAGTTGGCGAACTGGTCAAAGGCCGCGCAGGCCGGGGACAGCGTCACCACGTCGCCCTCCACAGCCCGGGCGGAAGCGGTCTCCACCGCCTGCCGGAAGCCCTCCGCCAGGATGATCCCCGGAGTTCCCTCCGCATAACCGGGGGTGCTGACCACCGCCTGACGAATCTTCTCCGCCGTGGCGCCGCAGAGCACCAGCAGTTTCACATGCGCCACGATTTCCGGCCCCAACACATCGAATGGGATGTGCTTGTCATAGCCGCCGGCGATGAGGATCACCTTCCGGTCAAAGGACCGCAGGCCCGCAATGCAGCGGGAGGGGCTGGTGGCGATGGAGTCGTTGTAGTACCGCACGCCACGGAGGGTCCGCACCAGCTCGATGCGGTGCTCCACGCCGCCGAAGCTCCGGGCGAAGTCCCGGATAGTCTCGTCCGGCACCAGACCGTCCACGGCGGCGACGGCGGCCAGATAGTTCTCCACGTTGTGGACGCCGGGGAGCCGGATATCCGCCGTGGTCATGATCTGCCGCTCCGCGCCGTCTCTGCGGGAGATGACGGCGTCGCCCCGGAGGAACACGCCCTCGGCGGGCTCCTCCTTCCGGGAGAACATCCGCACGGCGCCGGCGGCTCTGCCGGACAGCTCCCGGGTGATGACGTTGTCGGCGTTGAAGATGGCAAGGTCCTCCGCCGCCTGATGTGTAAAGATATTTTCCTTTGCTGCAACGTACTCCGCCATATCCCGGTGGACGTCCAGGTGATTGGGGGCCAGATTGGTGAGGACGGCGATATGGGGGCTCTGCTTCGTCATGGTCAGCAACTGGAAGGAGCTGAGCTCCAGCACCGCGATGTCCTCCCCGCGCATCTCTCCCGCCTCTGTCAGCAGCGGATGGCCGATATTGCCGCCCAGGTGGACGGTCCTCCCCGCCCGGCGCAGAAGCTCGGCGATGATGGTAGTAGTCGTGGTCTTGCCGTCGCTGCCGGTGACGCCGATAATGGGACACGGGCAGACCCGGAAGAACACCTCCATCTCCGAGGTGATCTCGCTGCCGTGAGCGGCAGCCTCCAGCAGCTCCGGCACGTCGGGCCGCATACCGGGAGTGCGGAAGATGATATCTTGCCGCAGGCCCTTCAGGTAGTCCGGTCCCAGGTGCAGGCGGACGCCCATGGCCTCCAGGTGGTCGCCGTACTCCCCCAGGTCCTCCCGGCTCTTTTTGTCGCAGGCCGTGACGGCCACGCCGGCTCTGGCCAGCGCCTCGATCAGCGGCCGGTTGGACACGCCGATGCCGATGACCGCCACCGTCTTCTCGTGGATGGAATCCAGATATTCGGAAAAAGTCATATGATTGCTCCCTTTACGGATCAATGGTCCCGCTTCCGCGGAACAGCGTATGCGCATGTAAAATAATTATACCCCATCCTCCGGAAAATGTAAATCGCAAATGAGACCGACGTTCCGGCTGGAACCCTGCCAGATTTTCGCGTTGACAATCGGACCTGTTTCCCCTATAATGAAAGCCGCGAGGAAAACAGACAGTCGCGTGAACAGGCCGAAAGGCCGTTCATGAGGAAAGTCCGGGCTCCACAGGGCAAGGATAACGGGTAACGCCCGCCCAGAGCGATCTGAGGAAAAGTGCAACAGAAATATACCGCCTCGTCCTTTTATACCAGTCAGGAGACTGCAAGCAATGTCTCCCGTCTGCGCCAAAAAAGCCAATAAAGCTCCGCTTTGACGGCAGAGGAGGCGCAACGGAATGTATGAGCTTTGCCGCTTGCGGCGAAGCGAAGGATATGAAGTTTGCGCCGACGAGGTAAGGGTGGAAACGTGCGGTAAGAGCGCACGCATCGGCGTGGAAGCGTCCGTTGCTGTAAACTCTATCCGGAGCAACACCGTGGAGGAAACAAGGCTTGCCCGGCTGTTTCCGAGGAGGTGGCTGGAGCGCACCGGCAACGATGCGCCTAGATAGATGAC
>JALFSO010000025.1 GCA_022778785.1 Dysosmobacter sp. | reverse complement strand
CCCCGGCAACGGCGAGCCCCGGCAGATTCCCATCGTCCAGTCCACCACCTTTAAGTACGCCACCAGCGAGGACATGGGCAAGCTCTTTGACCTGGAGGCCAGCGGCTACTTCTACACCCGCCTTCAGAACCCCACCAATGACTGCGTGGCAGCCAAGATTGCGGAGTTGGAGGGCGGCACCGCCGCCATGCTGACCTCCTCCGGTCAGGCGGCCAACTTCTTCGCCCTGTTCAACATCTGCTCCTGCGGGGACCACATCGTGTCCTCCTCCAGCATCTACGGCGGTACCTTCAACCTGATTTCCGTCACCATGGCGAAGATGGGCATTGAGGTGACCTTTGTGGCACCGGACTGCACGGCGGAGGAGCTGAACGCCGCCTTCCGCCCCAACACTAAGGCCGTCTTCGGCGAGACCATCGCCAACCCGGCCCTGACGGTACTGGACATCGAGAAGTTCGCCGCCGCGGCCCACGCCCACGGCGTTCCCCTCATCGTGGACAACACCTTCGCCACGCCTATCAACTGCCGCCCCTTCGAGTGGGGCGCCGACATCGTCACCCACTCCACCACCAAGTACATGGACGGCCACGGCGCCGCCGTGGGCGGCGCCATCGTGGACTCCGGCAAGTTCGACTGGATGGCCCACGCCGACAAGTTCCCCGGCCTCTGCACCCCGGACGACAGCTATCACGGTATCACCTACGCCGAGAAGTTCGGCAAGGAGGGCGCCTTCATCACCAAATGCACCGCCCAGCTCATGCGGGACTTCGGCTCCATTCAGTCTCCCCAGAACGCCTTCTACCTGAACCTGGGCCTGGAGAGCCTCCACGTCCGGATGAAGCGCCACTGTGAGAACGGCCAGGCAGTGGCGGAGTTCCTGAACAGCCATCCCAAGGTGGCCAGCGTCAGCTACTGCGGCCTGCCCGGCGATCCCTATTATGCCGTGGCTCAGAAGTATCTGCCCAACGGCTCCTGCGGCGTGGTGTCCTTCGAGCTGAAGGGCGGACGGGACGCCGCCAGCACCTTCATGAAGCACCTGAAGCTGGCCGCCATTGAGACCCATGTGGCCGACGCCCGGACCTGCTGCCTGAATCCCGCCAGCTCCACCCACCGTCAGATGACCGACGAGCAGCTGGCCGCCGCCGGCATCCCCGCCGGTCTGGTACGGATGAGCTGCGGCCTGGAGAGCAGTGCCGACCTCATCGCCGACATCAGCCAGGCCTTGGACCAGGTGGATTGAGAGGCGGATCGTCATGCCCATCAAAATTCCAAACAATCTCCCGGCGGTGGAGACCCTCCACCGGGAAAACATCTTCGTGATGACCGAGGAACAGGCCGTCACCCAGGACATCCGCCCCCTGCAGATCCTGCTGGTGAACCTGATGCCCAAGAAGATCCAGACGGAGACCCAGCTGAGCCGTCTGCTGGGCAACACTCCCCTGCAGATCGAGCTGGAGCTCATCGCCCCCAAGAGCCATGAGCCCACCAACACCCCGCCGGAGCATCTCCACGCCTTCTACAAGACCTTCGACGACGTGAAGGAACGCAACTTCGACGGCTGCATCATCACCGGCGCGCCGGTGGAGCTGATGCCCTTTGAGGAGGTGGACTACTGGCAGGAGCTGTGCGACATCATGGAGTGGACCAAGACCCACGTCCACAGCACCTTCCACATCTGCTGGGGCGCCCAGGCGGGCCTGTACTACCACTACGGCATCCAGAAGCGGGAGCTGCCGGAGAAGATGTTCGGCGTGTTCCGCCACAACGTGGAGTACAAGCAGTCCATCCTGTTCCGGGGCTTCGACGACTCGTTCTACGTGCCCCACTCCCGCCACACCACCGTCAGCCGGGCGGACATTGAGGCGGTGCCGGCTTTGCGGATCCTGGCTTCTTCTGCAGAGGCGGGCGTCTACGCCGCCTTCACCAAGGGCGGAAAGCAGATCTTCATCATGGGCCACTCGGAGTACGACGGCGACACCTTGAAGCAGGAGTACCTCCGGGACGTGGCGGCGGGGAAGCCCATCGCCCTGCCTAAGAACTACTTCCCCTTCGACGACCCCCATCAGGAGCCCATGGTCTGCTGGCGGGCCCACGCCAATCTGCTGTACAGCAACTGGCTGAACTACTTCGTCTACCAGACCACCCCCTTCGACATCCAGGACATCCGCTACGGCAAGCGGACGGACCGGGACGCATAAGCAACATTATAAAACAGGAGGACGCCTCAAAGGCGTCCTCCTGTTCAGGCTGTCGAAAAAGTCCGATGGACTTTTTCGACAGCCTTCACAATGCCTCGCTTTTCTGCCCGCGCAGCGGGCCGAAAAGCTGCCGCTGCGCGGCGCAAACGCCTGCTGACACAGGCTTTTTGCAGGCATTCGATCCAACACGAGGGGGCTCCCG
>JALFSO010000097.1 GCA_022778785.1 Dysosmobacter sp. | reverse complement strand
TCGCCATCATTATACCATTTGCACAAATACGGCGTCCAGGTGTGATTCCTGCCAAATATTTTTTTGCGCTATGGAAAATCGACAGGGCGAAATACACAAAATTAAAACCTGGGGACATATTTGGCGTTGAGTTTCATGGTAGGGCCGCAGAGCGGTTCGCGTCACTGCAGCTTTGCGATGGCTGCTTCGATGCGGTCCATGGCTTTGGCCAGATTCTCCATGGAATTGGAATAAGAAATGCGGATCTTTCCGGCAAGATTGAACGCTTCACCCGGGACCACGGCCACCAATGCCTCATTGAGCAGGTACTCCGCCACATCCATGGAACTCTCCAGCTTTTTTCCGCCTCCGGTGCGTCCGATCAGTCCGGACACATCCAGATAGACATAGAAGGCACCCTTGGGATTGGAAAACTTCATGCCCGGAATTTTTGCCAGACGGTCGCAGACATAGGTGCGGCGTTCCGCAAAGATCTCCACCATTTTATTCACGTCGTACTGGGGGCCGACCAGCGCTTCCAGAGCGGCCTTCTGTCCAATGCTGCTGGTGTTGGACGTGGTCTGGCTCTGGATGACCTGGATCGCCTTGATGATCTCCAGGGGGGCTGCCGCGTAGCCCACGCGCCATCCGGTCATGGCGTAGGCCTTGGAGAAGCCGTTGATGGTGACGGTGCGGCTGTAAATCTCCGGAGAGATCGAGGCAATGGAGACATGCTCCGCCCCATCATAAACCAGCTTTTCATAGATCTCATCGGAGATGATGTAAAAATCATGCCGGCAGGCCAATTCGCCCAGTGCTTTGAGATCCTCTCTGGAATAGACTGCGCCGGTGGGATTGTTGGGCGTGCAGATGACAATGGCCTTGGTGTGCGGCGTAATGGCCTTTTCGATGGCCGGAATGTCCAGCGCGTAGCCGTTCTCCTCTCTGGTGTCGACAAAAACCGGAGTGCCGCCGGCCAGCTTGATCATATCCGTGTAGCTCACCCAGCAGGGGATCGGCAGAAGGACCTCGTCGCCCTCCTCCACCAGGGACATGATGGAGGCGAACACAGCCTGCTTGCCGCCTACCGTGACGGTGATCTGATTGATGGGATAGGTCAGCCCGTTTTCCATCTTCAGTTTTTCGGAAATGGCCTGTCTCAGCTCGGGAATGCCGCTTCCCACCGTATACTTCGTGAAGCCGTCTGCGATGGCCTTGACACCCGCCACTTTGATATAATCAAAAGTGCTCTTGTCCGGTTCGCCGACATTCAGCTTGATGATGTCCTTTCCTTCTGCCTTCAGCTGCGCCACACGGCCATTCAGCTGCGTGGTGGGCGATATGGAAACTCTGCTCATTCTGGTAGCTAACATAATGATATATTTTTCCTTCCTGATTTCAGATTGTGATTCGTTTCATCCGCCGACAGATCATTTGCCTGCAGCAGCCTTCTTTTTTGCGCGGTGCTTCTTGATCAGCGGATAGGCGCAGGAAATAATGGAGGCAGCAAGCAGAACGATGCAGATCGGCCGGGTCAGAATGGACAGGATGCCGGCGCCCACAGAGCCGGTCCGGATGAACGTGCGGGTCAGGCCCCGCTCCGCCAGGGGGCCCAGGATGTAGCCAAGAACGACGGCCGAGAGGTCCACGTGGAGCCGCTTCAGGAAATAGCCGATGACGCCGCAGAACAGCATGATATACACGCTGGCGTAGGAGTTCTCGCACGCGAAGGAGCCCAGCACGGTCAGCACCAGGATGCCGGCCGCCAGATAATTCTGTGGGATCTTGTTCACCTTTGCGAACTGCTTGGCGCAGGCCAGGCCGAGGATGACCATGATGAGTGCGGAGATTACGATGCCGAAGAAGAACGGATAGGTGATATAGGCCTTTGTCGTGAACAGATCGTTACCGGGAGTCAGGCCATGCAGCATCAGCGCGCCCAGCAGAACGGCGGAGACGGCGTTGCCGGGGATGCCCAGGGTCATCATGGGGATCAGCGTGCCGCCGATCAGCGCGTTGTTGGCGCTCTCGGGACCGGCAACGCCCTCACGGTATCCGGTACCGAACAGCTCCGGATGCTTGGAGAGACGCTTCGCCTCGCTGTAGCCCATGAAAGCGGAGATACTGCCGCCGGCTGCCGGGATGATGCCCACGATCATGCCCACAATGCCGCACCAGAGATAGGTCAGCGGATAGCGGCACAGATCTTTCAGCTTCAGACGGTATTTATTGACCATGTGGATGGAGCTTTCCACATTGACAGTGGCATCCCGGTCAACGATCATAGAGAACAGCTGGGAGATGGAATAGATGCCGATAATAGTGGGAACCGTGGGAAATCCGGTCAGAAGGCTCATCTGTCCGAAGGTGTATCTGGCGTAGCCGTACTGGGGATCCATGCCGATGCAGCCGAACAGCAGACCGATCACACCGCCGATGAGACCCTTGACAATATTCTTGGAAGACAGGGTAGCAATAATCGTAAGTCCGAAGATTGCGAGACAAACATTCTCCTGAGAGCTGAATTTCAGGGAGAAGGAGGCCAGATAGGGGGCAATGGTGATCAGCCCCAAAAAGCCCAGGACAGTCCCCCAGAAAGAAGCCACTGCCGACTCGATCAGGGCTTCCGTGGCATGGCCCTTCAGCGCCATGGCGTGGCCATCCCAGCCGGTGGCCGCCGCGGAGGGGGTTCCGGGGGTGTTGACCAGAATGGAGGAGATGGAGCCGCCGTAACTGGCGCCGACGTAAACACCTGCCAGCAGGATCAGACCGGTGGCCGGTTCCATGCCGTATGAGACCGGGATCAGCACCGCGATGCCCATGGTGGCGGAGAGGCCCGGCATCGCACCGAAGGCAATGCCCAGGACCGTTCCCAGCAGCGCGGCCAGAAGATTCGCCGGCAGGCACGCTGTGGTGAGACCAAGTAAAATATTTTCCATAATTCAATCTCCTTTTGCCTTCGTTCGCATCAGATCAGAAGGCCGGACGGCAGGGGAATGGACAGGAGGATCTTGAACGCGATGTAGATCACGGCGTCCATGCCAAACGCGACCGCGGGATAGACCCATTTCTTCTGTGTGGGCGTATGCCAGTAGGAAAAAATGACGACATAGAAGAACGTCGTGGTGAAAAAGCCGACGATGCTGGCCAGAAACACGTACATCACAGAGGAGACCAGCGCCACGGCCAGGTAGCAGAGCTGGGTCCTGCTCAGCGTCTTCTCTGCGTCCAGCTCCTTCCCGCTTTTTTCCTTGGAGATCGTGATGGCCAGCTGGACGATGGTCAGGACGATGCCCAGTGAGCAGACGATGTACGGATAGATGCGGGCGTCCTTATTCACGGTCTGGGTCGCCAGAAGGAAGAACGTGAAAAACGCCAGGATAAAGGCCAGATAAAATTTTTCTTTCTTAAAGAGGTTCAAAATAAAGTCTCCTTTCCAGTGAATCAGTCTGAATGCGGATCAAGCGGCATTGGTATGCCGCTTGATCCATTCAATCATCAGGAAACTTTTCTCAGCCGTTCAGCATGGTGTCGAATGCGGTCTGGGTGTCGGTGATAATCGTGGTGAACTCCGCGCTGTTCTTGTATACGACGGGGAAGCCGATGCCCTCGGACTCCTGGATGTATTCGCTGTCATTGGCGATCTGCTCAAAGATATTGCTCCAGTACTCAATGGCCTCGGGGGCGGTGCCGGCCTTCATGGCGAAGCCGCGGGGAATGGTGAAAACCACGTCATAGCCCTGCTCCGCGAAGGTGGGCGTGTCGGGGAGGACCTCAGGACGCTCGGTGTTGGCGACGCCCAGGATGATGAGCTGGTCGGTATCCAGGGTCAGCATCTCGGAATAGCTGATGGAAGCGGCGTCGGAATGACCGCCCAGCAGGTCCGCCATCTGCTCGGAACCGCCGTCATAGGGGACGATGGTGATGTCGATGCCGGCCTTCTCGGCAAGCACCTGGGGAACGAAGTAAGCTACCGTCGCCGCACCGGTGGCGGAGACCTCCAGCTCACCGGGATTCTCCTTGGCGTAGGAGACGAATTCCTCCAGGTTGGTGAACTTGCCGTTGTCCTTCAGGGCAACGATGACGCGCTGGTCCTGGGCGAACATGCCCACAAACGCGAAGTCGTTCAGATAGTCAAAGGTGAGGGGCTTGTCGGGGGTGCTGACAAACGCGGTGGTGCCGATGCCGGAGCACATGTAGGTGCCGTCCGCGTCGTGCTTCAGCACTTCGGCCAGACCCACGGTGCCGCTGCCGCCGCCGATGTTGGTGACCACAAGGTTGCTGTCGGTGTACTTGGCGGCGTGCTTGGCCACCAGACGGGCCAGTAAGTCATTGGCGCCGCCGGCGGAGTAGGGAACGATCAGATTCACGTTCTTGGGCGGCGTATAGCCTTCGGGAGCAGCGGAAGCGGCGGAGCTGCCGGCCGCATTGGACACAGCGGCGGAAGCGGCGCCGGAGTTGGAGGTACTGGAACCGGAAGTACCGCAGGCAGCCAGAGTTGCCGCCATGGTCAACGCGAGGACAAACGCCAATAACTTTTTCATTACTACTACCTCTTTTTCATCTTAGTCTTCACAAAGGAGCGGACAGCGCTGCCGTCTTCCCCTGTGAGTCCCGCCGGGTTTCTGTTGCGGTTTATAAAAATATATCAAAAAAAATATTATTTTTCAATAATTATTTTTGACGAAAAATAATATTCACTTTTGTTACCCTTGTTACAATCAGATAAACGTTTCTGAAATAACAAAAATTCTGATAAATTGTGAAAAAATCAACAAATTCTGCTTTCAAAATATCATACCATTTCCTTTAGGATTTCCTGATCAAATCAGTCTCCCGCCCCCCGGAAATGACGTTTCAAAAGAATATGTTGACGAATCACCAGAATTTTTATAAAATGTTTTTAAATAATTATCATACAAAAACCGATTACTTCCCGTTTAGGCAGACCGGATCTGTACGGCATGCGTCTTTTCCGCATTGTCCTGCCGCCGTTCTTCTCAGACCAGCATTTTCCAGCCAGACAGGTAAAATGCAGTTTTTTCCCGGGAATGATTGACCGGAAAAGTATTGCGTGGTATTTTATTTTAAAACCAAGAATTTAGGAAAGCAGGAAGCATATGGATGATTTGATCTCCAAAATCCAGTCAATGACCCTGACCCGCACAGACGCCTGTATTGCGGAGTATATATTGGATCACGTGAATACCATCGGGCTGCAGACCTCCACAAACCTGGCAGAGGAGATCGGAGTGAGTGACACATCCATCATCCGGTTTATCCGCAAGCTGGGCTTTAAGGGATACGCGGAATTCCGCAATGAAATGGCCAGCCGTATCGCAAAGCAGTACGACCAGTCGCAGCAGATCGCGTCACTGCTTCCCGGCGAAAAATATGAACGGACAAAAGACCGGCTGAAAAAGGGCAGCCTGATCCGGGATGTCAGCAATTACACGCTGGAAAATCTGGAAAAAAGCTATTCCAAGCTGGATAATCAGACGCTGGATCAGGTGGTGGATATCCTGCTGAACAGCAAGCGGAAGTTTGTGGCCGGGTTCCGCGGGACCGCCTGCTGCGCGCAGTACATGTCGAACCGTCTGGTGCTACTGCTTCCGAATATCGTCCCGCTGCTCCACGCGGACTCCTCCGCTATCGAAGCCCTGGTGGATATCGAGCCCAACGACTGTCTCTTCCTGTACAGCTTCATGCGGTACTCCGAGATCAACTATCAGCTGCTGGATATTGCCCATAAGAACGGGGCAAAGATCATCCTCATGACAGACAGCTACACGTCTCCCCTGGCAAACAAGGCCAATATCGTCCTTGTTTCGAAAGTGACCGGTCTTGGTTTTACCAACTCCTATGTGGCGCCTCTGAGCATATCTGAGGTCATACTGCTGGCCATCAGCAATCAGAACGATTCGATGTGCGAAAAGCGGCTCGAAATGATGGACGGGATCATCCGGAAGGGCAGATTTTATTGATGGCATCGATCCTATAAAACGGGAGACCGGCGCTGATCAGCCGGTCTCCCGTTTTGTCTGTCATCCCGTCCCGTTCCCCAGCTCTGTTCTGTGAATATCCACAGGTGCGCGCAACGGATGGGACTTCCGCGCTCTTGGCAAAAACAGACCTGCCTGTCCGGCAGGTCTGTTTTTCTTATCGGCCGATCCGTTTTGAAAGGCAAGCCAGCCGGAAAACCGGCAGCACCGCTGCACGCCTGCTCCTTCACTCCAGATAAATGGCGGCGTCCATGGTCTCCGTCACGTAGCCCACGACGGCGGCCTGGGGGATCTGCTCCCGCAGCTCCGCAAGGCATTTTTCCGCCTCCCCCTCCGGCAGGGCCATCAGCAGGCCGCCGCTGGTCTGTGGGTCGTAGCAGATGTCCTCCAGCGCCAGGGGCACGTCTCCTATTACCTTGACGCCGGGACCGGCGAAGTCCCGGTTCCGGTAGGCTCCGGCGGGGATGAATCCCATCTCCGCCATCTCGTAGGCCTCGGGATGATAGGGAATGTCCCAGGCCAGCAGGTGGACGGTGCAGCCGCTGCCCTGGGCCATCTCGTAGCTGTGGCCCAGCAGGGAGAAGCCGGTGACGTCGGTGCAGCTGTGGACCGGATATCTCACCATAATGTCCCGGGCGGTCTTGTTCAGCGCCGCCATCTGCCGGTAGATGCGATCCAGCACAGGCTGGGCCACCAGTTCCGCCTTGGCGGCGGTGGTCAGGATGCCGATGCCCAGGGGCTTGGTCAGGATCAGCACGTCGCCGGGCCGTGCGCCGCTGTTGGTCAGCACCTTTTTCGGATGGACGAAGCCGGAGACCGCCAGCCCGTAAATGGGCTCTGCGCCGTGAATAGTGTGTCCGCCGGTGATGATGGCCCCGGCTTCGTAGGCCTTGGCATATCCGCCCCGCAGCAGCTCCTGGACGGCGGCGCTGTCCATGCTGTCCGGCAGGCACAGGATGTTCAGCGCCAGCTTCGGCTCGCCGCCCATGGCGTACACGTCGCTGAGGGCGTTGGCCGCGGCGATCTGACCGTACAGGAAGGGATCGTCCACAATGGGCGGGAAGAAATCCGTGGTCTGGACCAGGGCCGTGTTCTCGTCCAGTACGTAGACGCTGGCGTCGTCGCTCTTGTCGTAGCCCACGATAAGCCGGGGGTCGGAGTGGGTCTGGAAGCCCTCCAGCAGCCGGGACAGCGTCCCGGCGCCCACCTTCGCGCCGCACCCGGCGCAGCTGGCCAACTTGGTCAGCCTGACTTGCGTTTCCATTCCGTCACCTCAACTGTTCTCCGCCCGGTACAGCGTCCGGTAGCCGGATGGCGTCACTTCCGCGATCTGCTCCACCTCCTGGGGCGGCGTATCGGGGCAGACGCCCTCATACCGCACACAGGTTCCGCAGCTGCTGCTGAGATCCCGGGGGACCGGCATCACCTTCGTCGGCCAGCCATTGCTCTCGCAGAGCTTCTTGAAGCGGATGGCGCCGAAGTGAGAGTAAAACGTAGCGATACAGGTCATTTCTGCATGACCAGCGTGAACTCGCCGCCCTGCTCCGTCACCGTCACCTGATAGCCCTGATGGCGGGCGTAGCGGGTCACGTTCTCCCTGGAGGTGGGATTGTCCACCACCATCTCATAGCCGTCCTCCCCTGTCATCATGGCCTTCCGGATCATGATGACAGGCTCCGGGCAGGACAGTCCTCTGGCGTCCAGATGTGTCATGTGTCAGTCCTCCTTCTTCCAAAACGTGTTGGCACAGGCGATCAGTGCCGCTGCCGCCAGGCCGATGACCACCGCGATCTTTCCTGCGGCGGTGGGGCCGTTGGCGCTGGAGGCCAGGCCGAAGTTGTGGGCAAAGGCGGCGCCCACCAGCAATCCCAGCACCGTCACGGCGCTGTCGGTGTTGCCCTCGCCGGACAGCACCAGCTGCCGCAGGGGGCATCCGCCCAGCAGCACGCAGCCAAAGCCCGCCAGCAGCATACCCAGGGCATTCCACAGCCCATCGGTATGGGCCACGGGCTGGCCCGCGAAGCCGGGATGGAAATTGCCGATCACAAGGTTGCACACCAGGGCGCTGACCAGGATGGCCACGAAGCCCATCAGCAGCTTCCACTCCCTGAACAGCACCGCGTCCCGGATGCCGCCCACCATGCACAGGCGGGTCCGCTGGGCCAGGGCGCCCACGATGAGCCCGGCGGCCAGGCTGACGAAGACAGGGGCGTGGCTGCCGCCGGGACCGCCGCCCGCCTCGGTGAAGTGGATGAACGCGGGAGCCGCCAGCAGCAGCACCAGCAGCGCCGCCTGGATCACCGGCATGACGCCGCCCTCCGCCGGCGGCAGCCGGTAGGTGCGCTTCAGGGAGTAACCCCGGTTCAGGAAGAACACGCCGCCCAGGATGCCCGCCGCGAAGCCCAGCAGGCCGAACAGCGCGTTGCCGTCGCCGCCCGCCAGCCGCAGGATCATCCGGAAGGGGCAGCCCAGGAACATCAGGCAGCCGATCATGACGAAGAAGCCCAGAACGAACCGGGTCATGGGGCTGCTTCCGCCCCGGGCCGAGAATTCCCTGGTGCCCAGCGCCATCAGGAAGCTGCCCAGCACCAGACCGATGATCTCCGGCCGGATGTACTGAACGGCAGCCGCCTGGTGCAGTCCCAGGGCGCCTGAGATATCCCGCACAAAGCAGGCGATGCAGAAGCCCATGTTGGCCGGGTTCCCCAGCAGCACCAGCCCCGCGGAGATGACACCGATCACCAGGCCGGCAATGATAATGGTCGTGCGCTCTTTTTTCAGGTCCATATGATTTCCCTCCTATCATAGATCCAATATAGCACGAAAAAAGGTCGACCTCCAATAGTATTTATTGATATACCAGATAAATTGATTTGATTATCCAATAAAACTATGCTATGGTAGACCCAGGAGGGGAACCTTATGGAAAAGATCTATCTGGACAACGCCAGCACCACCTTTCCCAAGCCGCCCCGGGTGGCGGAGGCGGTGTACCGCTATATGACGCAGGCGGGCGTCAACATCAACCGGGGCTGCTACGACAGCGCCTATCAGGTGGAGGAGATCGTGTACGAGACCCGGCAGCTGCTGTGCGAGCTGTTCCACGGGCCGGACAGCCGCAATGTGATCTTCACCAAAAACGTGACGGAGAGCCTCAACGTGCTGCTGAAGGGCTTTCTGCGGCCGGGGGACCATGTGCTGGTGTCCGCCATGGAGCACAACGCCGTCATGCGGCCCCTGACGCAGCTGGCGGAGCACGGCTGTACGTTCACCCGCATCCCCTGCGACGGGACGGGCGCGCTGCGGCCGGAGGCCATGGAAGCCTGTCTGACGCCGGAGACCCGGGCAGTGGTGATGACCCACGCCAGCAACGTCTGCGGCACGCTGCTGCCTATCCGGCAGGCGGGAGACTTCTGCCGGGCCCACGGGCTGAAATTCTTCGTGGACTGCGCCCAGACCGCAGGCGTGTGGCCCATCGACATGGAGGCCATGCACATCGACGCCCTGGCCTTCACCGGCCACAAGGGGCTGCTGGGTCCCCAGGGCACCGGCGGCTTTGTTCTGGCGGAAGGCATGGCGCAGCAGATCTCGCCCCTGCTCTCCGGCGGCACCGGCAGTCTCAGCCACACGGAGCAGGTGCCGGACTTCCTGCCGGACCGGTTCGAGCCGGGGACCATGAATCTGCCGGGCATCGTGGGACTGCATCAAGGGCTGCTGTGGCTGAAGGAGACCGGCATCGACCAGATCCGCCGTCATGAGTTGGCCCTGACGGAGCGGTTCCTGGCGGGCCTGCGCCCTCTGGAGGACCGGGGCGAGATTCGGCTGGTGGGAAAACGGGACTGTTGGGGCCGCACCGGCGTGGTGTCCATCCAGACACTGAACAAGGAGCTGTCCCAGGCCGCCTATGAGCTGGATGCCGAATACGGCGTCATGACCCGGGTTGGGCTCCACTGCGCGCCGTCAGCCCACAGGACCCTGGGGACCTATCCCACCGGCACCATCCGTTTCTCCTTTGGCTGGTGGAACACGGAGGGGCAGGTGGACGCCGCCCTGAAGGCGCTGGAGGTGGTGTGCCGTGGAGCTTAAACAGCTGCGGTCCTTTGCCGAGGTGGTGCGGTGCGGCAGCTTCACCAAGGCCGCGGAGAATCTGTACATCTCCCAGCCCACCATCAGCACCCACATCCGGACGCTGGAAGAGGAGCTGGGCCGCCAATTGATCCTCCGGACCACCAAGAGCATCCAGGTGACGGAGAAGGGCCGGGAGGTCTACGAGTACGCGGCCAATATTCTGGAGCTGCAGGAGCGCATCGTTCTGGCATGCGGAGAGGAGTCTCGGCGGATCATCCATCTGGGGGCCTCCACTATTCCCTCCGCCTACCTCCTGCCGGAGATCCTGCCGGAGTTCGGCCGCCTTCATCCGGACACCTATTTCGTCATTCACCAGAGCGACAGCCAGGGCGTCATCGACGGCCTGACGGACGGCATGTTCGACGTGGGCCTCATTGGTATGTGCGCCGACAGCGAAGCCCTGTGCTGCCAGCCCTTCTGCCAGGACCGCATGGTGCTGGTCACGCCGGTGACACCCCGGTTCCTGGAATTGCAGCAGCTGCCGGAGGTGCCGTTGGAGACGCTGCTGGCGGAGCCCATCATCCTTCGGGAGCAGGGCAGCGGCACCAACAAGAGCGCCAGCCACTATCTGGAGCGCATCGGCGTGTCGGAGTCCATGCTCCGCATCACCGCCCGCATCAATGACCCGGAGGCCATCAAGAACCTGGTGGCTGGGGGGCTGGGAGTCTCCATCATCTCGGAGAAGGCCGCCCACAACTTCATTCAGGAAAAGCGGCTGCTGGGCTTCCAGCTGCCGGACAGCGGTACACGGACGCTGTACATCTCCTGGCGGCGGAACTGTGAGCTGGAGAAGCATATCCAGGAGTTCCGGGACTTTGTCACCCAGAAGTATCAGGCGTGATGTCCCCGGCCGCAAGATACCGGCAGCTTTGGAAACAGCAAAAGGCGCGGCCCGGGAAAATGGGCACATCCGTGTCCCCTTCCGCAGGCCGCGCCTTGTCAGATCGCAGCGCCGGTATTACTTTTTCAGGTCGCCGGTGGCCTGCTGGGTCAGATAGGCGTTGATAAAACCGTCTAAATCGCCGTCCATGACGGCGTCCACCTGGCTGGTCTCGAAGCTGGTGCGGGTGTCCTTCACCATCTGGTAGGGCATGAACACGTAGGAGCGGATCTGGCTGCCCCACTCGATCTTCATCTGCACGCCCTTGATGTCGGAGATCTTCTCCGCGTGCTGCTGGATCTTCATCTCCAGCAGCTTGGCACGCAGCATCTTCATGGCGTTATCCTTGTTCTGGAACTGGCTCCGCTCCGTCTGGCAGAACACCACGATGCCCGTGGGGATGTGGGTCAGACGGACGGCGGAGGAGGTCTTGTTGATGTGCTGGCCGCCGGCGCCGGAGGAGCGGCAGGCCTGCATCTCGATGTCCTCGGGCCGGATCTCCACTTCGATGTCGTCAGGCAGCTCCGGCATCACCTCCACCGCGGCGAAGGAGGTCTGCCGCCGGGCGTTGGCGTCAAAGGGAGACACCCGCACCAGACGGTGGACGCCGTTCTCGCTGCGGAGGAAGCCGTAGGCGTTCTCGCCCTCAATGGAGATGGTGGCGGACTTGATGCCCGCCTCGTCGCCGTCCTCGTAGTTCAGTGTGGTGCACTTGAAGTCGTGGCGCTCCGCCCAGCGGGTGTACATCCGGAACAGCATCTGGGCCCAGTCCTGGGCCTCGGTGCCGCCGGCGCCGGGATGGATGGTCAGAATGACGTTGTTGGCGTCGTACTCCCCGGTGAGCAGGGTGGTGAGACGGGTCTCCTCCACCTTCTGCTGCAGGGCGGCGTAGCCGTCCTTCAACTCCTGGAGCAGGTCCGGATCGTCGGCCTCCTGGCCCATCTCGCACAGAACGCCCAGGTCCTCCCAGTCACCCAGCAGCTTCTCCTGCCGGGTCACCTTGTTCTGCAGCTGCTTCAGCCGCTGGTGGACCCGCTGGGACCGTTCCAGATCGTTCCAGAAGCCATCCTGGGCAGACTCCGCCTCCAGCTGACGGACCTCCGCCCGTGCGCCCTCCAGATCCAGGGCGGCGGACAGCTTGTCCAGTTCCGGACCCATGTCCTTCAGTTTCTGCTTATATTCGTCATATTCGATCAGCGCCATAGCTCGATTCTCCGTTTCATCCATGAGATTTCAATAGCTTATCTATTATACAGGACGCTTCTCTGTTTGTAAAGGAAAATGTGCGCAGACCGGCTGTTCCGCCGTGAATCGTGCCGTTTTTCTTCCGGCGGACAGTGCGCGAAAAGAAGCGGGACCGGAAAAACGCGCTGCGTTTTCCACGGTCCCGCCGGTCCTGTTCAGACAGTCCCTCAGCCCTTGACGGCGATAGCCTCCACCTCGCACAGCACGCCCTTGGGCAGATCCTTCACCGCCACGCAGCTGCGGGCGGGCTTGGAGACGAAGTATCTGGCGTAGACCTCGTTGAATGCGGCGAAATCCCCCATGTCCGCCAGGAAGCAGGTGGTCTTGACCACCTGGTCATAGCCCACGCCCGCGGCCTCCAGAATGGCGCCCACGTTTTTGCAGCTCTGCTCCGCCTGGGCGGCGATGCCGGCGGGGATGTCCCCGGTGGCAGGATCCACAGGGATCTGACCGGAGGTAAAGACCAGGCCATTGGCCTCATAGCCCTGGGAATAGGGTCCGATGGCGCCGGGGGCGTTCTTGGTTGCGAGAATGTTCATAACAGCAGCACTCCTTTGATGTGGTGTGATCTTCCAATTGAATCGTTGGGGCCGCGCCGGGCGGCTCTCTTTCTGATATCATCATAATATACCGGCGGCGTCCTTGTCAATCCGCTTTCCGGCAGTCTCAGCTCCTCCGGCACGTGAAAAAGGCGCTCCGGACATGGTCCGGGGCGCCTTTCGGATCTCTTGATATTTACGGCTCAAACCACCGCTGGATGGTTTCCAGTGCCTCCTCCGCGTCCGGGCCGCCTTCGGCCTCCAGGCGGAACTTCATCCCCGGCTCCAGTCCCAGTGCCAGAACGCCCATCATACTCTTGGCATTCACCTGGTACAGCTCTGTCCGAATGGTGACTGCGCTCTTGAACTCGCAGGCGGTGCGGATCAACTGGACGATGGAATCTCCCTCCAACTGCTCAGCGGGCCTTTTGACGACGATTTCCCGACTGCTCATACTCAGAAACCTCCTGAACTTGCTATGCAATTTTCTCCGCGGTGGATATGAATGAGAACCGTGGCTTGTATTTTGAATTATACATCACTTTTCCATATATGGCAATGGATGGCAGTGTATCTTTGTCAGGTTGGACAAATTCCGACATCTGTCTCTGTTCATTTAGCTATCCAGCACCACGGTCTTTGTGGCGATGTGCCGCCGGAAGGCTCCATCGTGCTCCACGAAGATCATGGTGGGCCGGTACGTCTCCAACAGCGTCTCGACCTGGATCCGGGACCAGACGTCGATGTAGTTCAGCGGCTCGTCCCAGACGTACAGGTGGGCGCTCTGGCACAGGCTCCTGGCCAGCAGCGCCTTCTTCCGCTGCCCGGCGGACCACTCCGACAGGTCCTTTTCAAACTGCGTCCGGGGCATGTCCAGCTTCCGAAGAATGGCACGGAACAGGGCGTCCTCCACCCCCGCCTCCCGGACGAAATCCGTCAGACTCCCCCGGAGGCCGGAGAAGTCCTGGGGCACCACGGACAGCGTCAGCCCCGACGCGGTGACGCAGGTGCCGGTATGGCGGATATCCGCCCCGCAGAGGAATTTCAGCAGCGTGGACTTGCCGCTGCCGTTCCTCCCCGTCAGCGCCGCCCGGTCCCCCGGCTCCACGGAGAAGGTCAGCGGGCCGCAGACCTGCCGGTCCCCGTAAAACAGGGCCGCGTCCCGCAGATCCAGCAATCGTCCCCGGGCGGTCAGGGGATGGAGCTTCAGGGTCTCCGTCTTCTCCAGGTCCCGGAGAAGCCCGGACTTCTCCGCGATGGCCCGCTCCGCCCGGCGGTCCATGTTCTTCCGCTGCTGCTGTCCCTTCCGGGACTTCTCCCCCAGATAGGGCCGCAGGCCGTGCTTGACGATGCCCTGGGAGGAGATGCCGCTCTTGGCCCGCTCCACGGCGTCGGCTCTCTGCCGCCGTTCCTCCGCCGACCGCTTCAGCCGCCCGATCTCCTCCTTCAAGCGGTCATTCCGGGCCTGTTCAAAGGCGTCCTGTCGCTGCCGGTTCTCCCACCAGGAGGAGAAATTCCCGCTCTGGACCTCCATGCCGGTGCGGTTCAGCACCATGATGTGGTCGATGCAGCCGTCCAGGAAATCCCGGTCATGGGACACCAGCAGAAAGCCTCGCTTCCGCCGGAGATACCCGGCGGTCACCGCCCGGCCCCGCTGGTCCAGATGGTTGGTGGGCTCATCGATGAGCAGATACCGCCCCTCTCCACAGAACAGCGCCGCCAGCAGGCATCTGGTCCGCTCCCCGCTGGACAGGGAGTCAAAGGGGCGGTACAACGTCTCCGCCTCCACCTCCAGTTCCCCCGCCTCCCGCAGAAGCTCCCACTTCTCCGCCGCGGGGCAGGCGTCCGCCATCACCTCCAACGTCATCCGGGAGGAGTCTGTCACCGGGAAGGGAAAATAGGAGCAGGGCACCTTTCCCTGAATGGCACCGCCGTCGGGATACGTCCCCGCCAGCAAGCGGAGGAGGGTGGTCTTCCCCCGGCCGTTGCGGCCGGTAAAGCCCAGGCGCCAGCCGGTGTCGAACTGAAAGCTGGCGTGGTCGAAAATGTTGTCATAGCTGCCCGGATAGGCAAAGGTCAGGTCACTGACCCGGATCATGGACATACGCGTTCCTCCTTGTCGCATGCAAAAAGTGAGCCGCAGGAAAGCTCCTGCGGCTCAGGGCGGCAAAGGCCTTTGACCTTTGCCGCCCTGAGAATGCCGTTACTTTCCCGCCGCTGTGCGTCGGAAAAGTCCCAGCTTCGCTGGCCGCAAACACTGCTCCGCAGTGTATTGCGGGGCATTTGATCTGATCCGAGGCGGGCTTCGCCCCCTCGGGCTCCCCCTTCTGTCCGGTACTGTCCGTTTTTCCAAAACAGTTACAGGACAAAAAGTGAGCCGCAGGAAAGCTCCTGCGGCTCACAGCATGACGGCGTATGCCCGCGGCGGGACGGGCAGCCCATGATATGGCGGTAGGCGTTCTCTTTCCTGCTTCCGGCGCCGGGACAGCATTCCACAGGCCCTTTTCAGGGCCTCCGGCACCGATTCTGTGATCAGCAGGAAACAGAAATCATCCTTCCACTCCTTTTCGTTTTCTCGCGCTCTATCATATCCTCCGGGCCGGGGATTGTCAAGCCTCCGGCCCGGTTTGTCACACACCTGTAACACAGGCCGGGGCGGAAGCGCAAAAAGTCAGGGCGCTGTAAAAGCGCCCTGACTCTCATGCAGTATGCAATTCGCGCAGCTGGATATTCGTCCGACAGAGTCCGCTGGCTTAGAACAGCAGGTGGGCGATGGGGCAGACGATGATCAGACTGATGATGGTGCGCTCCAGGAAGATGATGAACAGCTCGCCCAGGTTGACGGGCAGCTTGGAGCCCAGGATCAGGCCGCCGACCTCATCCAGGAACAGGACCTGGGTGATGGAGACCACAGCCACGATGAAGCGGGTCATCTCGCTGACGCCGGCGCCGGCGATGATGATGGCGGGGGTGAACATATCGGTGAAGCCGACGATCATGGTGGAGGCGGCGGCTTCAGCCTCGGGCACGCCCAGCACGTTCAGCAGGGGCACAAAGGGGATGCCCAGCCAGTCGAAGATGGGGGTGTAGTCCGCCAGGACCAGAGCGACGGTACCGATAGCCATAACGGTGGGCAGCACGCTGAACCACATATTGACGCAGTTCTTGGCGCCGCTGGAGAGGAACTCGCCCAGGCCCTGGTGCTTGGCCACGCGCTTCATGGCCAGATCCATGCCGTACTCATGGGAGTTCTTGTACTGCTCGGGAATGGTCTCGGGCATGGCGTTGCCGGGGACCAGATACGTATCGGGCTTCCGGGACAGGGGCCACAGACGGGGGCAGATGATGGCGCAGACGATACCCACGAAGCAGATCAGCAGGTAGTACACGCCGAACATGTGGGTCAGGCCCACCTCGTCCAGAACCACCAGGCTGAAGGTGATGGACACGGCGGAGAAGGTGGTGGCGATGATGGAGGCTTCCTTCGCGGAGTAGTAGCCGCCCTCATACTGGTTGCAGGTCAGCATGACGCCCAGGGTGCCGTCGCCGATCCAGGAGGTGATGCAGTCCACTGCCGCGCGGCCGGGCACTTTGAACACCGGACGCATGATGCGGGTCAGACGGGCGCCCACATACTCCAGCAGACCGAAGTCCAGCAGCAGGGGCAGCAGGAAGCTGGCGATCATGAAGATGATGACCAGGCCCACGATCAGG
The DNA here is from genome assembly GCA_022778785.1 of Dysosmobacter sp. Classification (GTDB taxonomy): domain Bacteria; phylum Bacillota; class Clostridia; order Oscillospirales; family Oscillospiraceae; genus Oscillibacter. The sequence continues at coordinate 33,538 of JALFSO010000097.1, read as the reverse complement.
TCCAGGGCCATACCGCCCTCGTCGGGACCGGACATCATGGCCAGGATGCCGCCGCCGTACTCCACGCCCATGTAAGTGGCCAGATAGGCGACCCAGACGCAGATGCAGCCGATGACCCGGACCACCACCCAGATGGGGGAGCAGGCAAAGCAGCTCTTGAGGACTTCGTTGTTCATGATGAACTTGGGCTTCGCGATGAGGGAGACCACCGCCAGGATGGCGGAGACCGTCAGGATGGCCACGCACAGGATCGGCAGGATACCGGCGAGAACACCGCTGATGATGTCAGCGATGATCTTCACGATGACGGTCCAGGAGCCATCATACTTGACAGGTATCATGAAGATCAGGACACCCACAAGTGAAGGGATGAGGAACATTGCTTTCAGTTTTCCTGAGTTCCTATTCGTTTCTGCCTTGTTTTCCATACTACTCTCCTTTTCACTCGTCCTACTTATTCTAAAATAAAAGGACTATTGTGCAAAATAACCATACTCAGCGGTCATTTTGTATCGTCAATAATACATTTTCACAACACGTTTTGTCAAGGCTAAAATCGACGAATTAAAACGAGACGTTCATACTTTGTTAATATGGCCCAAAAAACGCTTCCCTTTTTTGTGGTTTTGCAAGACTGGCCCGTCCAACGCGGAAAAAGAGCCGCAGATCAGGGACCCACGGCTCTTTTTTGCAGGAAATCCGTCACATTTTCTCCGGTGCGGTACAGCCCAGGATGCCCAGTCCGTTGGCCAGCACCTGCCGGGTGGCCTCCGCCAGCTTCAGACGGGCGGCGATGACGCCGTCGTTCTCGCCCTTGATGCGGCAGGCGTTGTAGAACCGGTGGAACGCGGCGGCCAGGCTCATCAGGTAGCGGTTGATATGGCTGGGATCGTAGTCCCGGGCCGCCATGCGCACCTCCTCGCAGAAGGAGGCCAGTTCCTTCATCAGCGCCCGCTCCGGCTCACTGTTCAACAGCCCGATGTCCACATCCGCCGCGTGGGGCACGGTGTGGCCCTCCTCCGCCAGCGTCCGCAGAAGGCTGCACACCCGGGCGTGGGCGTACTGGACGTAATAGACCGGATTCTCCGCGTCCTCCCGGACGGCCAGACCCAGGTCGAACTCCATCTGGGTCTCAGGCTTGGCGTTGAAGAAATAGCGGCAGGCGTCCACGGGGATCTCGTCCAGCAGGTCGGACAGAGAGATGGTCTTGCCGGTGCGCTTGCTCATCCGCACCGCTTCGCCGTCCCGCACCAGCTTCACCAGCTGCATCAGCACAATATCCAGCCGGTCGGTGCCGTTCAGGCCCAGGGCGTCCACGGCGCCCTTCAGACGGGCCACATGTCCGTGGTGGTCGGCGCCCCAGATGTTGATGACCTTGTCGAAGCCCCGCACGCCGAACTTGTTCCGGTGATAGGCGATGTCGGCTGCGAAATACGTGTAGAAGCCGTTGGCACGGCGGAGGACGTCGTCCTTCAGGTCCAGCTTTGCGATCTCCTCCTCGGACTTGCCCGCCTTCCGCAGGTTCTCCGCCAGGATCTCGGCGGTCTTCAGCCACAGGGCGCCGTCCTTCTCGTAGGTCCAGCCCCGGTCCGCCAGCAGCTGCACCGTGTCGGCTACAAAGCCGCTCTCATGGAGGGAGGACTCGAAGAACCACTCGTCGAAGCGGATGCCGTAGCGCTCCAGATCCGCCTTCATCTTGGGGATGTTGCGGGACAGACCGAACTTCGCCATGGCGTCCCGGCGCTCCCGCTCATCCCGGTCCAGGAAGGACTCGCCGTGCTGGTCGTAAAACAGCTGGGCCAGCTCCCGGATGTCGTCACCGTGATAGCCGTCCTCCGGGAACTCCACCGCGTCCTCACCCCGGATCAGCTGGAAGTACCGGGCTTCAATGCTCTTTGCGAACTTCTCGATCTGGTTGCCGGCATCGTTGACGTAGAACTCCCGCCAGACGTCGGCACCGGACCAGTCCAGCACCTCGGCCAGGGTGTCGCCCAGCACGCCGCCCCGGGCGTTGCCCATGTGCATGGGGCCGGTGGGGTTGGCGGAGACGAACTCCACCATGATCTTCTGGCCCTTCAGCCCGTCGCCCCGGCCGTAATCCTTGTTCTCCGACTCCACAGCGGCCAGCACGCCGGCGTACCACCGTCCGCCCAGGCGGAAGTTCAGAAAGCCGGGGCCCGCGATCTCCACGCTGGAGAAATACGTGCCGTCCAGCGCCATGCGCTCCGTGAGGATCTTCGCCACCTCCCGGGGATTCCGGCGCAGGGCCTTGGACGCCGTCAGGCAGAAGGTGGTGGTGTAGTCGCCGTTGGCGGCGTCCCTGGGGATCTCCACCGCCGGCACCGCCTCCACGCCCTCTGGCAGCAGCCCCTCCGCGGCCGCGGCCTGATAGGCCCGCAGCGTCAGTCCGGCCACCTGCTCCTTGGCCTTCTGGATCATGTTCATCGTTGCTCTCCCCCGTCTTTATCCGTAATTTTCATCCTGTGCCGCCGCCATCAGACGCACTGGCACAGCGCGTCCGGCGCCAACTGGCACACGAATGGTTTGGAAAACTGGTACTTGTATTCGTGCATAAAAAATGGTATATAGATAGTAGCTAATAGTAATTATACCCAGCAGAAGGCTGGCGCCCAGTGAAAAGTTTGGTTAAGTCCAACAACCGCGGCAGTATCCGCGCCGGAAAAATCTCCCGCCGCGGTTTCCAGGCGTCAAACTGAATATAACAGAATCAATCGGCGATCGGAATGTGTGAGAGTGAAGGACCCATTGCCGCAGATAGACGATGGCAGGCGGTCCAGATACGGGTCGCCTGTCTTCTGTTAATCAGATCCGATTTTATGCTTCAAAATATATCAAATCCTATCAGGCGTTGTCAATAGTTCGCCCGGAAGAACTTACTGCTGTCTGCGGCCCGCCGTTCTCCGGGGGCGGGCCGTCCTGGGAGCCAGTGCAGCGAGGTGAGGAACCATGAACATACAGCTCGACAGGCGGCGAAAGGTCCCTGTATACGTGCAGATCATCAATCAGATCAAGTCGCAGATCATCTGCGGCGAGCTTCCCGCCGGCAGCAGCCTGCCCTCTGAGCGGGTGCTGGCCCAACTGCTGGGCATCCACAGGAACACCGTGGTCAAGGCCTACAGCGAGCTGAAGGCCGACGGTCTCATCCAGTCCAAGCAGGGCGTGGGCTACGTGGTCTCCGTGGGAGAGCAGGACGCCACGGGCAGCCCTCTGTGGACGGACACGGAGACAGACAGCGCCGGCGGTGAGCGGGGCAAACGGGTCAACTGGGTGGCCCAGATCAAGAAAGAGCATCTGGACATGGAGCGGGCCTTCGATGACCTGTTCATGCGCAACAACGACGAACACACCTACTCCCTGGGCGGCGGCATCGCCCAGTCCGGCATCTTCGACCGGAACAAACTGGCCCGGGACATCTCCGCCCTCATCGTCAGCGAACACGCGGACCGGTGCTTCTACACGCCCTACCGTGGCGACAAGATCCTCCGGCAGAAGCTGGTGTCTTTTCTGAGCACCAAGGGCATCAAGGCGTCCGTCAGCAGCATCCAGGTCCTGACGGAGACCAATCAGGCCCTGAACTACATCGTGACGCTGCTGGTCCGGCCCGGCGACATGGTGATGATGGAGGAGCCGGTGTCCCCCGACGTGTACCGGACCATCCAGCTGGCGGGCGGCAGGGTCTGCTCCGTTCCGGTGGATGAGAACGGCATGGACTGCGCCGTTCTGGAGAAGCTGATCCGCCAGAACCGGCCGCAGTTCATCTTCGTCAACTCCAGCTTCCACGATCCCACCGGCGTGGTCCTCTCCCTGGAGCGGCGGAAGAAGCTCATCGAGATCTCCAACAAGTACCGCATCCCCATCATCGAGGAGGACGCCGCCTCGGAGCTGGTCTACGACGGGCCGGACATCCTGCCCGTCAAGGCGCTGGACACCCTGGGCAACGTGATCTATATCTACTCCTTCTCCCTCACCTTCGTGCCGGGTCTGGCTCTGGCCTTCGTGGTGGCGGACAAGAGCGTCATTGAGAGCCTGAGCTATCTCACCTCCGTCCGGATGGAGGTAACGGACTGGCTGACCCAGAAGCTGGCGGCCATGTACCTGGGGGACGGCACCTACTACGCGGCGCTGGACGCCTTCCGGGAGAGCTATGGCCGCAAGCAGCGGCTGGTCTGCGGCAGGCTGGACGAGATGCAGGACTGGGGCGTGGACTATCAGAAGCCCCGGGGCGGCGTCTATATCTGGTGCAGGCTCCCTGACGGCGTGGACAGCAAGACTCTGGTGGGCCGGGCCTACGGCAAGGGCCTGACGCTGATGCCGGGCTATGTATTCTACCCCGACAAGAAGGAGGGCCGCGGCCATATCCGCATCAGCTATTCCTACGAACCGGAGGACCGGCTGGCCAGAGGCATGGACCTTCTGAAGGAAACTCTGTGGGAGATTTTGCAGGAAAAACTGGCACACGAAAAATAACCGCACCTGGCACTACCATCTTTTTTGGTCAGATAGTACAATTAAAGTCAGAAGTTTCAGAACTCTGTACTTCAAGTTCCACAATCGCGACCGTCTGTGGAATTTGTCATATTTGAAAAACCCTCACACCTGAAAGGATCGTTATTTCAAAATCAACAGAAAAGGAGAAAACTACGATGGCAGTTAATCTGAAAGGCAGAAGCTTCCTGACCCTCATGGATTTTACCCCCGAGGAGATCCGCTACCTGCTGGATCTGTCCCATGATCTGAAGTCCAAGAAAAGAGCCGGCATCCACAACGAGGTCCTGAAGGGCAAGAACGTGGTCCTGCTGTTTGAGAAGACCTCCACCCGTACCCGCTGCGCTTTCGAAGTCGCCTGCCTGGACGAGGGCGCCCATGTCACCTTCCTGGATTCCAAGAGCTCCCAGATGGGCAAGAAGGAGTCCCTGGAGGACACCGCCAAGGTCCTGGGCCGCTTCTATGACGGCATCGAGTACCGCGGCTACAAGCAGTCCGTGGTGGAAGACCTGGCCAAGTACGCCGGCGTTCCCGTGTGGAACGGCCTGACGGACGTGGATCATCCCACCCAGATCCTGGCCGACCTGATGACCATTGAGGAGCATGTGGCGAAGCCCCTGTCCCAGGTGAAGGTGGTCTTCTGCGGCGACATCCGCAACAACATGGCCTACGCCTGGATGTACGGCTGCGCCAAGATGGGCATGCACTTCGTGGCCTACGGTCCCGAGGAGCTGGCCGCCCAGGTGGACGCCAATGTCATCACCCGCGCCCAGGCCGTGGCCGCCGAGACCGGCGCTGTCATCGAGATCCGCTCCGACGCCGAGTGCCTGAAGGGCGCCGATGTCCTCTACACCGACATCTGGGCCTCCATGGGCGAGGAGGATCAGATCCCCGAGCGCGTCCGGATGCTGACCCCCTACCGCGTGACCAAGGAGATGCTGGACAAGACCGAGAATCCCGACGTCATCTTCATGCACTGCCTGCCCTCCTTCCACGATTTCAACACCACCATGGCCAGCGACCAGCAGAAGCTGGGCTATGACATCCGGGAAGTCACTGACGAGGTGTTCTGCTCCAAGCACTCCAAGGTGTTTGACGAGGCCGAGAACAGAATGCACACCATCAAGGCCGTCATCGTGGCCACCATCGGCTGATTTCAGCAGCGGCATCCCGCCGGCTTGATAAAACAACCAACAGAGTGATCTCTTGCAAAGGCAGGGCCATGCGCCCGCCTCAACAGAAAGGAGCGCAACCATGCATCCTGGCATTCATAACTATTCCGAAATCGGCAAACTGAACAAGGTCCTGCTGCACCGTCCCGGACTGGAGCTGGAGGCCCTGACTCCCTCCACCATCGAACGTCTCCTCTTTGATGACATCCCCTATCTGAAGATCGCCCAGCAGGAGCACGACACCTTCGCCAACGTGCTGCGGGAAAACGGCGTCGAGGTCGTCTACTATGTGGATGAGGTGGCCAAGGCCATCGCCGAGCCCTCCATGCAGATCCAGCTGGTGAACGACTTCCTGAACCTCAGCAAGATCAATTCCAAGGGCCTGCGGGCCGCCATGACCTCCTACCTGCTGAGCATGTCTCCCAAGGACATGGTGGCGAAGCTCATCGCCGGCATCAAGCGCTGCGAGGTCGCCACCGGCGCTCCCACCTCCCTGATGGATCTGGACAACGACGACTATCCCTTCGTGTCCGATCCCATGCCCAACCTGTACTTCACCCGGGACCCCGGCGCCTGCATCGGCGAGGGCATCAATATTCACCGTATGCATTTTGCGGCCCGGAAACGGGAGTCCCTGCTGCTGAAGTACATCTACCTCTATAATAAGGATTTCGCGGTGCCCGGCAACAAGCAGTGGTCCGACCTCAACGGCACCTACTCCATCGAGGGCGGCGACGTGCTGGTGCTCTCCAACCAGATCGTGGCCGTGGGCCTGTCCCAGCGCACCACCACCTCCGGCGCCGAGGCCTTCGCCCGGAGCCTGCTGCAGAACTCCGATTACAAGAAGGTCCTGGTGTTCGACATCCCCGAGACCCGCGCCTTCATGCACCTGGACACCGTCTTCACCATGGTGGACTACGACAAGTTCACCATCCATCCTGAGATCGAAGGTCCCCTCAGCGTTTACGAGATCACGCTGGATGACCACGGCGAGCTGAAGTTCAACGCCCTGAAGGAGGATCTGGCCAAGATCCTGGCTCTGGAGCTGAAGCTCCCCGCCGTGGAGCTGATCCGCTGCGGCGGCGGCGACCTGCTGGCGGCACAGCGGGAGCAGTGGAACGACGGCTCCAACACCCTGTGCATCGCTCCGGGCAAGGTCATCACCTACGACCGGAACTACGTCACCAACGAACTGCTGGCCAAGCGCGGCCTGACGGTCATCACCATTCCCTCCGCCGAGCTGTCCCGCGGCCGCGGAGGCCCGCGCTGCATGTCCTGCCCCGTGAACCGGGACGATCTGTAAAACCAAAACACCTCATACGTGATCGGACGTCCGCGGACGGGAGCTCTGCGGCTCACCGGAAGCGGGCGTCCGGCCATTATGGATTTCGCTTTTCTGAACCACCGGGAGAGGTTCTTCAGAGACCTCCACACGCAAGGATACGAGGGGTTGTCACTATGAAAAACAAACGACAAGAAAAAATCCTTGAGCTGATAGCGGAATCTGTCATCGAAACGCAGGACGCACTCAGCGAAAAGCTGGTGGAATGCGGTTATGCCTGCACGCAGTCCACGATCTCCCGGGATATCAAGCAGCTGCATCTGGTAAAGGAGCCCTGCGGCGACGGACGTTATCGTTACGCGGTTTCCAAGAAACAGATCGAGTTCGCCTTTGTGGACCGGCTGCAGAAGATCCTGCGGGAGTGCTGTCTGACCTGCAACTCCGTCAATAATCTCGCTATCATCAAGACCATGCCCGGTCTGGCTGACGCAGCCGGTGCCGCTCTTGACTCCATGGAGATCCCGGAAATGGTGGGCTGTGTCTGCGGCAATGACACCGTGCTGATCGTCATGCGGGATGAGGCCTCCGCTCTGGGGCTCTGCCGCGAGATCGCGCAGGTCTGCAAATGACCGGAGCAGGCGATCCACATCGCCGGAAGCAGCCCACAGCACAAGGCACATTCTGATAGGAAGGGGTCTTATACGATGTCTCAACGTATCGTGATCGCCTTGGGCGGCAACGCTCTGGGCAACACTCCCAAAGAGCAGCTCACCCTGGTCACGGAGACCGCAAAACCCATCGTCGATCTCATCGAGCAGGGCAATGAAGTCATCATCGCCCACGGCAACGGACCTCAGGTGGGCGCCATCAATCTGGGCATGTCCACCGCCGCCGAATCCGGCGCCATCAAGTCCGACATGCCCTTCCCCGAATGCGGCGCCATGTCCCAGGGCTATATTGGCTTCCACCTGCAGAACGCCATCGGCAACGAGCTCGCCAGGCGCGGCATCGTGAAGGATGTAGCCACTGTGGTGACCCAGGTGCTGGTGGACGAGGCCGATCCCGCCTTCCAGCACCCCACCAAGCCCGTGGGCGCCTTCTACGACAAGGAGACCGCGGAGCGCATCGCCAGGGAAAAAGGCTACACCATGGTAGAGGATGCCGGGCGGGGCTACCGTCAGGTGGTCCCCTCCCCCAAACCCATCGACGTCATTGAAAAGCACACTATCCGGGCGCTGATCCAGGACGGCTGCGTGGTCATCACCGTGGGCGGCGGCGGCATCCCCGTGGTGCGCAGAAACGGAAGGCTCTGCGGCACCCCCGCTGTCATCGACAAGGATTTCGCCTCCGCCAAGCTGGCTGAGCTGGTGGACGCCGATATGCTGATCATCCTGACGGCAGTGGAGAAAGTGGCCATCAACTTCGGCAAGCCGGATCAGAAGGGTCTGGACACCCTGACGCCGGACGAGGCCCGGAAGTATATCGCCGAAAAGCAGTTTGCCCCCGGTTCCATGCTGCCCAAGGTCCAGGCCGCCATGCAGTTCGCCGAGTCCAAGCCCGGCCGTGTGGCGCTCATCACGCTGCTGGAGAAGGCCAGGGACGGCATTGAGGGCAAGACCGGCACCCGCATTCAAATGTAAGCGATGTCCTCTTCGAAAACCACCCGCGTGTCCGCGCCTTCGGAAAGGCGCGGACACGTTTTTTCGTGTTCACGCTGCCCCGGAGCACGCCTTTCCGGCGCATTATACATTATATAATATATTACCATATTTTCACTTCGCCGTACCCCGCGCCGGTTCCCGTCACCATTCCCGCTGCGGGACCGTAAACTGAAAATGAGCGCTCCATGCCCGCGGAAAACCGGTTGCACATGACGCCGGTTTCCTGTATGATGGACGTATCCCCGGCATATGCCGCAAAGGAGCAGACGCAATGCCCGACCTCTTTGACTATCTCACCTGGCGGGGTGACATTCCCATGACCCAGGTCCCTCTGGGCCCGGTGGACAATCTGATCCTCTCCGCCCTGGTCTACGTCCATTTCAATAACCTGGTCCCGCAGGAACCGGGCCCTTCCGTCTCCCTGAAGGACGCCACTGAGACCTACCTCTCCCTGCCGGAGGACCGGCGGGGACGGGTGCGGTGCCGGCAGGATCTGGAGCTGCTGCGGGCCCTGGCCGCCGCGCCCCGGTTCGCCCCCCTGCGGCTGACCTTCTATCAGGACCAGTTCCAGCCGGAGAACGAGATGCAGTTCGCCGCCATGGCCGTCCTGCTGGGGGACGGCTCCGCCTTTCTGTCCTTCCGGGGCACGGACTCCACCCTGGTGGGCTGGAAGGAGGACTTCAACATGGCCTTCATGGACGCCGTCCCGGCCCAGCTGGCGGCGCTCCGGTACGTCAAGCGGTTCGCTGCCTCCTTCTCCGGACGGCTGCTGCTGGGCGGACACTCCAAGGGCGGCAATCTGGCGGTCTACGCCGCGTCCCAGAGTCCCGCCGCCATCCGGCAGCGGGTCACGGCGGTGTACAGCAACGACGGCCCCGGCTTCACGGACCACGTCATCCGCAGCCCCGGCTACCGGGAGCTGCTGCCCCGCATCGACACCTACCTGCCCCAGTCCTCCGTAGTGGGGATGCTGCTGGAGCAGGAGGACCCCTACACTGTGGTGAAAAGCCGGCAAATCGGCCTGCTCCAGCACGATCCCTATACCTGGGAGGTGCTGGGCGGCGACTTCGTCCGGATGCAGTCCGTCACCCCCGGCAGCCGGATGACGGATCTGGCCATCAAACGCTGGCTGGCCCGGCTCAGTCCCGCGGAGCGGGAGGACATCGTGGACACCGTCTTCGGCCTGCTCTCCGCCGGAGAGGCCAGCTATGCCCGGGAGCTGATCCAGCCCCACAATCTTCAGGCGGTGCTGCGGTCGCTGAAAAATACCGACGCCGCCAGCCGCCGGGTAATGGCCCAGGCCATCGCCGGGCTGGTGCAGACGGCGCTAAACACCTTCCGGGAGGGCGGCGAGTAAACGCAAAAGCACCTGCCGCGGCCGCGGCAGGCGCCCATGGTTCCTTGTTAAAGCTCCGCGAAGGAGACGGCATTGCCGTGTTCCTCCAGCAGAGCCGTGAGATCCTCCGTCCGGAGCCATACCGTGGCGGTGTTGTCGTTGGGGTGGACGCCGATGTGGCTCCCCCGGAAGGACGCGTCAAAGATCACCCGGACCTTCCGCTCCTGGTCGTTGAGGACGCCGAAGGGCGTCACGGACCCCTTCGGCACCTTCAGGAACCGCTCCAGATCGTTCTCCGACGCAAAGCTCAGAGGCCGTGCGCCGATGCGCTCCCGCAGGGCTTTCAGGTCCGCCGTCTTCTCCTCCCGGATTACCAGCAGGTAGTAATTCCACCTTTTGTCATCCCGGAGGAACAGGTTCTTAGCCACCGAGCCCGCGTCGGGCAGGTGCAGCGACAGCATCTCCTCAATGGTGTACACCGGGACATGCTCCGCCACGTCAAAGGGGATGCCCCGCTCCCGCAGCAGCGTCAACACCGCCTGGGCCTGTTCCGTCATATCCTGTCTCCCCTTTTGTCGGTTTTCCGCTATTTTACCATGCCCCGGCATCCCTGACAAGGGATACGGCGCAAAGGAGGTTTTCCAAATGAACACCGTGGGACGGTTCGCCCCCTCCCCCAGCGGACGGATGCACCTGGGCAATCTGCTGTGCGCCCTGCTGGCCTGGCTCAGCGTCCGGCATCAAGGCGGACGGTACATTCTCCGCATCGAGGATCTGGACACGGACCGGTGCAAGCCCGCCTACGCCCGTCAGCTGGAGGAGGACCTCTGCTGGCTGGGGCTGGACTGGGACGAGGGCGGCAGTCTGGGCGGCCCCCACGCCCCCTATGACCAGAGCCGCCGGACCGCCCTGTACAACGCGGCCCTGGCAGAACTGGAGCGGCAGGGTGTGGTGTATCCTTGCTTCTGCACCCGCGCCCAGCTTCACGCCGCCAGCGCCCCCCATCGGGAGGACGGCCTGACGGTGTATCCCGGCACCTGCCGGAACCTGACGGCGGAGGAGATCGCGGCCCGGACCGCCGCCGCCAAACGCCCCCCGGCCCTGCGGCTGCGGGTGCCGGAGGAGACCCTCTCCTTCACCGACGGCCACATGGGTCCTGTCCGGGAGTATCTGCCCACGGACTGCGGCGACTTTCTCCTTCGCCGGTCTGACGGGCTGTACGCCTATCAGCTGGCGGTGGTGGTGGACGACGGCGCCATGGGCGTCACAGAGGTGGTGCGGGGAGCGGACCTGCTGTCCTCCACCCCCCGTCAGCTGCTGCTGTACCGTCTGCTGGGCCTGACGCCGCCGGTCTTCTATCACTTCCCCCTGCTGCTGGACAGCGGCGGCCGCCGCCTGTCCAAGCGGGACGGCTCCCTGGGACTGGAGACCCTGCAAAGCCGGTACGCCCGAGAGGAGATCGTGGGAAAGCTGGCGTATCTGGCGGGCCTGAATCCCGGCGGCGGACCCAGGACGCCCCGGGAACTGGTGGAGGACTTCCGCTGGGACCGTGTGTCACAGGAGGACATCCGTCTGCCGGAGGATCTGTTCTGACAATCGATTTATGAAAATGAAAAGACATCCCACGCCTGTTTTGGGCAAGGGATGTCTTTTATCATGCTCAAATCAGTCAATATATCGTGCTTATCCCATCCGGCCGGTGCCGAAGTGGCAGACCGTCAGGGCGCCGGGGCCGGTGTGGGCGCCGATGATGGGAGACAGGCCGGTGACCAGCACCTGTGTTCCGGCGGGAGACACCGCCCGCAGCTGCTCCGCCAGGGCCTCCGCCTCCTCGGGACAGCCCGCGTGGTCCACGATGACCAGCGGCTCCGCGCCGCCGAAGTCCAGGGCGTTCTGATACATCTGCACCAGACGCTGCATGGCCGCCTTGCGGCCCCGGGCCTTCTCCACCACCTTCAGCTTGCCGTCCTGCAAAATCACCAGCAGGGGCTTGATCTGGAGCTTGCCCCCCAGGAAGGCCACGGTGGGCGACAGCCGTCCGCCCCGCTTCAGGAAGTCCAGATCGTCCACCGTGAACCAGTGGCACATCTTGGACGCGTGGGCCTCCAGCCATTGGGCGTTCTCCTCCAGGGACATGCCCCGCTCCCGGTTCACCGCCGCCTGTAAGGCGAAGATGCCGGCGCCGCCGGCGGCGCTGAGACTGTCCACGCACCGGACGGTGCGCTGCGGGAACCGCTCTTCCAGCAGCTCCCTCACCGCCTGGGCGTTCTGCCAGGTGGAGGACAGGCCGGAGGAGAAGCCGCAGTACAGCACATCCCTTCCTGCCTCCAGCTCCGGGGCGAACAGCTTCTCAAAGAGAAACGGGGTGATCTGGGAGGTGGACACGTCCGCCCGCCGCCGCAGGGCGTCGTAAAATTTGGCGCAGCAGGCCTCCCGCTCCGGGTCGCCGGGGTCGAAGAGACCGGTCTCGCCGGAGAGCAGATAGCTCATGGGGACGCTCCCCAATCCGTATTTCGTCCACAGTTCCGCGGGAACATCGCCGCCCGCGTCGGTAAAAATCACATATTCAGCCATGATGTACTCCTTCCGGTCCGGGTCGTCCCGGTCCCTGCTGCGATCAGGCGGCGTCCGGGCTGTTTCCATGGGTCATGCTGCCGCAGGCGTTCAAAACACCGCGCCGTCATTCCCCCGCGTCTGACAGATTCAGACCGCTTACGCGGGTTATCATACCATATCCGCGGCCGGAAGTAAATCGAAATTGCCGTTAAGATTTTTCCGCCCTCGTCACTCCATCCGCATCATGCGGTAGCCCACGCCGATATGGGTCTGGATGTACTGGGGACTGTCCGGATCCGGCTCCAGCTTCTTCCGCAGGGTGGCCATGAACACCCGGAGGGAGGCGATGTCATTGTCCCAGCTGCGGCCCCAGATGTTCTGAGTGAGGTAGGTATGGGTCAGCACCTTGCCCACGTTCCGGCACAGCAGGCACAGCAGCTTGTACTCGATGGGCGTCAGGTGCAGCTCCTGCCCGTCCAGCCAGGCACAGCCGGCGGCGTAGTCCACCCGCAGCTTCCCGTTGACAAATACGGCGCCGCCGGTGGGCGTCTCGGCGGTCATGTACGCCAGCCGCCGCTGGGTGGCCCGCAGACGGGCCAGCAGCTCCTCCACGGAGAAGGGCTTGGTGAGATAGTCATCTGCTCCGGCATCCAGGGCCTCGATCTTGTCGCTGTCCTCGCTCCGGGCGCTGATGACGATGATGGGCATGTTGGACCAGGTGCGGACCCGGGCGATGACCTCCACGCCGTCCAGGTCCGGCAGGCCCAGGTCCAGCAAGACGATGTCCGGATTGTGGGAGGACGCCTCCAGAATGGCGCTCTCCCCGTTGGCCGCCACCAGATAGCGGTAGTCGTTGGCCTTCAGTGTGGTGGTGATGAGGTTCCGCACCGCCGCGTCGTCCTCCACCACCAGGATCAATGGTTTATTCATGCAGCTCCACCTCCCCGGCAGGCAATGTAAAGGTAAAGACCGCCCCGTGGGGCACGTTGTCGGACACGGTGATGGCGCCGCCGTGGGCCGTCACGATGGACCGGCACAGGGCCAGTCCCAGGCCCAGGCTGCGGCGGCTGTCGGCGATGCGGTTGGCGCCGGTGTAGAACATGTCAAACACCCGGGCCTTCTCCCCATCCGGGATGCCGGGGCCCTGGTCCGCAATGGACACCGTCACCCAGTCCCCCCGCAGCTCCGTCCGGATGCGGATGGGCGTTCCGGCGGGGGCGTACTTCACGGCGTTGCCCACGATGTTGATGACCACCTGCACCACCAGCCTGGGGTCGATGCGGGCCAGGATGATCTCCGGCTCGCTCTCCACCTGAATGGGATGCTCCCGGCTCCTGCGGTCCACGTGCCGCAGCGCCTCGGAGATGACCTCGTCCATCAGCTGGGGGGACTGGTTCAGGCTGACCCGTCCCTCCTCGATGCGGGTGACGGCCAGCAGGTTCTCCACCAGGTCGATGAGCCACATGGAGTCGCCGTAGATGTCGGCGAAGGCCCGGGTGCGGGCGTCGTCGTCCATCTTCTGATAGTTGGACAGCAGATTGCCCGCGTTGCCGGAGATGGATGTCAGGGGCGTCCGCAGGTCGTGGGAGATGGCCCGCAGGAGGTTGGCCCGCAGCTGCTCGTTTTTGGCCAGAATGGCCGCCTGCTCCTTCTCCTCCGCGTTCTGGATATTCTCCAGCGCCAGGGCGCACTCCCCCAGGATGGACAGCATCACGCTGTTCTCAAAGGCGTCCGGCGGATCATCCGCCACGGCGATGCCCGCCACGCCGTAGACCTGCTCCCCCACCCGGATGGCCAGATACAGGCATCGGACGCCGGACAGGGTGTCCGTGGTGGCGCCGGCGTGCTTGTTGTTCCGCAGCACCCATTCGGCGGCGGCGGTCTCCTCCGGGGTGGTCAGATCCTCCCCGGCGCTGTCCGGGGCCCGGAACAGGCTGGGGGCCGACAGCTTCCCGTTCTCCGTCAGATACATGACCACGTCCTTGTTCAGCAGCTTCGTCAGCTGCCCTGCGGCGGCGGAGACGACATACAGGCGGTCCTGCTCCTTCTGGAGCAGCTGATTGGTCTCCAGCAGGATGCGGGTCCGGTAGGCCGACTGAGCCGCCTGCCGGGCGCTGCTTTTCAGCCGTGCCGCCAGGGAGCCGGTGATAAGGGCGGCCACGAGCATGATGAGGAAGGTGGCCGGATAGCCCCGGTCGTAGACCCGGAAGGTGAACCGGGGCACCGTGAAGAAGAAGTTGAACACCAGCACGCTGACCACCGACGCCGCCAGACTGCACAGGCGGCTGGTAGTGGTGACGGAGGTCAGCAGCACCGCCAGAATATAGACGGTGATGATATTGGCCTCCGTGAAGCCCAAGGCGTAGAATGCGTAGCCGATGAGGGTGGCCGCCAGCAAAAGCAAGGCGCTCTTGCCCACGTCCCGCAGGGGCGGCGTCAGGCGGACAGACCGCCGGGTTCTGGCGGCCCGGTGCCCCGCCGCGGCGTCCGGGATGACGTGGATGTCCAGCTCCGGCGCCACGGCGATGAGCCGGTCGGTGAGGGTGGGCTTGCTGAAGACCGTCTTCCGGGTCGCCGTGCTCCGTCCGATGACGATGGTCGTGACGCCGGAGAGCCGGGCGAATTCCGCGATCTGATAGGGCACGTCCTCGCCGCAGGTGGTCTCGATGGCCGCGCCCAGCTGCCGGGCCAGACGGGTGTTGTCCCGCAGGCGGCGCTTGTCCTCCTCCACCATGGCGGACATGGCCGGTGTCTCCACAAACAGGGCCGTGAAGGGGCACCGGAAGGCATGGGCCATCCGGGCCGCCGTCCGGATGATCCGGGCGTTGGACGGCGAGGAGGACAGGCAGACCAGGATATGCTCGTCGGTGCGGCGTCCGGCGCTGCCGGTATGCCGGTTCCGGAGATTCACCCGGTCTGCGCAGCGGCGCAGGGCGATCTCCCGCAGGGCGGTGAGGTTCTCCAGATTGAAAAACCGAACCTCCGGACGCAGCGTCTCCTCCCGGCGGGTCTTTCCGCCGTTGAGCCGCTCCAGCAGGTCCCGGGGCTCGATGTCCACCAGCTCCACCTGATCCGCCTGGTCGAACACGGAGTCCGGGATCCGCTCCCGCACCAGCACGCCGGTGATGGATGCCACCGTGTCGTTGAGGCTCTCAATGTGCTGGACGTTGACGGTGGTCCAGACGTCGATGCCGGCGGTCAGCAGCTCCTGCACGTCCTGATACCGCCGGGCGTGGCGGCAGCCCTCCCCGTTGATGTGGGCCAGCTCGTCCACCAGCAGCAGCTGGGGCCTGCGGCCCAGGGCGGCGTCCAGGTCAAATTCCGGCCGCTCCCCGGAAAGTCTCTGCGGCGGCAGCTGCTCCAGCCCTCTGCAAAGGGCGGCGGTCTGGGACTGGGCGTGAGCCTCGATGCAGCCCACCACCACGTCCACGCCCCGGGCCTTGGCCTGATGGGCGGCCCGCAGCATGGCGCAGGTCTTGCCCACACCGGCTGCATAGCCGAAGAAGATCTTCAGTTTTCCCCGTTCAACGGGCTCCCGCCGCAGCTGCTCCATGTTCCGTGCCCCCTGTTGTCCCTGCTCCGTCAGTCCCTTCATCATAGCACATTTCTGTCTGTTTGGCTACTCTCAGCGGACGCGGTCAATACGCCGCCCGCAGATAGGGCAGCAGCACTGCCACGGTCTGTCTCCCGGCGTGGGAGTTCCACAGCGCCCGCTGCCAGACCTCCGCCTGTCCCTCCGGTCCGGCGCACAGCAGCCGCTTCTGGCGCAGTCCCGCCGTGGCGGCGGTCTCTTCGCCGTCCGGCAGGAACGCCACATCGACCTTTCCCCTGGCCAGCGCCTCCAGCAGTTCCTCCTCTGTGCCGCACAGAAAGGAGACCGTCACATTCGGATGCTGGACGGTGTACCGCCGCAGACGCACGGACATTCCCTCCGCCAGGGCGGGGTCCGACACGCCGATGCACAGTCCGGCGCCGGAGGACGGCCGCCCTCTCTTTTCCAGAAACTCCCCCACTTTTCTGACGGCCCAGCCGCAGACGATGAACGCCGCAGCCGTCGCCACGATAAACAGGATCTCACGCATCGCTTCGTCCCCCTTTCATTCCGCCCTCTGCCGGGGTCATATCCGGAAGCATTTCTGTAACTCCTGGTACCTGCCCAGCACCAGCATGGTCTCCTCCTGGTTCAGGATCGTCTCCGAGTTGACGGACAGATCCAGCTTTCCGTCCCGCTTCACGCCGATGAGGTTGATGCCGTACTTCCTCCGGATATTCAGCTGGCCCACGCTTTGGCCCACCCAGTCTCCGGGAATGGGCACCTCGAACATGGCGTGCTCGTCATCCAGCTCGATGTAGTCCAGAATGTGGTCCGAGGAGTAGCGGATGGCCGTCCACTTGGCCAGCTGCTTCTCCGGATAGACCACCTCGTCGGCGCCATTGCGCAGCAGGAATTTGGCCTGCACGTCGCTGGCGGCCCGGGACACCACCAGCCGTGCCCCCAGCTCCTTCAGAAGCGAGGTGGTCTCCAGGGAGCTCTGAAAGTCCCGGGCGATGGTGACAATGCAGGCGTCGTAGTTCCGGATGCCCAGGGACTCCAGAAACGCCGGATCGGTGCTGTTGCCGATCTGGGCGCTGGTGGTATAGGGCAACACGGCGTTTACCCGCTCCTCCACATCGTCCACGGCCATCACCTGATGGCCCAGCTGATTCAGGTCCTGGGCAATGTGTCGTCCGAAGCGCCCCAGTCCAATCAAAAGAATGGATTTCATAAGCTCGTCTCCTTATCCTACGGTGATTTTTTCCTGAGGCAGCCGGGCGGCACTGCTGCGGGTGCCGGACAGAGCCGCGAAGATGATGGTGAGGCCGCCCACCCGTCCGAAGAACATCAGGGCGATGAGCACCAACTGAGACAGCCGTCCCAGTCCCGGCGTCAGGCCCAGGCTCAGGCCCACGGTGCCGATGGCGGAGGCCGTCTCAAAGAGACAGGCCGCGATGGGCAGGTCCTCCGCCAGACTGATAATCAGGCCGCCGGTGAAAAACAGCACAATATACATCAGGAAGATGGTGGCGGCGTTCCGCACCGCGTCGTCCCCGATGCGCCGTCCGAAGCAGTGGGCCTGCTCATCCCGGCGGAAGACGGCCCAGGCGTTGGCGGCCAGCACCGCCGCGGTGGTGGTCTTCATACCGCCGGCGGTGGAGCCGGGGGAGCCGCCGATGAGCATCAGCCCGATGAGCAGGAACTGCCCCGCCTGGGTGAAGGCCGTCAGGTCCGCGGTGTTGAAGCCCGCCGTCCGGGCGGTGACGGACTGAAACAGCGCCGCCAGGACCCGCTCCCCGCCGTGAAAGCCGCCCAGTTCCACGGCGTAGAAGTACACCGCCGGCACCGCCAGCAGCACCGCCGTGGTGAACAGGATCACCTTGCTCTGCATCCGGTAGCGGCGCAGATGCCAGCGGTTCACCCGGATATCGTCCCAGGTCACAAAGCCGATGCCGCCGGTGACGATCAGCAGCATCACTGTCACGTTGACAAGGGGGCTTGTCCGGTAAGCCGTCAGAGAGGAGAAGGGGGCTTCGGCGCCCATGAGGTCAAAGCCGGCGTTGCAGAAGGCAGAGACGGAGTGAAACAGGGCCATCCAAAGGCCCCGAAGCCCGAAATCCCGATAGAACACCGGCGCCATCACGGCGGCGCCTGCCATCTCGATGATCAGCGTGGTCCGGATGATAAAGCCGGTGAGCCGGACGATACCGCCCACCTGGGGCGCGGAGATGGCCTCCTGAATGGTGCTGCGCTGCATCAGCGTGATCTTCTTGCCGGAGACAATGGTGATGGCGGAGGCCACCGTCACCACGCCCATGCCGCCGATCTGGATCAGCGCCAGCAGCACCGCCTGTCCGAAGGCGGACCAGTAGCCGGCGGTATCGTGGAGTACCAGACCCGTCACGCAGACCGCCGAGGTGGCGGTGAACAGGGCGTCTGGAAAGGACGTGATCTCCCTGCTCCGGCTGGAGACGGGCAGCATCAGCAGGGCCGTGCCCAGCAGGATCATGCCCGCGAACCCCAGCATGATGATCTGGGATGTGGTCAGCCGTTTTTTCCGTTGGCTCATCATCGACTGTTTTCCCTCCTTTATGGCATCTTTATCATACCCCAAAGAAGCTAAAGAAAGTACAAAAGAGCCGCCCGCCGTATTAAGACGGCATAAAGACGTCTCAAAGTGCCGGAGACAACAGCACCGCCGCGGGCGTGATGCCCGCGACGGTATGGAACCAAGTGCGGTTCCCGTGTCTTCTGATGGGATATGGAGCTTTCCGTTTCACAGCCCCGCCATGGTGGATTTTCTCTTGTCTCCGCCTTGCCAGGGCCGTTTTGCGGTGTACGCACTGATTTTCCCATATATCGTTTCTCTCTGCCGATCTCCGCCTCCGTGAACCCATAGTGGCCGGACATCGCTCCCAGTTTTTTGTATATGGGCAAACGGAAGGCCGGATACCGCCGCCGGCAGGCGTTTACGCCGCGCAGCGGCAGCCTTTTGGACTGCGAAGCGGGCAAAAAGTGAGGCATCGTTCAGACTGTCAAAATAGTCCGGACTTTTCGGCAGTCTGAAACGGGTCCGGCGGGAGATCACCGGACCCGTTTTTGATGCCCGCGCCCGTCCTATTGGGGTGGCTCGTTTTTCCCGGCGCATTCAGCTGCGGTGACTGCCGCAGCATCCGGCGGACCTCGAAGCCCGCGGACTTCTGATAGCTTCTGGGCGTAACGCCGGTCTGGCGTTTGAACATGCGGCCGAAATACTGCATATCGGGGATCCCGCATTGCAGCGCCACCGCTTTGATGGGCAGATCGGTGATCTGGAGGAGCTTTTTCGCGTAGTCGATGCGGCATCGGTTCACATACTCGGTCAGCGGGACCCCCACTTCCCGTTTGAACAGCGTGGAGAGATAGCTGGCGTTGACATTGATCTGTCCGGCAAGGGATTTCAGGCTCAGATCCGCTGTCAGATCGGTGTTGATATAGGTGACAGCCTGCCTGATGGGCGGGGAATAGTCTTTCAGCGGATACTCCGTGATGAGACGGCAGTAGCCATGAATGATCTGATAGGCGAAGGAGACGCACTGCTCCTCACTGGTCATCGCCTCGATGGACTGGATGTTCCGGTTGGAATAGCTGTCGATGTGGACCGGGTGGACGCCTGTGTTCTCCGCCGTTTTCCGCAGCAGCGTATTGATCGTGATACAGAGGTCCTTCCGGTCCCGGAGCGTATTGGTCAGGCGCTGAGGGAGCGGAAGCGCCGCCATCTTCCGGAACTGCTCGATGGCCTGTCCCTCATTTCCGGAAAAGACCGCCGCAATGATGGCATTTTCCACGGCATAGCGGCTCTCGATACGCTGTGTGTTCCGGAATGGCTCCTCCGGGATCCGGAGCCGGTCATGACAGACCGCGTTGGATCGATCCAGAAAGCCCGCGTCCTCATAGACCGTCCTGTAGCTCCCCTTGCCGAATGCGTACTCGCCGGCCTGTATGATCAGATGATCGTACATGACCCGGTCGGGCAGAAACTTGACGTCGGCATAATAGCTCTGAAGCGGTTCTCTCAGCCTCTCCGGCAGATCCAGCGACCGCAAGAGCCGGTCGATCCATTGTGCGTCCACCCGCTCAAACAAAAGCGGTCCGATGAAATAGAAGCTGTCCCGTTCCAGCATCCGGAAGCTGGTATAGCTGCAGTGAAACACGTCTGTAAAGAAATAAACCGTATCGTCCTCATAGGCCCTGAGCTTCTGCTCGATCTGACTGCCGCAGTCCGCGATGCCCAGGACGTTCTCCCGCAGGCCATGGTCCAGCCAGGACCAATCCCCGCAGGGAAGTGTGACCCGGCGGGTGGGGATCCCCATGCGGAAAAACAGCTCCTGGATAAAATCGTATATGCCTTTTTCCATGCGATTCCCTTCTGCGATCCGGAATTCCTTCCTGTGGAAGCCTCTCCAGATTTGAACTATTTTTACTTAATATTGTATTTTCATACCCGTAATTTCAAGTAATTTCCCCTGAAGCCTAAAAATAATACAATAATTACAGAAAGTTCTCTCTACTCAAAACAGGCCTGCCGGCATATCATATTTTAAGGCAACACCGCACAAATGCATCGGCGGCGCTTTGCGGAAATCTTGCGCCATCCATGCGTTGCAATTTTTTGAAATACGCCCAGTATTCCTGCAAAATTGCGCCTTTGTCTGACGCAAAATTTGCTCGCAAACCGCTCTTGCTGCATGATGCGGTGTTGCCTTAACAATTTGCAGAGAAAACAAGATAAAAAGTTTGCGATTTCCACAACCGCTGTTGTGTGTGATCTTCGCTGACCTGCCGGTGTGCCTTTTCTGATGCAGGCCAGCAATTTTTATTTCAAAGAGCAGCGCGCCGGTATGGTTTTGTACGCATTGTCTGAACCGCAAAAAGGCAAGAAAACGAACAGGGGATAAAGAATCATGAATGCATTAAATGAAGCGATCTCAAAAATCGGCGTTGTCCCGGTGATCAAGCTGAATCATCCCAAACGGGACGCGGCGCCGCTGGCGAGGGCACTGTGCGCCGGCGGCGTCCCTGTGGCGGAAGTCACCTTCCGGGCGGAGGGTGCGGACACGGCCATCCGGCTGATGAAGCAAGCTGTCCCTGACATGATGGTAGGCGCCGGCACCGTCACGAACACCGCCCAGATCGACCGGGTCCTGGCCGTGGACGGACAGTTCATCGTCACACCGGGCTTTGACGCCGAGCTGGTGGCCTATGCGCAGGAGAAGGGGCTGCCCATCTATCCCGGCTGCACCACGCCCACTGACTACCACGCCGCGCTGAAATTCGGTCTGGAGGTGCTGAAGTTCTTCCCTGCCGAGCAGTCCGGCGGTCTGGCCAAGATCAAGGCCATGAGCGCCCCCTTCCCCATGTTCAAGGTCATGCCCACCGGCGGCATCTCCCTGAAGAATCTGGCGGAATATATCAAAAGCCCCATCATTGCCGCCTGCGGCGGCTCCTACATGGTCACCGCGGATCTGATCGACAACCAGGAATGGGACAAGATCACGGACCTGTGCCGCCAGTCCCGGGCCATCGTGGACGAGGCCCGGAAGCAGGGCTGATCTCCGCGGACCACGTCAAAATCTGTGTACAGAGGAGTAACAACCATGAAAGTGATCACCTTCGGTGAACTGATGATCCGTCTCCAGCCCTACAACTACGAGCGCTTCGTCCAGGCTGACCACCTGGAGTTCTCCTTCGGCGGCGGAGAGGCCAATGTGGCCGTCTCCCTGGCCAACTACGGTCTGGACGCCGCCTACGTCACCAAACTGCCCGCCCACGCCATCGGTCAGGCGGCAGTGAACTCCCTGCGCCGCTACGGCGTGAATACGTCCATGATCGTCCGGGGCGGCGACCGCGTGGGCATCTACTTCAACGAGAAGGGCGCGTCCCAGCGGGGCAGCGTCTGCATCTATGACCGGGCCCACTCCGCCATTCAGGAGGCCCAGCCCTCCGACTTTGACTGGGACAGGATCTTCCAGGGCGCGGACTGGTTCCACTTCACCGGCATCACCCCGGCCCTGGGTCCCAATCTGGTGGAGATCTGCCGGGAGGCCTGCAAGGCCGCCAAGGTCCGCGGCGTAAAGATCTCCTGCGATCTGAACTACCGGGGCAAGCTGTGGACCCGTCAGCAGGCCCGGGAGGCCATGACGGACCTGTGCCAGTACGTGGACGTGTGCATCTCCAACGAGGAGGACGCCAAGGACGTGTTCGGCATCGAAGCCGCGTCCACCGACATCTACGGCGGCAAGCTGAATCACGAGGGCTACAAGAGCGTGGCCAAGCAGCTGGCCGACCGGTTCGGCTTTGAGAAGGTGGCCATCACCCTGCGGGAGTCCCACTCCGCCTCCGACAACGGCTGGAGCGCCATGCTGTATGACGCGGCCTCCGGTGAGTACTGCTTCTCCAGGAAGTACGAGCTGCGCATCATTGACCGGGTGGGCGGCGGCGACGGCTTCGGCGGCGGCCTGATCTACGCCCTGCTCACCGGCAAGTCCACCCAGAACGCTGTGGAGTTCGCCGTGGCGGCCTCCGCATTGAAGCACACCATTGAGGGAGACTACAACATGGTAACGCTGGCCGAGGTGGAGAAGCTGGCCGGCGGCGACGGCTCCGGCCGCATCCAGCGGTAAGACCGGCGCTGTTCCTGGAGGAGATGTATCAAATGGCGCGTTCCGATCCGGCTTTGCAGGGAGACGATCCCCCTGAATTCATCGCCGTCGGCGAGAGCATGCTCCGCCTGACGCCGCCCGATCCTGGAAAGATCCGGGTGGCCGGTACCTTTGAGGCCAGCTGCGGCATCAAGCGCTGACCGGCGCCTGCACCGATCTATCAAACAATATAAGGAGGCAATCCTATGAAAAGTTCCTTCCGCTGGTATGGGGACAGCGACCCCGTGACCCTGGACGAGATCCGTCAGATCCCCGGCATGCGCTCCATCGTCTCCGCCGTCTACGACGTGAAGCCCGGCGAGGTCTGGCCGGAGGAGAGCATCAAGCACCTGGCGGACGAGTGCGCGGAGCACGGTCTGGTCTTCGACGTGGTGGAATCCATCCCCGTCACGGAGGAGATCAAGCTGGGCCGGCCCGAGCGGGACCGCCACATCGACAACTACTGCGAGAGCATCCGGCGCTGCGCCAAGTACGGCATCAAGTGTGTGACCTACAACTTCATGCCCGTCTTCGACTGGACTCGCACCCAGTTGGACAAGGCCGCCGCCGACGGCTCCACCAGCCTGGTCATGTACTGGGATCAGATGAAGGGCCTGGACCCCCTGAAGGACGACATTCATCTCCCCGGCTGGGACTCCAGCTATACCCAGGACCAGGTCCGGGATCTGATCCGGGCCTACGGCGAGCTGGGCGAGGAAGGCCTGTGGGCCAACATCGAGTACTTCCTGAAGCGGGTCATCCCCGTGGCGGAGGAGTGCGGCGTGGTCATGGCGCTGCATCCCGACGATCCCCCCTATCCCATCTTCGGCCTGCCCCGGGTCATCACCTGCGAGAAGAATCTGGACCGCTATCTGGGCATCGTGGACAGCCCCTCCAACGCCCTGTGCCTGTGCACCGGCTCCCTTGGCTGCTCCCCCAAGAATGACATCCCCAAGCTGGTCCGGAAATACTCCGCCATGAAGCGCATCGGCTTCATGCACATCCGCAACGTGAAGATCCTGGAGGACACCTCCTTCGAGGAGTCCGGCCACCTGACCCAGAACGGCTCTCTGGACATGAACGCCATCGTCAAAGCCCTGGTGGAGACCGGCTTCGACGGCTATTTCCGTCCCGATCACGGCCGCATGATCTGGGGTGAGGTGGGCTCCAATGCCAAACCCGGCTACGGCCTGTTCGACCGCGCCCTGGGCAGCGCCTATATCAACGGCCTGATCGAGGCCAACGGCGGCGTGATCGAGACGTGAGCCGCCCTGCGCTTTCGCCTGACAACGACATTTCAAAAGCCAAAAAAGGAGACGAGCCGACTATGAAACTGAGCTACGAGAGCATTCAGGACCGCGCCGCCTGGGAGGCCGCCGGCGTCGCCCTTCCGACCTTCGACTGGAAGGACATGCACGCCGAGACGGAGCGGCATCCCACCTGGGTCCACTTCGGTTCCGGCAGCCTGTTCCGGGCGTTCCACGCCATGCTCCAGCAGTCCCTCATCGAGCAGGGACTGGTGAAAGGCGGCCTCTACACTGCCGAGACCTTCGACTACGAGATCGTGGAGAACACCTACGGCCCCTACGACAACCTGTCCCTGCTGGTGACGCTGATGCCCGACGGCTCCATGGAGAAGACCGTGGTGGGCTCCGTGGCCGGGGCCATGCGGGCGGACCCCGCCTACCCCCAGGACTGGGATCGGCTGAAAGTCATCTTCCGTAATCCCTCCCTCCAGCTGATCACCTTTACCATCACCGAAAAGGGCTACGCCCTCACCAATATGAACGGAGAGTTCCTCCCCCTGGCGGAGAAGGACTTCGCCGCCGGTCCCGGGCATCCCACCTCCGCCATGGCCAAGGTGGCGGCGCTGCTGCTGGAGCGGTTCAACGCCTGCCGGGCGCCCATGGCCGTGGTCAGCACGGACAACTGCTCCCACAACGGTGAAAAGCTGCGGGGCAGCGTTGTCACCATGATCCGGAAGTGGCTGGAAAAGGGCCTGGTGTCCCGGGACTTCATGGACTGGGTGGAAAACGAGGACAACGTCTCCTTCCCCTGGACCATGATCGACAAGATCACCCCCCGGCCCGCCCAGGCCGTGGAGGACGCCCTGACCGCCGCCGGTTTTGAGGACATGAAGATCACCGTCACCGGCAAGGGCGGCTATACCGCTCCCTTCGTCAACGCGGAGAAGCCCCAGTATCTGGTCATCGAGGACCGGTTCCCCAACGACCGTCCGCCGCTGGAGAAGGCCGGGGTCTATATGACGGACCGGGACACCGTGAACAATATGGAGAAGATGAAGGTCACCACCTGTCTGAATCCCCTGCATACCGTGCTGGCCATCTACGGCTGCCTGCTGGGCTACGACACCATTGCCAATGAGATGAAGGACCCGGAGCTGAAGGCCCTGATCGAGAAGGTGGGCTATGACGAGGGAATGCCCGTGGTGGTGGACCCCAGGATCCTCAGGCCCATCGACTTCATCCACGAGGTCATCGACCAGCGATTCCCCAACCCCTTTATGCCGGACACGCCCCAGCGCATCGCCCTGGACACCAGTCAGAAGGTGGGCATCCGCTTTGGCGAGACCATCAAGTCCTACGCGGCCCGGCCCGACCTGGACGTAACCTCCCTGACGTATATCCCCCTGGCCATCGCCGGCTGGATCCGGTATCTGCTGGCCGTGGACGATGAGGGCAGGCCCATGGAGTGCAGCAGCGATCCCATGCTGTCCGTCCTCCAGGAGCAGCTGGCGGGCGTGAAGCTGGGCGAGCCCGACAGCGTCACGGGCAAGCTGGACGGCATTCTCTCCAACCCCGGCATCTTCGGCTCCGACCTGGTGGCGCTGGGTCTCGGCGGGAAGATCGAGGGCATGGTCCGGGAGCTGCTGGCGGGCCCCGGTGCCGTCCGCAGAACGCTGAAAACCTATCTCGGACACTGAGCCGGAAGGAACCAGGCACAGATGAACGGGCGGGAGGGACTTCCCCGCGGCAGCCCCTCCCCTCCGCGTTTTTTTGAGAAGGAGCGTATTTATGTCAGGCTTTATCACAGAGGATTTTCTGCTGACTTCCGAACCCGCCCGGCGGCTGTATCACGAGCACGCTGAGCACATGCCGATCTTTGACTACCACTGCCATCTGAATCCCCGGGAGATCTACGAGGACAAGCGCTTTTCCGACATCGGAGAGGCTTGGCTGGCGGGGGACCACTACAAGTGGCGCCTGATGCGAGCCAACGCCGTGCCGGAGCGGTTTGTGACCGGGGATGCCTCCTACCGGGAGAAATTCGGCCGGTACGCCGCCATCATGCCCCGGCTCATCGGCAACCCCATCTATCACTGGTCCCATCTGGAGCTGAAGCGGTTCTTCGGCATTGACGAGCTCTTGAACTCCGCCACGGCGGACGACGTCTGGGACCGGGCCAATGCCGTGCTGCGAGGCGAAAACGGCTCCGCCCGCGCCCTGATCCGCTCCAGCAATGTGCGGGCGCTGTGCACCACCGACGACCCGGCGGACGACCTTCCATACCACCGCCTGCTGGCGGCGGATACATCGTTTGACGTCCGGGTGCTGCCCACCTTCCGCCCGGAGAAGGCGCTGAATATCGCGGACCCGGGCTATCCGGCCTATCTGCAAAAACTGGGCGCGGCCTCCGGTCTCTCCATCCGTACTATCGACGATGTGAAGCAGGCGCTGGCGCTGCGGGCGGACTTCTTCGCCCAGGCCGGGTGCCGTCTGTCCGACCACTCCTTCGGCTCCCCGGACTTCACGGTCTGGGACGAGAGCGCGGCGGAAAAGGCCGTGATCCGGGCGCTGAACGGCGAGACCCTGACCGGTCATGAGATCAGCGCCTACCAATCGCTGATGATGGACTTTCTGGGAGAGCTGTACTGCGGCAAGGGCTTCGCCATGCAGCTGCATCTGGGTGCCCAGCGCAACCTGTCCGGCAGGCTGTACCGCTCCCTGGGCGCGGACGTGGGCGGCGACGCCATCGGAGACACCATCTCCGCCGCCTCCCTGGCCGCCCTGCTGGACCGTCTGGCCTCCCGGGACAAGCTGCCGAAAACTATCCTGTACACCCTCAACGCCGCGGACAACGACAAGCTGATCGCGGCGGCGGGCTGCTTCCAGGATGACAGCGCCCCCGGCAAGATCCAGTTCGGCTCGGCGTGGTGGTTCAACGACCACTTCGACGGCATGACCGCCCAGATGAAGTCCCTGGCCAGCATCGGCGTGCTCAGCCGCTTTATCGGCATGCTCACCGACTCCCGCTCCTTCCTGTCCTATCCCCGCCATGAGTATTTCCGCCGGATCCTGTGCGAGCTGGTGGGCGGCTGGAT
Organism: Dysosmobacter sp.; assembly: GCA_022778785.1. Taxonomy (GTDB): domain Bacteria; phylum Bacillota; class Clostridia; order Oscillospirales; family Oscillospiraceae; genus Oscillibacter. The sequence continues at coordinate 6,468 of JALFSO010000097.1, read as the reverse complement.
TGAGAAGGGCATGGCGCCCGCCGACTACGACACCATCGGCGGCATCATCGAAGACATCTGTTTCAACAACGCCTGGTCCTATATGGGCCTGTGACCCCTTTCCGGGGCACGGCTCCTGCGGCTTTCCGCAAGAGAAAAGGAGGAGGATTTATGACAAAACATCCGCGCGTCCCGGTGCTGATCCTTGCCGGTTTGATGCTCCTGACGCTGGCCGGCTGCGGCAGCACAGCGGAGGATGACCGGCAGATCATCCGCATCGGACATAACCAGTCCACCAGCCATCCCACCCACATCGCGCTGCTGGCCTTTGAGGAATTCATTGAGGGCAGGCTGGGCGACCGGTACAACGTGGAGGTCTATCCCAGTGAGCTGCTGGGCTCCCAGAACGAGATGGTCCAGCTGACCCAAACCGGCGCCATCAACTTCTGCGTGGCGTCCAACTCCCTGCTGGAGACCTTCAGCATCAACTACTCCATCTTCAACCTGCCCTACCTGTTCTCCTCCAGCGAGGCGTATCACGCTGCCATGGACGACGAGAGCATCACCGGGCCGATCTTCAAATCCACCAAGCAGGCGGGCTTTGAGGCTGTCACCTGGATCGATGCCGGCACCCGCAACTTCTACACGGTGGACCGGCCCATCAACAGCCCCGTCGACCTGAAGGGCCTGAAGATCCGCACCCAGCAGTCCCCCACCAACGTGGAGATGATGCGCCTGCTGGGCGGCTCCGCCACGCCCATGGGCTTCGGCGAGGTGTATACCGCCTTGCAGTCCAAGGTCATCGACGGCGCGGAGAACAACGAGATGGCCCTGACCGACAACGGCCACGGCGACGTGTGCAAATACTACTCCTACGACATGCACCAGATGATCCCGGACATTCTCATCGGAAATGTGGCCTTCCTCGAAAGTCTGAGCGAAGAGGAACGGGCCATCTTTGAGGAGGGCTTTTTGCTGGTGAATCAGGTGGAGCGCGAGGAGTGGACCACCGCCATCGAAAACGCCAAGGAGCGGGCCCAGAACCAGCAGGGCGTGCAATTCAACTATCCGGACACCGCCCCCTTCCAGGAGGCCTGCGCGCCGCTGCATGAATCCATGCTGGCGGGCAGCCCCGATCTTGTTCCGATCTACGAGGCGATCCAGGCGTATAACGCCCAGTATCCCTCCACCGGCTCTTAAGGAGGCAGAGGAAAATGGCAGCTTTACGAAACGTGCTGAACCGCATCCTGGAGGTCCTGGCCGGCGTCAGCTTTCTTGTCATGGTGGCGCTGACGTGCTGGCAGGTCTTCACCCGCTATATTCTGGGCAATCCCTCCACCTGGTCGGAGGAGCTTGTCAGCTACATGTTCGCGTGGGCCAGTCTGATGGGCGCATCCCTCATCACCGGCGAACGGGGCCATATGAACATCCCCATCGCCGTTGAGCACATGGGTCCCGTCATGCAGAAGGTGATGGGCGTGTTCAGCGAACTGGTGGCGTTCCTGTTCTGGACGGTCATTCTGGTGTATGGCGGCGTGAAGATCTCCAGTCTCGCCATGGGGCAGATGACCTCCTCCCTGCATGTGGCCGTAGGCGTGTTCTACGTCATCATGCCGGTGTGCGGCGTGGTCAATATGATCTACACCGCACTCAATATGGCGGACATCTGGAAGACCAGACCGGAGGACAAGCCGGCTGCGGAAAAGGAGGCGTAAGATATGGCGATCCATTCACTGTTGATCATTGTGGCTGTGCTGGCGGTGCTGCTGATCCTGGGCGTGCCCATCTCCTATTCCATCGGCATCTCCTCCCTGGCAGCGATCCTCCAGACGGTATCCCTGGATGTATCCGTCATCACGGGCGCCCAGCGCATCTTCGTGGGCATGAGCAAATTCAGCCTGACGGCCATCCCATTCTTCATTCTGGCGGGCAACCTGATGAACCAGGGCGGCATTGCCAAGCGCCTGGTGGACTTCGTCATGGCGCTACTGGGCAAGATGCCCGGCGCCCTGCTGGTGACCAACGTGGGCGCCAACGCCCTGTTCGGCGCCATCTCCGGCTCCGCCTCCGCGGCGGCCGCCGCCGTGGGCAGCATGGTGCAGCAGGGTGAGGAGGAGCAGGGCTATGACAAGGCCCTCTGCGCCGCCACCAACGGCGCCTCCGCCCCTGCCGGACTGCTGATCCCCCCCTCCAACGCGCTGATCACCTACTCCCTGGCGGCGGGCGGCACCTCCGTGGCCGCGCTGTTCCTGGCGGGCTATGTGCCCGGCCTGATCTGGGCGGTCTGCTGCATGATCGCGGCGGTCTTCTTTGCCAAGCGCAAGGGCTATCACGGCACCCCCGGCAAGTACAGCTGGAAGAACCTGGGCGTCTGCACCCTGAAGGCCCTGCCCTCCCTCTCCCTGATCGTCGTGGTCATCGGCGGCATCGTAGGCGGCATTTTCACTGCCACTGAAGGCTCCGCCATCGCGGTGGTCTACGCTCTGATCCTGAGCATCTGCTACCGCAGCATCACCCTGAAGTCCTTCTGGAAGATCGTGGCGGACAGCGCCAAGATGAGCGGCATGATCGTGTTCCTGATCGGCGTGTCCAACATCCTGGGATGGGTCATGGCCTTTACCCAGATCCCCCAGGCCATCTCCGCCGCGCTGCTGGGCCTCACCGACAACCCCGTCATCATCCTGCTGATCATGAACGTCATCCTGCTGATTGCGGGCACGTTTATGGACGTCACCCCGGCCATCCTGATCTTCACGCCCCTGTTCCTGCCGGTGGTGAAGACCTTCGGCATGGACCCGGTGCAGTTCGGTCTGATTCTGGTGTACAACCTGTGCATCGGCAACATCACCCCGCCGGTAGGCAACACGCTGTTCGTGGCCATCAAGGTGGGCCGCACATCGCTGTCCAGGGTGCTGCCATACATGCTGGGATATTATGTGATGATCCTGCTGGGCCTGCTGCTGGTGACCTATGTGCCTGCCGTCAGTCTGGGACTGCCCCAGATGGCGGGACTGATCTGATCCGTTTGCCGGGCCCTCCGTTCCGGCTCCGCATGAACCCATCCGAACAACTCCAAAGCCGGGGCGCTCTGTCCCGGCTTTGGAGTTGTTTTGGCCTGCACAGCTCCGCGGCCAGCAGCTCTGTGGAGATTGCTCAGAAAAGGGATTGCTTTTCTATGAGAAACTGTGTGATAATAACAGTATCATCTCATGATGGGGAGCGTGGTTTTCCATGGCATCACAAGCGCCTTATTCCGCTGAAGAGTTACGCTATCTGAATATGCTGGCCCGGCAGTATCCCACTGTCCAGGCGGCCAGCGCCGAGATCATCAACCTCCAGGCCATCCTGAATCTGCCCAAGGGGACGGAGCATTTCATCTCCGATGTCCACGGGGAGTATGAGGCGTTTCTGCACATCCTCAACTCCTGCTCCGGCGTGGTGAAGGAGAAGGTGGACGAGCTGTTCCTCACCAGACTGACCCAGGCGGAGCGGAGCCAGCTGGCCACGCTGATCTACTACCCCAGGGAGAAGCTGGAGCGGATCCGCCGGGAGACGGAGAACTTACAGGAGTGGTACCGGATCACCCTCTACCAGCTGGTGGAGCTGTGCCGGCTGGTCACGGCCAAATACTCCCGCTCCAAGGTGCGCAAGGCCCTGCCCAGGGATTTCAGCTACATCATTGAGGAACTGCTCCACACCCACCGGGAGGAGACCGACAAGCGGGACTACTTCGAGAACATCATCAACGCCATCATCGACACGGACCGGGCGCCCAGCTTCATTGAGGCGGTGTGCGGACTCATCAAGCGCATGGCGGTGGACCATCTGCACATCGTGGGCGACATCTTTGACCGCGGCCCCCGGGCGGATATCATCATGGATTCCCTGCTGAATTACCACAGCGTGGACGTCCAGTGGGGCAACCACGACATTCTCTGGATGGGCGCCGCCTCCGGCTCCCGGACGCTGGTGGCCACGGTGCTGGCCAACTCCATCCACTACAACAATCTGGAGGTGGTGGAGACCGGCTACGGCATCTCCCTGCGGCCCCTGTCCGTCTTTGCCAACGAGATCTACCGGGACTGCCAGGTGGGACGCTTCGCCGTCAAGCTGACGGGAGACGGCGCGTCGTCCTACACGGAAAAGGACAAGCTGCTGTCCGCCCGGATGCACAAGGCCATTACCGTCATCCTCTTCAAGCTGGAGGGCCAGAAGATCCTGCGCCATCCGGAGTACGGCATGGACGACCGGCTGCTGCTGGACAAGATCGACTACGCCAGCCGGAGCATCACCATCGGCGGCGTCACCTATCCTCTGGAGGACTGCGATTTTCCCACGGTGGACCCGGCAGACCCCTACGCCCTGACGGCGGAGGAGGACGCGGTGATCAATCAGCTCACCACCTCCTTCCGGCTCAGCGAGAAGCTCCAGCGGCATGTCCGCTTCCTCTACTCCAAGGGGAGTCTCTACAAGGTCTACAACGGCAACCTGCTGTTCCACGGCTGTATCCCCCTGACGGCGGAGGGCGAACTGATGACCTTCACCATCGGCGGAAAGGCCCGGAAGGGCCGGGAGTTCCTGGACTACGCCGACACTGCCGCCCGGAAGGCCTACTATCAGGAGCCGGGCTCGCCGGAACGGCAGGACAGCATGGACTTTCTGTGGTGGCTGTGGGCCGGGCGCAACAGCCCCATCTTTGGCCGGGACCGGATGACCACCTTCGAGCGGCGGCTCATCAAGGACGAATCCGCCTGGACGGAGCCGAAGAACGCCTACTACACCCTCTACAACGATCCGGCAGTGTGCGCCGCCCTGCTGCGGGAGTTCCAGCTGGAGGGACCCCACTGCCACATCATCAACGGCCATGTGCCGGTGAAGGCAAAGAAGGGCGAGTCCCCCATCAAGGGCGGCGGCAGGCTCATCGTCATCGACGGCGGCTTCTGCAAGGCCTATCAGCCCACCTCCGGCATCGCGGGCTATACGCTGATCTACAACTCCAGATGCATACGTATCGCCGCCCACCAGCCCTTTGCAGGCCGGAAGAACGCCATTGAGAACAATCTGGACATTGACTCCACCTCCACGGTCTTCGAGCGCATGGACGCCCGGATGAAGGTGGCGGAGACGGACATGGGCCGCCAGCTCCAGGCCCGCATCGACGATCTGCGGGAGCTGCTGAATGCCTACACCTCCGGCGAGGTGGCGGAGGATCACGGCAGGCAGGCCAACTGATTCGGCCGCATCTCCCATCTGTTTTCAAAAGAGACTGCCCCTAAACAGGGCAGTCTCTTTTTACGTCTGTGCTTTCGCGGTGTATGCCTTTACCGTGCGATCTCCACGAAGCCCTTGCCGGTGACGCGAAATCGACATTGGCCTGCCGGTTTGTTGAGAATCTGCAAAGAGTTCAAATCAGGAGGAGCTTTCGTAGACTTCCGCACCTTTGGCTTCCATGACGACGGCGCTGACCACTTCTCCGCACTCATGCAGATCGTCGTCCAAAGCCTCGAAGGTGATCTCCTTTTCCCACTCACCGTCGGCAAAGACCACCCAGAAGGGATAGCTGCCGTATTCTTCACCCTCGAACTCAACGGTGGAGTCGGTGCGGGTGTGGTCATCCACAAAGTCCTCGGGCATGACGGGCGGGATGTCCTCCACTTCGAGCTCGTAAGCCTCACCATTCCAGCTCTCGGAGCAATACTTGACCCCGTTGACCTCATAGAAGCAGCGGAAGTCATAGGTGTAATTTTCGTTCGAAATGAGACTCAGCAGATCCGGAGACATGACCATCTCCTGGTCTGTAGCCCCATCGATGTCAGACCATCTCTTTACATAAGAGTTGCCCATCTTGATCTGCATCTGCCACTGGTAGCTGTCAGCGTTCTTTACCGGGGCCACAAGCGTCTGGGTAGTCAGCTGCGCAGACGATTCCGATTGGCCCTCATCCTCAGCGGACGCTTCATCCTCAACGGGAGTCTCATCCTTGACGATGGGGTCTTCCTCAGGAAGTCCTTCCGTCTCGGTCACTGTGGTAATGGCCCCGCCGGCGCGGATGATCTCGCCCGAACCGCCCAACGGCTGATACTGGGCAATGGGCCACGGGTCTTCCACAGTCACCTGATAGTCCTGTGTGCCGGCCGCGTTGGCGTAGGACATCCGGTCTTCCTCGATCTGTGCCGCAGCGGGGACCAGGACGACCAGCGCTTCCGCGCGGCCCTCCGTGCCGCCCAGGCGGTACAGGGTCAGAGTGCCTTTTTCCTCGCCGTTGTCGGCACCTTCTTTCAAATTGACCTGCGTTTCCTTAAAGGCAAAAATGCCGTAAGGATACTCTTCTTCCCACTCTTTCTGGGATTGGCATAGCCCTTGTCGGACAGGAACAGCCGCAGACGCTCTCCCTTGTCTCCCACCGGGGATTTCCAGGTGAGAACGTCGAAGATAATCATGTGGCGGGTATCGTCCATGAATCGCTCCAGGGCGAGAATGTCGTGCCCG
>JALFSO010000092.1 GCA_022778785.1 Dysosmobacter sp. | reverse complement strand
GCATCTCGTGATACTGGGCGGCGTCCAGCTGCTGATTTTCACCGAAGGCCAGCGCCACATGGTTGCTGACGGAGGTGTGCATCATGTTCAGCACGGTCTCCTTGATGTCCAGACCGTCCAACACCTGACGGCGCTGGGCGTAGATGATCTCGCGCTGCTTATTCATGACGTCATCGTATTCCAGAACGGACTTACGGGACTGGAAGTTGCGGCTCTCCACGGTGGTCTGGGCGTTTTCGATGGCACGGGTCAGCATCTTGTTTTCGATGGGGGTGTCCTCGTCCAGATCGAATTTCTCCATCATGTTCTGGATGCGGTCGCCGCCGAACAGACGCATGAGGTCATCTTCCAGAGAGATATAGAACCGGGTCTCGCCAGGGTCGCCCTGACGGCCGGCACGACCACGGAGCTGATTGTCGATCCGGCGGGATTCGTGGCGCTCGGTGCCGATGATGAACAGGCCGCCGGCCGCACGGACCTTTTCAGCCTCCTCCTTGATGATGGCCTTGTGATAGGCCATCCGCTCGGCAAACAGCTTCCGGGCGGCCAGGATCTCCTCGTTATCGGTCTCGGCGTAGCCGGTGGCGTCCACGATGACCTCCTCAGAGTAGCCGGCCTTCACCAGATCGGCCCGGGAGAGGTACTCGGCGTTGCCGCCCAGCATGATATCCGTACCACGGCCGGCCATGTTGGTGGCTACGGTGACGGCACCCAGCTTACCGGCCTGAGCCACGATCTCGGCTTCCTTTTCGTGGTTCTTGGCGTTCAGCAGATTGTGCTGAATGCCTTCCCGCTGGAGCAGGTGGCTCAGCAACTCGTTCTTCTCGATGGACACGGTACCCACCAGAACGGGCTGGCCCTTTTCGTGGCACTCCTTCACCTGCCGGATAACGGCCCGGAACTTGCCCGCTTCGGTCTTGTATACCACGTCGTGGTGGTCCACGCGCTGGTTGGGACGGTTGGTGGGGATCTCCACAATGTCCAGATTGTAGATGGTGCCGAATTCCTCCGCCTCAGTCATGGCGGTGCCGGTCATACCGGACAGCTTATCGTACAGACGGAAGTAGTTCTGGAAGGTGATGGTAGCCAGGGTCTTGTTTTCACTGTTGACGTTGACGTGCTCCTTGGCTTCGATGGCCTGATGGAGACCGTTGGAGTACCGGCGGCCGAACATGAGACGGCCGGTGAACTCGTCCACGATGATGACCTCGCCGTCCTTCACCACGTAGTCAATATCCCGCTTCATGGTGCCGTGGGCCTTCAACGCCTGATTAATGTGGTGGTTCAGCGTGGCGTTGGAGGGATCGGACAGGTTCTCTACATGGAAGAATTCCTCCGCCTTGGCAATGCCGGAGGCGGTGAGGGTGGCTGTCTTGGCCTTTTCGTCCACGATATAGTCGGCATCGATGTGGGAGTCCTCTTCCTCCTTATCGTCCACCTGCACAACTACCTTTTTCTTCAGGCGGGAGACGAACATCTCCGCCATATCGTACATCTGGGTGGACTTTTCGCCCTGACCGGAGATGATCAGGGGAGTACGGGCCTCATCGATCAGGATGGAGTCCACCTCGTCCACGATGGCGAAGCTGTGGCCCCGCTGCACCAGCTCGCTGGAGTAGATGCACATATTGTCGCGGAGGTAGTCGAAGCCCATCTCGTTGTTGGTGCCGTAGGTGATGTCGGCGGCGTAGGCGGCCTGCCGCTCCTTGGTGGTGAGGCCGTGGACAATAAGGCCCACCTTCAGGCCCAGGAAGCGGTGGACCTTGCCCATCCACTCGCTGTCGCGCTTGGCCAGATAGTCGTTGACGGTGACGATGTGGACGCCCTGGCCTGTCAGGGCGTTCAGATAGGCGGGGAGAGTGGCCACCAGGGTCTTGCCCTCGCCGGTCTTCATCTCCGCGATGCGGCCCTGGTGGAGGACGATGCCGCCCACCAGCTGCACCCGGTAGGGCCGCAGGCCCAGCACGCGGTCAGCGGCCTCCCGCACGGTGGCGAAGGCCTCCGGCAGGATATCGTCCAGCGTCTCGCCGTTCTGGAGACGCTCCTTGAACTCCGCGGTCTTGCCCCGGAGCTGTTCGTCGCTCATGGCCTTGTACTCGTCGCCCAAGGCCTCGATCTTGTCCACAATGGGGTAGATGGATTTCAGCTCCCGGGAGCTGTAATCGCCAAACAGTTTCTTCATCAGACCCATGGTATTTGAAAACATCCTTTCTCAAAATCCGCCGCAGCGCCGGAGAGGCGCTCCGCGGATGCAATTGCTTTTATAAAATAAGTGGCCATACCAAAACAAGTGTAGCATAACACAACTCTCCGCGGAATGCAAAGAAAAAACGTAGATTCTTATAAAAAGTTCACAAATTGGAAAATCGCGGACCGCAAAACCGATTGCGCGGTGCGGACCTTGCGGGAGCCGGGGGAAGCGCGGGGACGGGAGTGACAAAACGGAGAAAATGTCGGTTGTGATGCGGAAGAAAATGTGATAAACTGAACAACGGAAGAAAGCGGGTCTGTCCGGCGGCGGCGGCAGGCCAAGCCAACATCAAATCACGATAGGAGGACGTTCCATGAAACTCAGTTTTTACGGTGCCGACCAATGCGTCACCGGCAGTTGCCACTGTCTTGAGGTCAACGGGAAAAAGATCCTCATCGACTGCGGCCTGCAGCAGGGACGGGACGAGGTGTCC
>JALFSO010000087.1 GCA_022778785.1 Dysosmobacter sp. | reverse complement strand
CCCTATGAAGCTGGGACAGCCAGTCCGCAAAGCCCGTTTTTCGGTTTTCCAGAAAGGCGACTTCATCCGTGCGGGCAACCTCATAAAAGCCCAGCTCCTCAAAAAAGCCCGCAGACTGGGGCTTTGTATACAAAAAGAGGCGCGTGTTGCCGCGCGCTGCCTGCACCTCGCACAGGTGCGAAACCACCAGGTTCATCAGCCCTTCGCCGCGGCAGGCGTCATCTACCGCCAGACAGCGAAGGGTCGCGCCGCAGCAGCTGCCTGTGGCGCAGAGCACATCCTCCTGATCATACACGCCGCAGGTATAATCCGCCAGCGGATCGCGGCGCAGCCCGCAGCGGGAAAGAAGGGCGTCCACCGCGGCCAGACCGCGCCGGGTGGTAACGGAAGCGACGGTATAGGACACAGCGGACGCTCCTTCCATAAGAGATTAAGATAAAGTCAGATCAGAGTTTCAACGGCTTGATCTTGTGCACAACATCCAGAATGGTGCCGTCGCGCGCCTCCAGCACAGCCACCACCTGATCCTCCCACTCCAGATCATCCGGAGTACCGACCAGACTATAGGCCTTTTTCTGCAAGGCTTCAATGGGCACATGCGGAATGCCCGCCGCGTCCAGGCATTCAATCAGATCGGGGCGCTGGGGATTGACGGCGATGCCGTAATCCGTTACCAGCACGTCAACGCAGTCGCCGGGCGTAGTAACCGTGACCACATGCTCGCACACAGTAGCCATGCGCCCGCGCACCAAGGGCGTTACGATAATGCAGCACTTGCTGCCTGCCGCCGCATCGGGGTGTCCGCCGGGCGCGCCACGCAGCACGCCGTCCGAGCCCGTCAGCACGTTCACGTTAAAGCCCGTGTCGATTTCCAGCGCAGCCAGCACCACAAAGTCCAGCTTATTGACCATCGCGCCCTTGTTGGCAGGGTTGGCATACTGGCTGGCGCTCATTTCAAAGTGGTTGGGGGTCTGGTTGATACTATTCACCGCGTCCAGGTCAAAATCCTGCACGTCGATGATCTTGCCCACCTTGCCCTTTTTAAGCAGCTCCACCATGGGGCCGCAGATGCCGCCGATGGCCCAGCCCATCTTGATGTTCCGCTCATCCATATACTGCTCCAGGAACAGGTTGGCCGCCAGAGACGGACCGCCAACGCCGGTCTGGAAAGAGAAGCCATCCTTGAAATAGGGCGTGGAGGCGATGACCTTGGCCACGTTCTCCGCCATCATCAGGTCCCGGGGATTCTGGCTGATGCGGGCGGCGGCGGAGGCGATCTTCTTGGGGTTGCCGATGGAGTCCACGACCACCACGGCGTCCACGTCGATGGCCTCCACGGAGGCGGGCATATTCGGGAAGTCCACCAGGCAGTCAGTGACCACCACCACGTGGTCGGCGTACTTGGCGTCGGTCATGGCGTAGCCCATGGAACCGCAGTTGCTCTTGCCGCCGATGCCCCGGCAGTTGCCCACGCAGTCGCTGGTGGGCGCTGCCACGAAGGCGATGTCGATGTGGACCTCCCCTGCCTCGATGGCACGGGGACGGCCGCCGTGGCTGCGGATGATGGCGGGGGTCTTCAGCTTACCGGCGGAGACCACCTCGCCCATGCGGCCCCGGATGCCGGAGGTCTGGATGCCGATGACCTTTCCCTCTTCAATGTAGTCGGCGATGGGGTCATGGGCGCTGCCCAGAGAGGAGGCCGCGATGGTCAGGTCCTTCAGGCCCAGCTCCTCGATGGCGGCCTTCATCACCATGTTCACCACATAGTCGCCATCCCGGAGATGATGGTGGAAGGAGAAGGTCATGCCGTCCTTCGCGCCGCACTGGCGCAGGGCGTCTGCCAGCGTCTCCACGATCTTGCTCTCCTGGGGCTTCTCGTACCGCCGGGTGCGGGGAGACGCCTTCTGGATGTACTTGCCGTCCATATAATTCTTGCCCTGGTAGACCTCTTTGCCGTTTACCAGGAGGCTGTCGGGAATTTCACGTCCTACTGCGTTTCTCATAAAAACCCTCCGTGTGCCGCAGCACTCAAATACATCCCGAATTCTCCTCCAACGGAGGTTTTTCGGCATGTGCCGCGGTTGCCGCTTTGCGGCGAGCGGCACGCCATTTTATATCCTGATCCCGTGTGAGCAATCACACGAGATCCCCCTTATACATGCCGCAGGCTTTCGCCAGCTTGATGGTGCGCTCCGCGCCGGGCACAAAGGCCACGTCGATCATCTTTCCGTCCACGGTGAACACGCCCACACCGGCGGCGGACTGCTCCCGGAAGGCCCGGACGATCTTCTCGGCCTGCCGGACTTCCTTCTCCGTGGGCGCAAAGACCTGGTGGACCAGCCGAATCTGCTTGGGATTGATAAGGCTCTTGCCGTCGAAGCCCATGGCCTTGTTCTGGCGGACCTCGGCTTCGAAGCCCTCGGCATCGTCCAGATCGGTGAACACGGTGTCGAAGCACTGGATGCCGGCGGCTCTGGCGGCCAGCAGCATCTGGCCCCGGGCAGCCAGCATGTCCACGCCGTCGGGCTGGAAGGTGGTCTGCATGCATTTACGGAAGTCGCCGCCGGAGATGGCCACGCCGAACATCCGGTCGGATGCGGCGCAAATCTCGTAGGCGTTCAGGATGCCCTTGGGGCTCTCCAGCGCCGCCATCAGCAGCGTCCGGCCCACTTCCACGCCGAACTCCCGCTCCGCAGCCTCCACCGCGGCCTCCACGGTCTTCACGTCCTGGGCGCTCTCGCACTTGGCGATGCGGATGCCGTCGGCGCCGCCGGCCACGCAGACCCGGATGTCCTCCTGCCAGTGGGGCGTGTCCAGGCCGTTGATGCGGACGATGACCTCGGTGTCGCCGTAGTCGATGGTGGTCAGGGCGTGGTACAGGGAGAAGCGGGCAGCGTCCTTCTGGTTCTCCGCCACGGCGTCCTCCAGATCCAGCATGATGGAGTCGCAGCCGTAGATGTAGGCGTCCTTGATGAGGCCCGGCTTCTGGGCGTTCATGAACATCATGGTCCGGCGCAGCCGGAACCGTTCGGGCTTGGGTCTTCTGATCATCGGATGGCACCTCCCCAGGGAATATTCGCCGCGGACACGCCGCAGCTGCGGTACACCGCGCACTCCACGCGGGCTTTCAGGGTGCAGTCCAGAGCGCCCTTGTCCACCACCGTGATGTGGACGTCCTTCACGTCCAGACGCTCCAGGGTCTCCAGGACCGTAGCCTTGATCTGACGGCCGTACTGGTTCATGACGCTGCTGCTGAGTTCCAGGGTGACGCCCTCGCCGGGTTCCACGGTGACCATGGCGTCGCTGGATTCCAGGGTGCCGGCAGCTGCCGGTTTCAAAATTTCCATGCTGTTTCCTCCCACTCTTTTTTGCTGATCCATTGTCTGCATTCTATCAGCAATCGGCAATAGTTACAAATATATATTGAATGATAGAATCCATAAGGAAAGTGCTATAGCCTTGCGTTTTTTCTTGACTTTCATAAGATATTGATTATGATGTATATAGGATCTTCATAATATTTTCCATCATTTTGCACCAATTCAGGGAGGAATCTTTTGTGAATTTGAAGCAGGCGCAATATATCAAGACCATTGCGGAATGCGGCAGTGTCACCGCGGCGGCCAAAAAGCTGTTTGTCAGCCAGCCCTCCCTGAGTCAGATGCTCCGTCAGGTGGAACAGGAGATCGGCCTGCCGCTGTTCGACAGAAGTGTCTCCCCCCTGCGGCCCACCTATGCCGGAGAAAAGTATTTGCAGGCAGCGGACCGGATGCTGGCCGCCAATGCGGAACTGGAGAGCCAGCTGCGGGAGATCCGCCACGAACACGCCGGCCGTCTGCGGCTGGGCATCAGCGTCACCCGCGCCATGCAGGTCATGCCTTTGGTGCTGCCCCACTTCACCGCCCAGTACCCCAATGTGACGCTGGAGATGACGGAGAGCGGCTCCGCCACGCTGGAGGAGATGCTCCAGTCCGGACAGATCGACCTGGCCTTTGCCGCGCTGGAGTCCACCAGCACCAGCATGGCCTATGAGCTGATCGAACAGGAGACCATCGGGATTCTGGCGGGCAGGGACGCCTGCATCGCCCGGCAGTTCCTCTCCGGTACGCCGGTGGCGCTGGACGCCGCGAAGCGTGACCGCTTCGTCTACCTGACAAAGAGCCACTCCTCCCGGATCACCCAGGACAAGCTGTTCCGCCGCAGCGGCTTCTCGCCTGTGGTGCTGCTGGAGACCAACTCTCTGGAGGTGGGCCGCCGGGTAGCACTGGAGGCCGGTGCCTGCATGATCCTGCCCAACATCTACGCAGACGACTACGTGCGGCAGAAGCGGGGCCAGTTCTTCCCCCTGAAGGACTACGAGAATCACCGGCACTTTTACGCCTGTTACCGGAAGGATGAGTTCATCCCCAAGTACACCCGGGATTTCATCCGGATCACCGCCAGTGTGCTGGCCAAACAGCGAGAACAGGATCACGCCGTGCGGTTCTGAGCCCTGTCCCGATGGGACCTCTCCATAAAAACAGCCCGGAGGAACTGAACTGCGGTTCCTTCCGGGCTTTCATATATGATACGTACTGACGGTCCCCCCTTCCGTCGGCTTGCAGACCTTGCCGGAAATGACACCGTCTTCGGTCAATGCCGGTCAATTCGGAGCAGCAGTTTCCGTTTCAGTTTCCGGGGACAGAGGATGCCGTCCATGAGGCGGAACCGCCTTTCAAAGGTATCGACGGGTGCGCAGACAACGATCCGAAAAAAGAAGCGGCCTGTCCACAGGTGGCCGTCCGCCTGTGAACAGGTCGCAAAATTTCAGGTTCTCCAGTTTGTGGGTTTTACCACTTCATGGCCTCCACGCCTGTCAGCCAGTCCTGGCCGGCCTGGATCTGTCTCCGGACCTCGCTGGGCGCGGTGCCGCCGTAAGACATGCGGGCGTCCACGCAGGCCTTGATGCTGATGTCCCCCAGAGTCTCCCGGGTGACGCGGCTGTCGATGGCCTGGAGGTCCTCGTCCG